>JANOYR010000271.1:0-20013 GCA_031428975.1 Polaromonas sp. | reverse complement strand
TTGGAATTGGATACGGTTCATTGCCATTGAGAGTCCTTAGGAAAACTGATAATAAATACAGCATACTTCTATTGGACTGTCTGAGGCAAGTAACTAATCAGGTATTCTGATGATACGCATTTTGTCGGCATTGGCTTTTTGTGGTGCGCAAATTGTCTATTCAACTTCGCTTACCCCGCGTCGTTCTTTTTGAGCTTGCGTTTTGAGGCGCCCGAGTAGCGTTATGGCTCTCCTGACGCGCCCTCATGCGGTGGGTACACCGAAATCGGTTGATCAGGAGAGCCAAAACGCTGCTCGGGCCATGCTCGCATTTAGGGGTTTGAAACCTAAGACATTTCTATCTTAAAGTAGAAAATACTATAAAATATATAGCATACTATGACCATAAAAAGGTGACATTCGGTTGAAAAATTACAAATCACCTCGCAGAATGCCGACATACGGCAGTGATTGTGGTTGGAGGGCAGAAAAACCGCCTGCGCAGCCAAAAACGCCAAACCAAGCCTCCCAAGCGTGCAGTGGATGACCTGATTTTTCGTAGCGATTTTCGCGATGTACAAAAGGCAACCCTGTAACCAAGTGACCTTCTTGCGCAGTCCACAGAAAGACAAAATCTTAGCCCAGAGCGAAAAAGAGCGGAGCAAAAATCAGGTCATCCACTGCTCGCGCCCGCCAACCACCTTGGCATGAAGCCCCCGCCCCACCAACACGTTAAACCTTTCAGCACCGCACAAAATGCACAAGTTTTATCCCCCATTAGCCGCCTAAATGGCAAAATTTAGACAACTCTGGCCTCACAATGCCAACATGATCACCTACCAAGACATCCAAACCGCCGCCCGCGCCATAGACGGCCAAGTGCTGAACACGCCCTGTGTGGAGAGCAAAACCATCTCCGAGATCACGGGGGCGCAGATTTTCCTCAAGTTTGAGAATTTGCAGTTCACATCGAGCTTTAAAGAGCGTGGGGCGTGCAACAAACTCAGCCAAATCAAAGCGGCAGCCGGTGACAAAAGCCCAGCCGTGATCGCCATGTCGGCGGGCAACCATGCCCAAGGCGTGGCTTACCATGCGCGGCGTTTGGGGCTGGCGGCCACGATTGTGATGCCGCGTTTTACGCCCAGTGTGAAGGTGGAGCGCACACGCGGCTTTGGTGCCACCGTGGTGCTGCACGGCGACACGCTGGACGCCGCCCGCGCCCATGCGCTGGAGCTGGCGGCGGCGCACAACTTGGTATTTGTGCACCCCTATGACGACGCGGCCATCATCGCGGGCCAAGGCACGGTTGGGCTGGAAATGCTGATCCAAGTGCCCGAGATTGACTGCTTGGTGATTGCGGTGGGCGGCGGCGGGCTGATCAGCGGCATCGCCACGGCGGCCAAAGCTATGAAGCCGGGTATTGAGGTAATTGGCGTACAAACCACCAAATTCCCCGCCATGTTCAACGCCATCAAGGGCACAGCGCATCCGCAGGGCAACAGCACCATTGCCGAGGGCATTGCCGTGGGCACGCCCGGCACGCTTACCCAAGCCATCATCAAACAGCGCGTGGACGACATGCTGCTGGTGGACGACGGCGACGTGGAGCAGGCCATTGTGATGCTGCTAGAAATTGAAAAAACGCTGGTGGAGGGCGCTGGCGCAGCAGGACTGGCCGCGCTGCTGCGCTATCCAGAGCGCTTTGTGGGCAAACGGGTGGGTTTGGTGCTGTGTGGTGGCAATATAGACCCACTGCTGCTCTCGGCCATTATCGCCCGCGGCATGGTGCGCGCAGGCCGCCTAGCCCGCATCCGCGTGAGCGCGCGCGACGTGCCCGGCACGCTGGCCGCCATCACCGCCACCGTGGCCGCTGCCGGTGCCAATATCGACGAAGTGCACCACCAACGGGCGTTTACCCTGCTGGCCGCGCAAAACGTAGAGATTGAGCTGGTGGTGCAAACCCGCGGCTTAGCCCATGTGCAGCAGGTGATAGATGCGCTGGTGGCGACGGGCTGCGAGGCCAAGTTGGTTTAGGAGGCGATTGCTCGCCCAGCCTGCATTGTCAGAAACTATCGCGCCCGAGCAGCGTTTTGCCTCTCCCGCCACTCCCTCATGGCGGGCATACCGCAAATCGGTCGGACGGGAGAGGCAAAACGTTGCTCGGGCTATGCTCGCTTTTAGATTTTTGAATACCAGCTACCGTCACACAAAAACTGTTACTTGCTATAAAAAAAGTAGCTATACATGACGATACGAAGGTGACATTTGCACTTTTTCCTAAAAAAGTACAAGTCTAAACGCGCAACACCAGAAAACCCACCCAACTGCGGGCATCACTTCCAAACCAGCGGCTCTATTTCCACCGTGGTTTGGCTGTCAGAGAGCATCAGCTGCCCCTCTTGAATGGTGGCTTGCAGCTGCATGCTGCGCTGCGCCATCTTGGCAAGGGTTTGCGTGGCTTCGTTAGAAAAGTGGTACACCCGCAGGTTTTGTGCCCGAATGACTTTGTTTTCTATTGACTTCCACCAAATCGACGACGAATGGTGAAACGTGTAAATATGCACCTCGTCCGACTTGCCGCAGGCCCGCAAAATCGGCTTTTCTTCGGGCTGACCCACCTCGATCCACAGCTTGCATTCGTCGGTGAAATCGCGCAGCCACACATCGGGCTCTTCGACTGCAGACAGCCCTGCGCCAAAGGCCAAGATGCCGTCGCCATTGCACACCGTTTGTAGCTTGTGCGCATTGAGCGCCAGCGCGGCTAGCCGCACCATCATGCGCTCGTCGGTCTCGCTGGGGTGGCGCGCCAGCGTCATCGGGTGGTCGGCGTAGTAGGCGTGGTCAATGTCGGCAATCGACAGATTGGCTTTGTAGATGGTGGATTTAATGGCCATAATTACTTTAATATTGATAGCATACTATGACCATATGACGGTGACATTGCACAAATTTTTATAAAATTAGACAGCACGCGCCAGACTAACCGCACTGCCAATATAGCTGCCTGGAGTCATCGCCAGCAGCCGGTCTTTGTCAGCCTGCGGAATGGCCAGACTGCGAATCAGGCCGTGCAAATCTTCGGCTTTCACCACTTTGCCACGGGTGACCTCTTTGAGCTGCTCATATGCGCCGCTCACGCCGTAGCGGCGCATGACGGTTTGGATGGGCTCGGCCAACACTTCCCACGCGGCATCTAAATCGGCATCAATCGCCTCGCGGTTGAGCTCTAGTTTGCCCAAACCCACGCCCAGCGACTGGTAGGCCAGCACGGCGTAGCCCAGTGCCACGCCCATGTTGCGCAGCACGGTGGAATCGGTCAGGTCGCGCTGCCAGCGGCTAATAGGCAGTTTTTCGGACAAATGCTTGAGCAGGGCGTTGGCCAGCCCCAAATTGCCTTCGGCATTTTCAAAATCAATCGGGTTGACCTTGTGCGGCATGGTGGACGAGCCGATTTCGCCCGCTTTGAGGCGCTGTTTGAAGTAGCCCAAGCTCACATAGCCCCACACGTCGCGCGCCCAGTCAATCAAAATCGTGTTGGTTCGGGCCACCGCGTCAAACAGTTCGGCCATGTAGTCGTGCGGCTCGATTTGGATGCTGTAGTTTTGAAAGCCTAGGCCCAATTTGCCTTCGACCACACCGCGTGCAAAGGCTTCCCAGTCGGTATCTGGCCAAGCGCTTAAATGGGCGTTGTAATTGCCCACCGCGCCATTCATTTTGGCCAAAATCTGCACTTGGGCAATATTGGCGCGGGCTTTTTGCAGCCGCGCCACCACATTGGCCACCTCTTTGCCCACCGTAGTGGGTGAGGCGGTTTGGCCATGGGTGCGGCTGAGCATGGGCACGGCCGCGTATTGGTGCGCCATTTCGCGCATTTTGGCAATGATGGCATCCAGCTGGGGCAGCAGCACCTGCTCGCGTGCGGCTTGCAGCTGTAGTGCATGGCTGGTATTGTTGATATCTTCGCTGGTGCAGGCAAAATGCACAAATTCGGCGTATTTTTCTAGCTCGGCCTGGCCTTTGAATTGGTCTTTGATCCAGTATTCCACGGCTTTTACGTCGTGGTTGGTCACGCGCTCAATGGCTTTGATGCCTTCGGTGCTGGCTTCTGAATAGTCGGTTAATAGGCCTGCGATGTGAGCGCGTGCTTCGCTGCTAAGCGGCTTAAATTCGTCAAACCCAGCATCAGAAAGCGCCTCAAACCAAGCCAGCTCCACTTGCACGCGGCAGCGCATATAGCCATGCTCGCTCATGAGGGTGCGCAGAGGAAGGAGTTTGGCGGCGTAACGGCCGTCAAGCGGAGAAAGGGCGGTGATGGGGGAAAATTGCATAGAGCGATTGTAGGTTGCGCGAGACAGCGCAGAGTTTTCCCCTGGCTGAGCGTGCGCAAGCCCCAATTGCCTCGGTACAATGAAAACTCGCAGGGAAACCTTAACAAGAAAGTACACAAAGTATGAAACTTATTGGCGCAGTCACCAGCCCATACGCACGCAAGGTGCGCATTGTGATGGCAGAGAAAAAATTGGACTACCAGTTCGTCACCGAAGACGTTTGGGCTGCCAGCACCACCATCAGTGCCTCCAACCCGCTGGGCAAAGTGCCCTGCTTGATTATGGAAGGCGCTGGCGGCACACAAGAGGCCTTGTTTGATTCGCGTGTGATTGTGGAATACCTAGACACCCTGTCGCCCGTGGGCAAGTTGATCCCGTCTTCTGGCCGTGAGCGTGCTGAGGTGAAAACTTGGGAGGCGCTGGCCGATGGTTTGCTTGATGCCGCTATTTTGGCCCGCCTAGAGGCCACATGGGCGGGCCGCGAAGGCGCACGCAGCCAGGCCTGGATTGACCGCCAAATGGGCAAAATCACCGAAGCCTTGAAAGCCATGAACCACGGTTTGGGCGACAAAGCCTACTGCTGCGGTATCCACATGAGCTTGGCCGACATTGCCGTGGGCTGCGCACTGGGCTACCTAGACTTCAGATTCCCGCAGATTGATTGGCGTGCTGACTACCCGCTGCTGCTCAAGTTGTACGACAAATTGGCTGCTCGGGCGAGTTTTGTGGACACCAAGCCCGCCTGAGGCTTGGATTAACCTGAAAGCGCCTAGTCTGCATACAATACACGACAAATATGGTCAATGTCACCGTCATACCGTCATATAACGCTACTAAATAAGTAGCATTAAGACAGCCGAGTCACCCCCGGCAACTCACAGCCATACACCGCATTGCGCAGCGCTGCAATAGCCTCATAGCGTGTAAAGCTGCGCCGCCAAGCCAGCACCACACGGCGCATGGGGGGGTCGCCTTCAAAGGGCACATAGCGCACATGCGCTTCCTCGGTTTTCTTTTGAGTGCCTTTGCCAAGCGCCGCCTTGGCCTGTGCAGCCAACGCCTCCTTGGGCACCGACAGGCGCGGCACCACGGTGATGCCCATGCCAGCGGCCACCATGTGTTTGATGGTTTCTAGCGACGAGCCCTCAAAGCTTTTGCGAATGCCCTCGGCATGGCTAGAAAAGCGCGCAAACTCGGGGCAAACCTCCAGCACATGGTCTCGAAAGCAATGGCCATTGCCCAAAAGCAGCATGGTTTCTTGCTTGAGCGCTTCTGCATTGATAGCGGGCAAATATGCCATGGCATGTGTGTTGGGCAGCGCCACCATAAACGGCTCGTCATACAGCGGCGCCATGGCCAGCCCCGCATCGGGAAAAGGCTCGGCCAAAATGGCGCAGTCAATCTCACCCGTGCGCAGCATGTCCAGCAGCTTGACGGTGAAGTTTTCTTGCAGCATCAAGGGCATTTGCGGCGTGCGGGCAATCGCTTGACGCACCAAGGCGGGCAGCAAATACGGCCCAATGGTGTAGATCACCCCCAGCGTGAGCGGGCCCGACACTGGGTCTTTGCCGCGCTTGGCAATCTCGCGGATATTGGCCGCCTGCTCCAGCACGCTTTGCGCTTGGCGCACAATTTCTTCGCCCAGCGGCGTCACAGTTACTTCGTTGGCGCTGCGTTCAAACAGCTTCACTTCCAACTCGTCTTCAAGCTTTTTAATCGACACGGACAGGGTGGGCTGGGAGATAAAACAAGCATCTGCCGCACGGCCAAAATGCTTTTCGCGGGCCACAGCCACGATGTATTTGAGTTCGGTAAGGGTCATGTAGAGATTATGGCGAAAACATCAGGTCTTCGCTCAATTGTCTGTGCGCATTTGGTTTGGCAGACTTGGCTGCTAGCCATTATGCGACTTGTTATGTCCGAATACTGGATTCGCGCGTGATGAGCCGCGTGGGCATCAGTATGGGCTCGACCACCTCCCCGTTCATGGCGCGCAACAGGCTTTGTACGAGCAGCTGTCCGGCGTTTTCTAGAGACTGGCTAACAGTTGTCAGAGACGGGTGAAAGTGCGCAGCTGCCTCGATGTCGTCATAGCCAACAACGGGTACATCTGTAGGAACTTGTAAGCCGCGCCACTGCAAAACAGAAATAGCGGTCATAGCAATCAAATCGCTGGATGCAAAAATGGCATCAAATTGCAAGTCTTGGGCAATGATTTTTTCTACCCCTTCGCGGGCTTGTTTTGCAGAAAATGACACATTAACTAATAGGGCTGAGTCCGGTGCGAGACCTAAATCCTCATGCGCAGCACAATAACCCTGATAACGCAAAGCCACTTCAGGTAGCTCTGTGTTACCTAAAAAAGCAATACGACGCAAGCCTTGTGACAGCAAGTGAGCAGTGGCAACTTTGCCGCCAATTAAATTGTCGCTGCCTACGCTGCAATACATTTGACGCGGTAAATGCGCCCCCCACACTACGAAAGGCACTTTTCTGCCGGCAAGTGCGTTGAGCTGGTCGTGGTGTCCCCATTGGCCAATCACAATAATTCCACGCGCACGACCCGAATCGTAGATTTCAGCCATCTTATCTAAATGCTCGGCATCAACACGCGATAAAAGCATGTCATAGCCATTTTCAGTCAAGGCATCTGCCAAACTGCCCAGCATGCTCAAAAAGAAAGGGTCGGAAATAGTTTGCCGACTGTTGCGGTCAAAAGGAATCACAATTGCTACGGTTTGACTTTGACCGATGCGTAAATTTTTTGCCCCAATATTGATGGTGTAATTGAGAGATTTGGCTAATTCCTGAATGCGCTTCGTGGTGTCTGGATGAATCAAAGGACTGCCATTTAAGGCGCGCGAGACAGTGGCGGTGGACACCCCTGCTAAGCGTGCGATGTCGATCATTTGGAATTTTTTAGATACTGCTTTGTCCACTGCGTGACGCCCTTGGGCTGTTGTAAGTTGATTGTAAACCTTGCGCAATTTTAAGGTCTATCCAGCCAGATTTTCCATGCTTTTATTAGCGTCTGGGTGGCAACATCGAAACCATCCCATTTCCAGATACTGATGGCTGTTGAGCGATCGCGTTGTAACGCCGCTGCGATGCCCCAGCGCAGACGCACCTGCTCCTCTTTGCGAAGCAGCCCAATAGCAACGCCCTGCGCATAGTATTTTTGTGCATCCTCCCAGCGCGATGCTGCAAAATGTAAGTCGGCAAGCTGAGCTGCGGTGTTACCACTGCTGTTGGATTGCATGTGTGCATTGAGCGTATCAATTGCATCGGTGTCTTGTGCTTGGCGACGCAAGATCAATTGCTTGAGGGCTTGATGGTGCGTCGATTGGCTGGTGTTTAGTAACGCTTGCTTCTCACCGAGCTCGAAAACATGCAACGCCTCTATAGGCAAACCTGCCTTGAGCGCTAGTTCTGCATACACCAGAAAATCATCCCCATCCTCAAGACTTAGGGTGGCGCGCATTAGCCGGTACCAGTCTAATAGAAGGCTTGAGTTTGGTTCTAACTTTTGTACTTGCCGGCTCAAATAGTCTGACCAATACGAAGCGCTGGGGTAGTGGCGCAGTAATAGCTCTAAACTTTCGGTATAAGCCGCACGATTTTTTAATTGGTTGTGGCTATCTGCAAGCATGCGCAGCACATATTCTGGGGGTTTTGTCAGAGAGTCGCTCGAAGATGGTGCATGGTCTTTGGTATTGCTCAAGAGAGTTGAAATACTGTTTGCGCAGGCCGCATAGTCTTTTAAAAAATAGTATGCCTGTGCTTGTGCGATGCGGACACCTTGTGGCATAAGTGCTACGGCCTCGTAGCGTTTTGTAGCGTCCAAAACACGCTGATGATCCTTTTGTTTTTGAGCCAAAGAAATTGTGGCCTCCAAAAGGCTGGGCTTTTCTGTCGTGGGCACTTCTGTGGCCGAAATCAAATACTCCAATGCAGCCATAGCAAGCGCAGGTTTGCCGCTGTCCAGTGCTGCGGCTACGCGCAAGCGCGCAACAGTGACTTTGTCTGCACCAGAAATTGCGGCGATCAGCAGAGCTTTGTCTAAAGCCTGAAGTGCCTGTTCAGGCTTTTTCTCTTTAATTGCTTCTTGAGCGGTGATTAACAACGCAACAACGGGCGCGCGGTCTACAGTCTGGGCTTGCACTACGCCCATGTAAGCATAGGCACAACCTATAACTACGAGCAATTTGTAAGCATATCGATTCATACGTTCTCACTAAAAAAATGCCCCAATCATTTCCGGAATGGGGCATTAAAAGGGGATAACCCTTGAAGTAATCTTAATTCACGAATTGCTCTGAGCCGACGATACCAAGCTTGGTCAAACCAATCCGCTGTGCAGAAGCAAGCACACCAGCGACTGTCTCATACTTGGCTTTGGCGTGTGACTTAATGTGTAACTCTGGCTGCACAGGGAGTGCCTTGGCCTGCATAAGGCGCAAATCCAAGCTCGCGCGGTCTGCTAAAGCTTGCTGGTTCCACATCACCACACCATTGGCGTCGATGTCGATTTTGATGATTTCGGGCTCGACAGTTTTGGTCGGTGGTTTGCCCGTAGGCATATCCAAATTGACAGAGTGCAATTGAGCCGGAATCGTGATGATTAGCATAATAAGTAAAACCAACATCACATCTATCAAAGGGGTAGTGTTAATGTCCATCATCACTTCCGGCTCGTCACTGGGGACTCCAATATTCATTCCCATTGGGTTTCCTTAAGGTGGATTTGTAATAAATAGCGAGCGCTTATTTGCTTGGTGGCTCAGTAATAAAGCCTACTTTGACGATGCCGGCGCGTTGCACCGCGTACATGACGCGTCCCACAGACTCAAAGCTGCTTTGTCCATCACCACGAATTTGAACTTCGGGTTGTGGGTCTTTGGCGGCAAATTTTTTCATACGTTCAATCAAATCGTTTGATGATTTAACATGGGTGTCGTACAAAAATATTTTCCCAGCAGCATCTACTGAAATGATGACATTCTCGGGTTTAGTCTCACGGATTTGATTTTGCTCTCTGGGTAAGTTAACCTTGATCGATGTAGTGACCACAGGGATGGTGATCAAAAATATAATTAATAGAACCAGCATCACATCTACCAAGGGCGTGGTGTTGATTTGGCTCATGATCTCGTCTTCGCCTTCAGAGTTGCCGATATTCATAGCCATATGCTTTGCTCCTTAAATTCAAATTGCATGCCGCAGACGCTTACGCAGATTTACCGGAGGCTATTAATACGGAATGCAAATCATTGCCAAAGGCGTGTACTTCCTCCATGGTTGATTTATTACGGCGTACCAGCCAGTTATAGCCCAACACGGCTGGCACGGCAACAGCCAAGCCAATAGCGGTCATGATCAAAGATTCACCAACTGGGCCTGCCACTTTGTCAATACTCGCTTGCCCAGACATACCGATTTTGACAAGCGCGTTATAAATGCCCCAAACCGTGCCAAATAGGCCAACAAATGGCGCCGTTGAGCCCACTGTCGCCAAAATAGCTAAGCCATCTTGCATGCGACTTTGCACCTTGTTGACTGCACGCTGGATACCCATCGTCACCCATGTGTTGAGATCCACTCCACCCATCAAGCCGGTGTGCTTGCCAGCGCTGTCCATTCCTTTGTCTGCAATGAATCGAAAAGGGCTCTCAGGTTTTAAGCCTTGGACGGCTGTTTTCAAATTAGGCGCACTCCAAAAATCCAATCCCACTGCCTTCGCAAAGCGATTGACCTTGGCTTGCTCAAAATACTTGCTAAAAATAACGTACCAACTGGCCATGCTCATGATGATTAAAATCAAGAGCGTGATTTTGGCGACTGCATCGCCTTGTTCCCAAATCGCGTTGATACCATAAGGGTTGTCGCTGCCGTGCTCAGCTGCGTTGTGGCTGGCGCTTGCTTTAGGCGTGCTTACCGTGCTGGCCGTAGTGCTTGTTGCCGCCGCAATAGTCGTGGTTGTTGTAGACGCCGCTGCAGGTGTTTGGGCGATGACATTGAGACTACTGGTGGCAAATGCGATAAGGCATGCACTCATACAAAAAAACTGGCGATTAAAAATCATAAAAACTCCAAAAATTGTGGCAAAAATCTAAATAGTATGGCTAAAAACGAATGAAGAGGGGGCTACTCTAACCTCCATGTGTAGCGCACATTAGCCCAGCTTTGCTCTGGTTTGGCGTCTAATGTGCCTGGTCTGAACAAGCATCGGCTTAATGCATTGCGTGCAGCTTCATCAAGGCGCACAGAGCCACTGGTTTTTTCAATTTGTGACTGTATTACTTTGCCGTCAATATCAATTAAAAACCGCAGCTGAACGGTGCCTTCCTCTTCTGCGCGACGGGCTGCGGCAGGATATTCAGGTTTGGTGCAACTGGATGCATCGTTACGTGTTGGTGCAAGTCGCACCATTGGTGGCGGCGGCGGCGGTGGTGGTGGTGGTGACGCGAGTACGGGGACGGGAGGCGGCGGTGCGGGCGGCGCAGGGGGTGGTTGTACAGGTGTAGGGGCGGTGGTCACGGCAGCAATAGCATTGACAGCTGAGGGCGCGGTCGTTTGTGGCACATCCACTGGTGGCACATAGGCGGGTGGCGGAGGTGGCGGCGCTTTGACTGGCGGGGGGGGCGGAGGCGGAACGGGTAAGTCAGGTTTCGCCTCTTCAATGAGCTTGGCTTCAACCGGACCTTGGATCACTTTGACGAATTTGCGTGCCAGTCCAGTATTGATGGCGTAAAAGAGCAGGGCATGAAAAACCAGCATCAAGCCCAAGCCTATCAAACGACGGCGTGGACTTTTTTGCTGTGAGGCGTAATCGGACATTCGTAGAAACTTTTAAAGAAGAGATAAATTATTTTGCAAACGATTGCATTATTAATTTAATGCAGTCTTCTGAGAATGAGTACTAACCCTAAATTCAATGTATTTAAATGTTGTTAAATATCAACAATAGGGAAAATACTGATGAATTCAAAATATACACGAGCATTTCAGAGAGAAATATAAATTTTTACGCCGTTAAAAAATGAAACGATCGTCATATTTGCATTTTTAGTAGTTGTGCAAACGTTTGCAATTAATCATAATCGCATACACCGCCGATAACGTGAACCACGCTAAGCGGATGTGTCTCGGGTTTCCCGAGTGACTTGTTTTGTGAACTTACTAAACCATAATTGGAGTGCAAATTGAAAAATAAGCCTACCCCTTTGGCGCCTACAGCGATTGCTTTGGCAGCAGCCGTAATAGCCATGCAAATGAGTGCCGCAATGGCACAAACCACACCTGCCGCTAAAGCAGACGGTGCAACGCTGAACCTTGAAGAGGTCGTTATCACGGCCTCTCCGTCGGGGCGCTCAAAGATGAAATCCAGTGACTCTGTCAGCACAGTCGGTGAAGAGCAAATCACCCGCAGCGGTGCAGTCAATACGGCTGAGATTTTACGTTCCATTCCAGGCCTGCGTTCTGAGTCATCTGGCGGAGAAGGCAATGCTAACGTAACCGTACGCGGTGCGCCCGTGTCGGCAGGCGGTGGCCGCTATGTGCAATTCCAAGAAGATGGTCTTCCTGTCATGCTATTTGGTGATGTCGCATTTGGCACACCCGACCAGTTCATGCGGGCTGATTACACCACCGACCGCGTAGAAGTCGTACGTGGAGGTAGCGCATCCACGATGACATCCAATGCACCCGGTGGCGTGATAAATTTCATCAGCAAAACAGGTCGTGATGCTGGTAATGCTGTCGGCGTGACCATGGGTCTGGGTGCCAGACTTAACCGTTACGATTTTAACTATGGCTTAGGTCTTGGTGATTCAGCCTATATTAATTTAGGTGGTTTTGTGCGTCAGGGTGAAGGTGGTGCCCACAAAACTGGATTCAATTCAGAAAATGGTGGACAGTTCAAAGCGAGCCTGACGAAAGAATTTGATAAAGGCTTTGTGCGGGTTAATTTCAAGCACCTCGATGACAAAACGCCAACGTATTTACCCGTGCCAACAAAACTGGATGCGTCTGGCAATATCAACACCATTAACGGCATAGACCCACGCAAGGCGTTCTACATCAATCCTAGTTTGTCGCGTGATGTGACATTTGGACGCGATGGAAATGCCGTGGTCTCTAACCCTGCGGATGGCTTGCATGTGAAGAGCGATTCGTTTGGCTTAGAGGCCAAATTTGACATAGGACAAGGCTGGACGCTAGAGGAAAAATTCCGTAAGAGCGCAAACTCTGGTCGTTTCGTTGGTCTCTTTCCAGCAGACAACGGCACGAACGGCACGGCACCGAATTTCACAGCAACTTTGTTCAATACGTCACTCGACGATTTGGGCAATATGTTCAATGACTTGAAGGTGTCAAAATCATTTGCACTGGGCACTGGCAAGGCGCAGACTACCTTTGGTATGTTCAATGGTTCGCAAAATGTCGCACAGACTTGGTTTTGGAATCAGTACAGCGTTGGCATGAGCAATACTGGCGGCACAATTGCTGGCCCTACAAGTACAGGCTGGAATACTTGGGGTGGTTGCTGCGTGCGCAATTGGGATGTCCGTTACAACGTGACGGCTCCATATGCGGCGGTGAACTGGGAGGCTGGCCCAGTGACTATTGATGCGAGTTTGCGCAGTAACAACCACTCTGCTTCGGGGTATACGATTGCGGGTACAAAGACAGGTACAGGCGCAACAGCCACATCTGGCATCTGGGATCCCGCCACACAAAAAGTGGTGAACTACAAAATCGACAAGACATCGTATTCATTTGGTGGTAACTACACGATTGACAAAGATACCTCTGTGTATGCGCGAGTGAGTGATGGGTTCAATTTTTCTGCCGATCGTTTGTTGTATGGCAATCCAGTTGACGGAAGTCAACCGACTTCGTTTAACCAGCTCAAACAGCAAGAGTTGGGCGTGAAAATGCGCCGTGGTAATTTAAGCGCATTTGCAACCCTGTTCTTTGCGCAAACCAAAGAAAGCAACTACGAAGCGACCACGCAGAAGTTCACCTCTAATAGCTACAAAGCCAACGGTATCGAATTAGAGCTTGGTTATAAGATGGGCGGATTCCGCGTGAATGGTGGAGCAACTTACACCAATGCGTCAATTTCTGACTCACTCACTGTGGCAGAGGTTGGTAAAACACCACGTCGCCAAGCTAAGTTCGTCTACGCTGTGACACCTTCGTACAAAATGGGTGATTTTGAAGTGGGCTCATCCTTTGTGGGCACGTCTGGATCGTTTGGCGACGATGCCAATACGATCAAGATGAAGGGCTATGTCGTAACGAACTTGTTTGCTAGCTACCAAGTGAATAAGACCATGAGTCTGTCGTTGGGTGTGAACAACCTGTTTGACACCTTGGGTTTCACAGAGGTCGAGGGTGATGGCCATGCAGCGCGTGCGGTTGCTGGTCGCAGCATGAAGGTTAGCCTCAAAGCCGCGTTCTAAAACATCGCTGATTGAAGGATAGGAAGTGGCAATCGCCACTTCCTTCGTGTACACCCAGTGATGGCGCTGTTTGCGTGCAGCTGAATTAATTTTTTCTATGAACAACAAGGTATACCTGATTACGTATGTTGACCGCATCTCGGGGCATGAGCGTGCAGGCAACTTGCAAACATTAGCCCGTGTTTTGGCTGGGCCGCTTGCAAATATTTTTGGCGGGATACACCTTCTGCCCTTTTATGACAGTATTCACGGTGCGGATGCTGGTTTCGATCCAAAAGACCATTTGAGTGTAGATCCAACGTTGGGTGTTTGGAGTGACATCGCCACTATAAGTCAAACATACCCAATAATGGCCGATGTGATTGTGAACCATATGTCGGCGCAGTCAGCCCAATTTCAAGACTATATTGAACAAGCAGAAAAGTCACCGTATGCCGGACTGTTCTTAACTCAAAAAAAGATTTTCCCTTCAGGCGTCACCCAAACGCAGTTGGATCGTATTTATCGGCCAAGGCCAACCCCTGCGTTTACATGCTACACATGCAAAGACGGTAGCCAGCATCTCATGTGGACAACATTTACAGACCAGCAGATTGACATAGATGTACAGGATTCAAGCGGTGCTGCTTATCTGACAAGTATTTTGAAGGCATTGTCTGCTAATGGTGTAACCACCCTGAGGCTAGATGCTGTGGGCTATGCAATCAAGAAGGCAGATACATCAAGCTTCATGACACCAGAGACGTTTGACTTTATTGCAAAGCTATCGCGAGAGTCTAAGGCCATGGGAATGGAGATTTTGGTGGAAGTACACTCTCATTACGCGACACAAATTGATATAGCAAGCAAGGTAGATCGTGTGTACGATTTTGCGTTACCGCCTTTGCTACTTCATGCCTTCCATTTCGGCACATCCAAGCCATTGCAAAACTGGATCAATATTCGACCTAATAATGCCGTTACTGTGCTTGATACGCATGATGGCATAGGAATCATAGATATCGGTTCGGATAAATATGACCGAGCAGGTAAACCTGGGCTTGTTCCAGACTCTGAACTAGATGCGTTGGTAGAGGCAATTCATGAGGCCAGTCATGGGCAGAGTCGGCAGGCGACTGGCGTAGCCGCATCCAATATTGATTTGTACCAAGTCAATTGCACTTACTATGATGCATTAGGGCGCAGTGATACGAAGTACCTGTTAGCGCGGCTCGTGCAATTTTTCTTACCAGGCGTCCCACAGGTCTATTATGTGGGTCTTTTTGCAGGTCAAAATGATATGGCCTTGCTAAACCGCACGGGTGTGGGGCGTGATATCAATCGCAGCTATTTCAGCGAGCAGGAGTTGGGTCTTGCGATGCAAAGACCTGTGGTGAAGCAATTGGTTGCGCTTATTAAATTGCGCAATGACCACGCGGCATTTTCGGGTCAGTTCACGGCAAACGCTGCAGCGGAACACATGTTGCACATGAAGTGGAAAGCAGGCGCTGCGTTTGCAACTTTAGATATAGACTTTAAACAGGCGACAGGCAATCTGCACTATAGCGATGGCGACCTAACAGTAAGTAAAAGTTTCAAATGAAGCAAATAGAAAATTTCTAAAACTTAAGGAATTGATTATGAATAAGCCCCACCTATCGTTACGGCAAATCATCAGTATGAATGTCGGTTTTTTTGGCATTCAATACAGTTTTGGTTTACAGCAAGCCAATATGAGCCCGATCTACCAGTATTTAGGTGCTGACGAGGGCGCATTGCCATTGTTATGGTTGGCCGGCCCTGTGACTGGGTTAGTAGTGCAGCCAATTATTGGGGCGATGAGTGACCGTACTATTTCACCATGGGGTCGTAGAACCCCTTATTTTCTAATCGGCGCAATTCTTTGCAGCTTGTGCTTATTGTGGATGCCATTTAGCTCTGCATTGTGGATGGCGGCCAGTATCTTGTGGATATTGGATGCGGCCAACAACGTGACGATGGAGCCGTACCGTGCGTATGTCAGCGATCGTTTGGATAAAAAGCAGCACAACGCAGGCTTTTTAATACAGAGTGCCTTTACGGGTTTAGCGCAAACACTTGCTTACCTAACACCCACTTTAATGGTGCTTATAGGCATTAACAAAGATGCGGTGAACGCAAGCAATATTCCCCATATCACGATCATTGCGTTTTTGATTGGTGCGTTTTTATCCATTACTACCGTCTGGTGGTCAGTGAAATCTACGCCAGAACTGCCTTTGAGTGACGAAGAAATAAAGGCGATTCAAGCCAAACCCAAAGGCTTGCGTGGGACGTTCGGGGAAATTGCTTTGGCTATTAAAGAAATGCCCGATACCATGCGTCGCCTGTGGTGGATGAAGTTATTCCAATGGTATGGCATGATGTGCTATTGGATTTATATCGTCCCAGCGGTGGCGTTAAATGTGTTTCAAACCCGCGACGCAACGTCCCAAGGTTTTCGCGATGCTAGTTTGCTTAACGGTCAAATTGGTGGTTTTTACAATTTTGTGGCCTTTTTGGCTGCCTTTGCCATGATTCCGATTTCGCGCAAATTTGGACCGCGTAATGTCCATGCTATTTGCTTGGCATTGGCGGGTTTGGCCATGTGGTGTATTCCAAATATTCACAGCGCAGCATGGATATTCCTACCAATGGTGGGGGTGGGGCTTGCTTGGGGAAGCATCATGGGAAATCCTTACATCATGTTGGCCGACAGCATCCCGCCTGACCGCGCAGGCGTATATATGGGGATATTCAATATGTTCATTGTGATCCCCATGATCATCCAAATGTTGACCCTGCCACTCCTGTACAAAAGCGTGCTTGGGAGTGACCCCGGAAATGTGCTACGACTAGCGGGTGTGTTTTTAGGTATCGCAGCCGTGATGGCGATGCGCATTCGTAACCAATCAGCGGCGTTAGCAAAGTAATTGATCTTGGTCATGCCTTGAGGTAATCCACCCGTCCACCCATCCAACGGGCAATGTGGCGCTCGGCCGAGTCGGGGTATTGGTCGAGCATGGTGGGGGCCAGGTTTTTGGCCCAGTGGAGCAAGGCGGTGTCGGTGGCCAAGTCAGCAAAGCGCAGCAGCGCATCTCCAGACTGTCTAGCGCCTAAAAACTCACCCGGGCCGCGAATGGCCAAATCTTCTTTGGCGATTAAAAATCCGTCATTGGTTTGCGCCATGATGCGCAGGCGGGCTTTGGCGTGGTCGCCCAAGCGGCCGGATTCGCCAGTGGAAAACACCAGCACACAGGCCGAAGCCGCCGCGCCGCGCCCCACGCGGCCGCGCAGTTGGTGCAGCTGACTCAGGCCAAAGCGCTCGGCGTGTTCAATCACCATGAGCGACGCATTGGGCACGTCCACCCCCACTTCAATCACCGTGGTGCTGACCAAAAGCTGCATGTGTCCGCTGACAAACTGTTCCATCACCGCTTTTTTGTCCGCAGGCGGCATGCGCGAATGCAGCAGGCCAATGGCCAATTTTTGGCCTTTTGGCAAGGGCGTGCCTTGCAGGTCTTCGCTTAAATCCGCATGGGTTTGCGTGGCATTGCTCAAGTCGAGCGCTTCGGACTCTTCAATCAGCGGACACACCCAATACACCTGCCGCCCCGCGCTGATTTGCGCACGGATGCGCTCCACTACCTCGGGTTTGCGGGCGTCAGTCACCACCTTGGTGACGATGGGGGTGCGCCCGGGCGGCAGTTCGTCGATGGTGGAGACGTCTAAATCGGCGTAATAGCTCATGGCCAGCGTGCGCGGAATGGGGGTGGCGGTCATCATGAGCAGATGGGGTTCGCTGGGGGCGGGCGAGGGCGCGTTGCCCAATTCGGTACTGGCAGCTGGCGCAGTGGCTTCCGACTGGGTCTGCATTTTGCCGCGCAGCGCCAAACGCTGTTTCACCCCAAAGCGGTGCTGCTCGTCGATCACGGCCAGCGCCAGCTTGTGAAACTGCACTTTCTCGGCTATCACCGCGTGGGTGCCTACCACCAGCCCTGCCTGCCCGCTGGCTATGAGGGCGAGCATTTCGCGGCGTTGTTTGGTTTTTTGGCTGCCAGTGAGCCATGCGGTGGTGATGCCAAGCGGCGCTAGCCAGCCCAGCAGCTTGCGAAAATGCTGCTCGGCCAAAATCTCGGTAGGAGCCATCAGGGCGCATTGGTAGCCCGCGTCGATGCAGCGGGCCGCTGCCAGCGCGGCCACCACGGTTTTGCCTGAGCCTACATCGCCTTGCAATAGGCGGTTCATGGGAATTGGCTGGGCAATGTCGCGGGCAATCTCGTCGCACACGCGCTGCTGGGCGGCGGTAAGGGCAAAGGGGATGGCGGCTAAAAGTTGGTCATACAAGGACTTTTTGCCTTTAGACACGCTCAGTCGCGGCGCAAGCAAGGCCGCGCGTTCGCGTTTGGACTGCAATTGCGAGAGTTGCTGCGCTAGCAGCTCCTCCGCTTTGAGCCGCTGCCACGCCGGATGGCTGTGGTCTTCAAAGGTGCTCAGTGCTACGTCTGGCTTAGGAAAATGCAAAAATGATAGCGAATTATGTAAGCTGAGTATACGCAAAGGCCATTTTTCTTCTGGAATGGTTTCGTCCAAAATGCCGTGGCTCGCGGCATATTCCAGCGCACCCTGCACCGCGCGGCGCAAATACGGCTGCGGCAAACCCGCCACGGTGGAATACACAGGGGTGAGGGCGGTGGGCAGGTTACCCCCCGCCGCCTTGCACACCGGATGCAGCATTTGCCAGCCAAACATGCCCCCGCGCAGCTCGCCACGCGCACGGATGCGAGCCCCCACCTCTAGCTGCTTGAGCTGAGAGGGGTAAAAATTAAAAAAACGCAGGGTGCAGGTGTCAGTCTCGTCCTCTAGCGTTACCAAAAGCTGGCGGCGCGGTTGGTATTTCACCTCGCAGGCGGTTACTAGGCCCTCAATTTGCGCCAAATCGCCTTCCTGACAATCGGTCATCCGCACAATCGTGGTCTCGTCTTCGTAGCGCAGCGGCAGGTGCAAGGCCAGGTCAATCGGGCGCAGCAGGCCCAGTTTGTGTAGGCCTTTTTGCGGCAGAGTGAGGACGATTTTGGGCGCTGGGGGCATGGGATAATTGTCGCCTGATAATAACGACCTTCTTGGCACGGATGCGTCCTATCCTCAAGCACTATGCAATCAATAGCAAACAATGACCATATGACGATGACATCTGGTCTAAAAACCTCAGATTTTGACTTTTCACTCCCGCCAGAGCTGATTGCCCAGCACCCCACGGCCGTGCGCAGCGCCTCGCGGTTGTTAGATGGCTCGGGCGTAGCACCGATTGACCGCGTATTCAGTGCGCTGCCCGATTTGCTCAACGCGGGTGATTTGCTGGTGTTCAACGACACGCAGGTGGTGAAAGCCCGCCTGTTTGGCGAAAAATCTACCGGCGGCAAGCTAGAAATGCTGATTGAGCGCGTGATCTCGGGTGCATTACCTGCGCAGGGTCAAATAGCCAACGAAGTGGTGGCGCATCTCAAAGTCAGTAAAAAGCCGCGCATCGGTGGCCTGCTGTACATGGCGGGTTATGCGCCACCCGATTTTGCGAGTGTTCCATACGCCGGGCAAGCCAGTGCGCATAGCGCGCAAGGCTTCACCGCCCAATTAATCGGCCGCTGGCCCAGCGACGATGGCCCATTGTTCCGCTTTGTGCTGTCTGCCGACCCCTACACGCTGATGGAAAAGTACGGCCACATGCCCTTGCCGTCCTATATAGAGCGTGCGCAAAACACCGATTTGCCAGACGCTAACGAGGCACAAGACGGCCAGCGCTACCAAACCGTGTTCGCCAAACACCCCGGTGCCGTAGCCGCGCCCACTGCGGCCTTGCATTTTGACCAGTTGGTGCTGACTGCGCTAGAGGCCAAGGGGGTGCAACGTGCCAGCGTCACCTTGCACGTGGGCGCGGGCACGTTCCAACCCGTCAAAACGGAGCATATCGCCGACCACCAGATGCATTTTGAGCGCTACAGCATCCCGCAGGACACCATTGCCGCCGTTGCCGCCTGCAAGGCCAGAGGCGGCAAAGTAATAGCCGTGGGCACCACCAGCGTGCGCAGCCTAGAAACGTGGGGCCGCACTGGCCAAACCAGCGGTGACACCAATATTTTCATCACCCCAGGTTTCCCGTTTCAAGTGGTCGACACCCTGATTACCAATTTCCACCTGCCCAAAAGCACCCTGATGATGCTGGTCAGCGCCTTTGCAGGCTACGC
>JANOYR010000270.1:0-3095 GCA_031428975.1 Polaromonas sp. | reverse complement strand
AACGGTATTTTATGGAGTACTTAGAGGAAAATTGGTCAATGTCAACGTGCTATGGTGATAGTTTGCTATTGAATAATGAGTATTTGAATGAGGAAATTTACACCCAAGGAGTTTGTAACAGCAATTAAGAAAATAAAATATTGACTCAATCTAACTAACACTTTTGATCAGCGCGACCCTTTTTTAGCCTGCTTTTGGCTGTTCATTTGCGTCCTCTGCGTAACTTCTGCGTCCTCTGCGTCCGGCCAAGTCCGCATTCAACACATCAGCCATTCAAAGAAGCAGGATCAATATTGGCCCCGCAAAGCACCAAGCACACTTTTTCATCAAGCCGAGGCACATAAACGCCCGTTTGCAGCGCCGCCAGCCCCAAAGCGGCTGCTGGCTCTACCGCTAATTTGAGTTCGCGCCACAAGCTCAGTTGTGCCGCGCGGATGGCGGTATCGGGCAGGAGCAGGCTGCTGGCTATTGCCGTTTGCGCCACGCCCCAGCATATGTCGCCAATGCGTTTTGCGCCCAATGAATCGGCGGCCACGCCGCCTACGGTTACATCAACAGGCTGGCCTGCTGCAAGCGCTGCATGCAGAGTGGGCGCTAACTCAGGCTCTAGCGCCACCACCTGCACGCGGCCCGACCAATGCGCAGCAATGCCCGCTATCAGGCCGCCACCGCCCACGCTCACCAAGCAGCTATCGGGCAGGCCGCTATGTGCCTCGATCTCAAAGGCCACTGTGCCCGCGCCCGCCACAATTTCTAGCTGGTCATAGGCATGGCTCATGAGTGCGCCGCTGGTTTTTTGGTGGGCCACGCAGGCCTCGAGCGCCTGCGCGTAGGCTGCGCCCACCACCTGCACGTGTGCGCCGAGGGCTCGCAGACGCGCTCGCTTGGCTTCGGTGGACACTTCAGGCAAAAAAACCGCACAATCCACACCCAAATACTGTGCTGCCGCTGCCGTGGCAATGCCCGCATTGCCGCCAGAAGCGATGGTGACACCCGCTGCGGGAAGGCTCTGGGCCGTTAAACGGTTGTAAGCGCCACGCGCCTTAAAACTGCCGCCCACCTGCAAATGCTCGAGCTTGAGCCAAATTTCTGCGCACTGTATACCCAGCGCCGCGCCAGGGAGCTTTACAACCGGAGTTTTACGAACAAATTGGCCAATGTCACCGTCATATCGTCGTATTGCGCTATGTATTTCAGAGCGTATTTGGTCTATGGATAGAGCAGTGGTCATATGCGCTTCTTTTGGAGTCAATGGAAACTGTTGGGAAAATAGTCAGTGGCTGGCATGCAAGGCAGAAGCTGCGGGGGCATCGAGTTTCAAGCCCTTGGGCAGGGGGAATTTGGTGGTTTCTACGATGCCGTCCATTTTGCGCACCGCTACGACCCCCAGCGCCTTGATGCGCTCGATCACGGCACTTACCAAAATCTCGGGCGCTGATGCGCCAGCCGTCAAACCCACGCGGCTAACGCCTTCAAACCATGCGGTTTGCAGCTCGTCGGCGCTGTCCACCATGTAGCTGGCCACGCCAAGTTTTCGGGCGAGCTCGGCCAGTCGGTTGCTGTTAGAACTGGTGGGGCTACCCACCACGATGACCAGCTCGACTTGGGGCGACATCACTTTGATGGCATCTTGGCGGTTTTGTGTGGCGTAGCAAATGTCTTGCTGCTTGGGCTCTTTGATGGCGGGAAAGCGTGCGCGGATGGCGCGGTGGATCTCGGCGGTGTCGTCCACGCTGAGCGTGGTTTGCGTCACCACGGCCAGCTTGGTTTCCTGCGCGGGGCGTACTTTTGCCACATCGGCCATGTCTTCTACCAAATGGATGCCCGAACTAAGCTGGCCCATCGTGCCCTCCACCTCGGGATGGCCTTTGTGGCCAATCATGATGAATTCGTAGCCCTCTTTGTGCAGTTTGGCCACTTCCACATGCACCTTGGTCACCAGCGGGCAGGTGGCATCAAAAATTTGGAAACCACGTCGCTGTGCTTCTAGTTCGACAGACTTGGGTACGCCATGCGCACTAAAAACAAGGGTAGCGCCTTCTGGTACGTCATCTAGTGCTTCTATAAATATAGCGCCTTTGGCTTTGAGATCGTTCACCACATAGGTGTTGTGCACAATCTCGTGGCGCACATAAATGGGGCTGCCAAACTTTTGCAGGGCACGCTCCACAATTTCAATGGCACGGTCTACGCCTGCGCAAAAACCCCGCGGCTCAGCCAAGAGAACAGTGACCTCCGCGCTTGCCACTGCCTGCCCTGCGCTGCCCCCAATTGGGGCTATTGCGCCCAGTGGTGGCCTGTCGGGGCTCATTTTATCAACCATCACAACACTCCTATTACATGCACCTCAAAGGTGACGGGCTGGCCCGCCAACGGGTGGTTAAAGTCAAACAATACGCGCCCGCCTTGCCCGGCAACCCCTTCGTCTACCTGCTGCACCGCGCCAGCATAGCTGCTCGTGCCATCCGGTGTGGGGAACTGCACCACGTCGCCCACCTTGTATTTTTCTAGCGGATCGCCCAGTTTGTGCAAAAGCGTGTTGGCCACCCACTGCACCATGTCGGCATTGCGCGGGCCAAAAGCCTCGCCCGCTGGGATGTCAAAACTGGTTTTTACGCCCTCGGCCAAGCCCAGCAGGCGCTGCTCTACAGCGGGCGAGAGCTCGCCAGTGCCCAGCGACAGGGTGGCGGGCTTGTCGTTGAAGGTGTTGATGATTTCTCCCGCCGGGCCGCTCAGGCGGTAATGCAGGGTCAGAAAGGAATGTGCGTCAATAAGTGGGATCACGGTGGAGATATCTTGGGACTAGGTGGAAGTGGGCAAACCGAATGTGCGTAAACTCAGAGGCTATTGTAGAAAGTTTGTGTGCTGCTTAAAAATCTCCCCCCTGATGCCCGTCCCCGCGAAAAACTTCTGGCGCGTGGCGCAAGTGCATTGTCTGACGCTGAGCTCTTGGCCTTGCTGCTGCGCACCGGGATTCAGGGCAAAAACGTGCTGCTGTTGGCGCAAGAGATCATTGACACCTTTGGCTCAGTGGCGGGCTTGCTGCACGCGCCTGCCAACGCGCTCACCCGCATCAAAGGGCTCGGTCCCGCCAA
>JANOYR010000269.1:0-42896 GCA_031428975.1 Polaromonas sp. | reverse complement strand
ACCGAAAACCTGCGCGAGCGCATCAAAGCGCTCACCGATGGCAAAGGCCCAGACGTGATTTATGACCCCGTGGGCGGCGATTTTGCCGAGCCCGCGTTTCGCTCTATTGCATGGCGCGGCCGCTACTTGGTGGTGGGCTTTGCCAGCGGGCCTATTCCAAGCCTGCCGCTGAACCTCACCCTACTCAAAGGCGCATCCATCGTTGGCGTGTTTTGGGGCGATTTTGCTAAACGCGAGCCAAAAGCCAATGCCGCCATGATGGCCACCCTAGGCCAATGGTATGGCGCAGGCACGATCAAACCCGTAATCGACCAAACCATGCCCATGAGCGAACTCAAAGCCGCCTACGCCCACATGGGCTCGCGCAGTGTCAAAGGCAAATTGGTCATGGTTAACCCCTGAAACCCGCTATAATCTAAAGCTCTGCGGTGGCTGTAGCTCAGTTGGTAGAGTCCAGGATTGTGATTCCTGTTGTCGTGGGTTCGAGCCCCATCAGCCACCCCATATAAACAAACGAAAGCCTGCTATTTTTTAAGTAGCAGGCTTTTTTCATTTGCGCCGATGTAACGACGGATGTAAGCAGATTTTGGTGAACTACACGCCAAACACGCACCGTATTCTTACCTCCCGTAATTTCTAAATTGCAGCAAGTTAGGCCGAAAAAATACGGATTCCTCTGGCTCTGCAATCGCTGTGGATGGCTTCCAGTCTGCATCACCCGTGCGCCGCGCCCTGTCGAGGCGCACCAGCGTATAAAAATTCAGCGCCAAATACGCCTTGACATGCACAGGGCACAGCTCAAAAAACCAGCGCAATTTGCTAAGCATCTTTTCCTCACACGAGGCAAGGCGCAAAGCCCGTTGGTCAGCGGGCAACAAAACGCCTTGGTAGCACGACTGCTCCAACGCCAGAGGCAGGTCGTTGTCGTAAATATAGGTTTCCCACTCCGCGTAGTTGTCGTCAAACAGGTCGTCATTAAGCGCCATGATTTCAAGGTATTCCAGCTCTTCGGCCAATTCTGCACACGCAGCGGTATCTTGGTCGTCCTCGTCATAGCCAAAGCGTGCAGCTTCAGCCAGCCAAAGATGGCCGTATTGTTCCTGAGGGCTGGTGTATTGCGCCATAGTCTTGCGGTCAGCTCTTTCACTCAATGCTAGAACCTAAATCTGGATAGTAACCAAAATCTGCCTTTTGATGGTTACCATTTTGGTTACCATTTTGGTTACCGCATTGGTTACTAGTTTCTGTCTATTGAAACTCTTGCTACATGAAGCATAGTAGTTTGAAATTACTGTGCGGATATAAGTCATTGAAATCGTACAATGAACAGCGTTAAATGTGAATGAACGGAGGCAAATAATGATGCAAGTGTTAATGTGGATTTTGGCTGCGGGCGTTGGGGCGATGGTAATTGCTCCGTTGGCAACAGCGGCGGGGGGACTAATAAGTTTTGGCCGTTTGGCTGCTAAAAGCGAGTTTTGGTTTGCCGCCGGGACAGCGGTGGGGGCAATGGTGGCTTATTGGGTATTGAAGTATTGGTTTGGGTGGCTTGATGTGCCGTTTGCTTGGTATGACTACATTCTTTGCATGACAATGGTGGTTATCAATGACGGTAGCCGCGCTGGGCGAGGGGAATCGAGCATGTACTCGACTGGCACGCTTTTTGGGATTGTTGCCTCACTTGCTTCGCACTTTACTTTATGATTAAAACTGCTTTGGGTTGGCTAACTGGCTTAGTAATAGCGGCTGGTATTGGTGGCTATCTTTACTGGCTGAATGCGGACAAACCGCAGCAGACGGAAAAAACAAAAGCGCAGCAGGCCGCAAGACATGAAAAGGCAGCTCTTTTAATGCGCAACGGGCCGCGAGTTACGCGACAAACGACTGAATTGGGAGAGCTGTTGACAATAGAAATCCCAGAAAAAATAATCGGCAACATCGTCTTTCATAAAAAGTGCTACGTGTGGAATAACAAGGCTACGTTGGCATCGGCCATGAGCTGCGAATCCGAAGGCTCGCCTGCCTTGCCGGATAGGGAAGAGTGATGCGGTCTACTGAAAGATGCAGAAGCTAGCTACGCAATCACAGCCGCATCAACATCAAACTCAGCGCAAAACGCATCTGCAATATCGAGCGTAGCCGTCGCGTATGTCACCTCATACGACAGGTCAGCATGCTTGTGGTCTGAGTGCTTAGCCAAATACCCCTGCAAATACTCAATGCGGCCATGCAACACCATCATGCGGCGCTCAAGCGTAGCAATCGTCTTGAGCGCTTGCGCGTCACTGGTTGGAATCAGCCCCCATTTTTCTGCCATAAAGCGCAAATGCGCTGGGTGAATGGCCACGCTCTCAGAGTTGCCCCCATTATTTTGACTCAGCTTGATACATTGGCCGTTTTCGCCATCCATTGACTCGATGGTCAGTTCTTCAAATTGTTCTTTCATTTTTCGCTTTCAGTTAATCAAATGTGTAAACAGGTGCTTAGGTTTTGCTCGCAAACATTGATAGCCCCCGTGTGCGTCAAAGCTGCGTAAATTGAGCCTAGGGGTGGCAATGTATAAAGGTGGTATGTGCGGTGTCCTATGGCCAGCTTTTTCACCTTCATCTGATAACCCCCTGCCAACCTGCATGGATGCTGGTTTTGCGCCCTTTTTTGCCATAGTCACGGGGTGTCCTAATTCGTCAGGCCATGGGTCACGCGCTAGCGTAGTTGTGGGGCTTACTACGTCATGGGGTGACGTGGTAGCTGTCACGCCGTGTCCTGCGGTTTCTAATTTTTCAGCTGACTTTTTGATTGCAGCTTCAACCGATTCAATCAATTGCAAGCCTTGCATCACTGTGGTGATACGCTTCCACTCGTTGGTCGCTGCCTTAGCCGTCAAACACTTTGCAGGCATGTCAAAGCACTCTCGGTCAGTCACACGGTATAGGTTTGGCAAACGCTGCCCACCTTTGGTACAGCCCCCTTTGCGCGTCAGTGCCACTAGCCCCACAGCACACAGTGCGCGTAGGCTTCGGGCTAAGGTCACATGGTGTTTAACACCACAACGCTTAGCCCGAGTCAAAGGCAACGACAAGTCACCGTTGTTATAGCCTTTTAGCTCACGCAGCAAGGCTAGATAGGCCAATACGTCATGCGCAGACAATGCCGCAAAGGCAGGGCTGTCATACAGGTCGGAATAGATACGCAGGCTGTGGCCACGCGGGTCACGCTGGATTTTGAGCTTGCTAGACATGCTTAGCCTCGCTTTGCCGCTTGAGCCACGCAAAAATTAAGCGCCGCCCTTGCAGTGTTAAGGAGTAGACCCCCGGCCTGCAAATTCGGCCATCACGGTCGGTAAACTTGATGCGCAGACATACCAAATGCCGATGCATGTCTAAACCACGGCGGCGGAGTTCTGCAATAAGTTCGGGCCCATTAGAGCAGCCAGCAATACTGTCTACAGACTCACGAGATTGCGGGCTACGTAAAAGCCCAGCAATAACGCGCAAATGGCGCGGATTGTCTGTTCCGGTAAAATAGCGTTTGTCTAGGGCGCTCAGTTCTACATCATTGTGGGGCTGGGCGTTTTTCATTTTGCCATCCCTAGTAAAAACTTCAATTCACTAACTTTCCAAGCTAAGCGGCCATTAATGTTCAACGGTCGAATGGGGTGCTGATTCATCGCCCAGATTCTGAGCGTTTGAGGACGGCGATTGAGATAGTAGGCAGCGGTGGCCGTGTCTACTGTTGGGCGGGTGACAGATTCCAAACTCGGAAAATGTTGTGTAGCAGTTTGCATGTTTATTTCCAAAACCTAGCGACAGGGGCTAGGTATGGAACATAGTTTTTGCGGGGCAACGCTTGCCCTGCAAGTGACTTAAACCTCTCGCAACCCGCATGGATGCTAGGTTTCACAGGGCAAGTCTTGCCCTAAAAAATCTTGCCCTATTTGCCCTGCAAAGTTTTCATTGAAAGCTGTTTACCTTGCGCGCTAGTTATGCCTTTCAATGCATGGCGCTTGATGGACGCACCAGTTAGCGGCTTGCCATCGCTACCCACAACTTGCGGGAAGGCATTACGGAATTCATTTGCGATAGTATCGGCAACGATTTCCTGACTTGGGTAGGTGTCACGTAATTTATGCTCTTTGATGATGGCTAAAGCTCTAGTTTTCGCAAGTGCTTTCCAGTCAATTGAGTTCGGTCTTTCATCGCCAATTTTTCGACTACTACTATTCGCTTCGGACTCAGGCGGCATCACACCATACAAAACCAAATTAGCCAATTCAGCCGCTTTAGGGTTAGAAACTGCCAAATCATCTAGCCACACTTGTGTTTCATCACCACGGTCTAACATGTTCCGAATGATAGTTGTGTGCATCAAAAAATCCGAAAACTGCTGTGCGGTAAAGATGGCTGGCAACATAGGTGAGCAATTCGGTAAGAGTCCATACAAATGCCCCTCGTACCCCTCAATTTTTTTATGGCAGCAATCGAAAATATCGTAGCCAGTCCATGACTCTATCAATCTTTTCTCAGTAATGCATTCTTTGTGAATTTGCAACCAAAAGCCATCTGAGTCTATGGCATAACCAATTATGAGAGCGCCACAATGGTCAACGAATAGCTCAAAAAATGCATGTAGCGGCCGAGCCTTAATTTCAATATCTAGTATTACGCTAAGCTCTTTAATTCCATACGTTGTTGGCATCGTGCGCTTTCCAATTAAATTGTTAACGGCTACTGGCTAAGCCTTGCCGTAACCTTGGGGGGTTCATCGACACCCCACAAAAGCAATTTCCACATAATCAAGTCTGCGCAGCACCGCATTTGCGCGGGTTTGCCAGCCAGCGCCTTCTGATACCTTGCGCTTAGGCTGTTTTCAATGTCGCTAGCGGTAATCCGTTTTAAGCCGTCACCGCTGGTGCAGGATATACCTGCATTGGGCTGGTCTTAAACCTTTGTGCGGCTTGCCACACGTCATAGGCACTTTGCTCTGCTAGCCACAGGCGGGCTTCTCCGCCACGCTCTATCCCCAGCCATGCCTCAATACGCAATGCCATCTCAGGCGATATAGCCGCTCGTCCATTGAGTACACGCGATAGAGTCACGCGTGAAACATTGAGCTGCGCAGCAGCTTGTGTCACCTTGAGCCCAAGCGCAGGCAATACATCGTCACGCAGTGTCAGGCCGGGATGTGGGGGGTTAAACATACGGGGCATGGTGGTTTATCCTCATTTCAGAATCGTGTCAGTGGTAATCTTGATAGTCAACCAAAATAGCGTCTGCGCCTTCAAACATAAAAGTCATTCGCCAATTGCCATTGACCCAAACTGAATAATGGCCTTTCAGTTCGCGCCCTTTTAAAGGGTGCAAGCCCCAGCCCGGCAAGTTCATACCTTGGGCATTGGTTGTTTCATTCAAACGCCTGAGCATGGCCGCTAGCCTTGGCGCGTGAACTGCTTGTATGCCAGCCATATTGCCTTTGTCAAAAAAGGCTTTTAGCCCTTTATGCTTGAACGACTTAATCATGTTTTATTGTAACGCATACCGTTACAGTCATGACACGTCCGAGCATCCATCAAAAGTTGACTTGCGCCTTTTTAACGTTACGCATCACCGACCTACGCAACACAGCGTTGATGCGGGTTTGCCAGCCCTGCCCCGTTGACTTGAAGGCCTCCAAAACATCGGCATCAACCCGCATATTCAGGGTTGGGCGCTTGATGGCAACGGTTGGCCTGCCCCGTCCACGGGAGACCGTAGCTGCCCTCCAGTACGCAGCAACTGCGGCGGCATCGTTGGGGTTGTAAGGGCTGTCGTTATCGGTGTGGGCAATTGGTGCATCTTGCGCGGCTTCGCTCTGCACGCGAGCCCAGTCTGTTGTCTTAACTTTAATGGTTGTCTTCGCTTTATCGGTTGTTTTCGGCATACAGTTTCCTTTCCTGTTTAGAGGCGCGACGCAGTGAGATGGCACGTACAACACCCGGGTTGCGCATTACATAAACCAACACCAGCACCACGCCAGCCACCTCCACCAAAGCTACGTCCATCAATCGAACCTCGTCAAACTTGGGGCTCTCAAGTGTCAGTTTGTTAGGCGCATTGAAAACCAGCTTCGCGTCATTCAGTGATAGCCCATGTTTTTCAATGTTGGTAGCGTCTTTGCGCGGGTCAAATGTGAATTGCATGAATGTATTTATTGTATAGGCATCAATTAAATACTTCAAGCCACTATGCGAAGCGCGCCGGGCGTGGTTTGGGCATCAAACTGCACGCCTGCCTGCTCCAAAATCCAAGCCTCAATTTTTTCATGGTGTAGCCTTAGCAGCTCCAAAGGTCGCACCTTGTAATGCTTTTCAGCGGTCGCGCTGGGTTTATGGCCTTGAATTTGCGCCACCACGCCAGTCGGGGTTTCTAGCCACTCGGTCAAACTGGCAAACGAGCGGCGTAAACCGTGCAGGGTCAAGACCACCAAA
This sequence comes from Polaromonas sp., assembly GCA_031428975.1. GTDB lineage: Bacteria > Pseudomonadota > Gammaproteobacteria > Burkholderiales > Burkholderiaceae_C > JAAFIP01. The sequence goes on along the minus strand of JANOYR010000269.1, from coordinate 36,433 downwards.
CCCGCTGCTTTGCAGGCGCGGGTGTGCGGGTTATTGGGCTCTGTGAGGCAACCCGTGCCGCTGGTGGGGCTGGAAAACACCCATTCATTACGTCGCGGCAATGCAGCCAGCAGGTGCAACAGGTACGGAGTTGCGGGTATCTCGCGCGTGCCTTCCACTTTGTCGCGAATGCTAATACCCTTCCATTGGGTGTTGATGTCTTCCCAGCGCAGCGCCAACACTTCGCCCGGCCTAGCGCCCGTTAGCAGCATGCATTGCAGGCATGCGGCGATAACGGGGTTTGGCAGCCGCTGGACGGCGGCAAACCATGCTGCCAATTGCTCACGCTGCAATACATCTGATTTTGTCCCCGCTTTACCCAATGCCTCACGGGCTTTCTTTGTTTTGGCTGGGTTGTTGGTGGGCAGCAGGCCAGCATAGGCCGATTGTTCAGCGCACCACGTTAAAAACACTGTCAGTAGCCGCCACGCCAGTCGCGCAGACGATGGCCGTGTTTTGCCCTCTTTTGCAGCCCACGCTTCAATGGTGCTTTGGCTCAAGTCTTTGAGGAGCAACGGCATCAAGGCGGCCAATGGCCCGGCTTTGGTCAATTGCTTGCCGCCACCACGTCTGCCAGACGGCAAGCCCCCAGCCTTGGCTTTGTCGATATGGTCACGGTAATGCAGGTCACCCCAGTGTGGGCGGCGTTCCTCGATGTACCGCGTCCAAACCTCGCCCACAGTCAAAGCGGCCACTTGGGCGGCTTTGGCTTGGGCATCGTCTGCGGCCTGCTTGGCATGGCTTGCTGCCAGTGCGTCACGTTTCAGGTCGCGTGGGTCAAACCCTCCATCAATCAGCCTTTGGAGCTCGCGGGCTTTTTCTTGGGCTTGAGGAATGCGCCAAGCGTCCAAACCGCCAATCGTGATTCGAATCGTTTTGTCTTGGTAGCGGCCTTGGAATATGTAAGACGGCTTGCCCTCAGGTGTCAGCCTTAGCCCCAAGCCCGGCGCGGTCACGTCCCATAAAAACGCTTGCGGCTTACCAACAGGGCATTTAAACCCATTGACCCTGCCCGCCGTGAATGCCACCTTTGCCATGTCAAACCTTCCCAAATTGCTTACATCCTGAGGATGTAACTATGGATGTAAGCAAATTTACCGAAAACAAGCGAATTTTAATCAACACTGACACTGTATGTACAGTTAGTACAAGTCACGTAAGCTGTTGATTTATATTGATTGTATCCACTTTATTCAACACAGGAAAATACCATAAACTCAGTATTGTGATTCCTGTTGTCGTGGGTTCGAGCCCCATCAGCCACCCCATACTTCATATGAAAAGCCTGCTATTCTTTTGAATAGCAGGCTTTTTACATACATGCAACACGCAGCCTCTGTGCAAATACTACACAGCAAAACCACACAGCAAATTGGCAATAAAAAAGCTCCCGCAGGAGCTTTTTTTGTGTGTGCAGTGCATTCGCTCGGGCTGGCTACAGCGCCTCTTCCGCATCGGCAGTTTTCTTTGCTGGTTTCGGCGCTTTAATCTCCGCTTTGTAGCGCTCTTTGAGCATGTTGTAATAGGCTACGCTTTCAGCATTGCTCCATGCTTGCACATATTGTTTGCGGTCGTCTGGGGTTACGCCTCTGACTTCTTTGCCATCCACTAAGGTGACTGCATCGCTGGCCAAAACCTTGTTCACGCGCAGCACCACATAACCTGCTGCGCCAAGGTCTACGCCCGCAAATCCGGGCAGCTTGGTTGCGTCTACGCGCAATGCAGCGTCCACCACTTGCGGCGGCACATTTTGAGACTGCCCGCGCGCGACTACTAAGCTTTCTACCATGGGCACAGCGTTGGCATCGAGCTTGAGCGCTGCGAGTTTTTCTGTGCCCTCTTTTTTAGCCAACTGTGCCCCTTTGATCGCCACGGCACGCTCACGCACGCGGTCTTTGATCTCCGCAAACGGCATTGTGCGGGCTGCGGTGTATTGCACAATGCGCCCAGACACCAATTGGTTCGAGCCAACCTCCACTGCTTCAGTATTGCGTTTTTTATCGACTGAATCGCTCGAAAAGACCGCATTTAAAAACTTGGTGTTTGACAATGGGCCACGCTCGCCGGGTTTGGCTTTGCGGGTTACACCCGTAGCCGTTTTAATCTCAAGTTTGAAACGCTCTGCAACACCTTTGAAAGTATCGGACTGCTCGTACACGCTGTTGGTAAATGCCTCTGCAGTTTCGGCAAATTTCTTTTGTGATTGCTGTTTTTTCAAGTCGTTTTCAATCTCGGGCTTGAGCTCTTCAAAAGTGCGTTGCTTGGCGCTCTTGATGTCGGTTAAGCGGATGATATGGTAGCCAAATTCGGTTTCTACCACATCGCTGATATCGCCTTTTTTCTGGGCAAATACAGTGTCTTCAAAGGGTTTGACCATCGAACCACGGGCAAAAAAATCAAGGTCGCCACCATTGGGGGCGGAGCCTGGATCTTGCGAATTTTTACGCGCAGAGTCGGCAAAGCTTTCGGGGGATTTTTTTACAGCCTGCAATATGCTTTCGGCCTTGGCTTTTGCAGCTTGGCGCTCACTCTCTGGCGCTGACTTGGGCGAAGCAATCAAAATATGGCTTGCGCGACGCTCTTCAGTGCCTGCAAGGCGCTGCTGGTTCTGGTCGTAGTATGCCTTGAGCTCCTCTAAGGTGAGCACGATGGTTTTGCGAATAGCCTCTTGGTCGAGCACCAAATATTCAATATTGGCCTGCTCGGGAGCTTGAAACATTGCAGGATTGTCTTTGTAGAACTGCTCAAGCTCTGCATCACTGGGGGTAAGCTTGCTAGCGAATTGGGGAGTTAGCAAGCGCAGCACCTGCACTTCACGCCGCTCAAAATAGGCATTCAGCGAGGCATCTGCCAGCGCGTTGCCCGCCAAACCAGAATTGGTGACTCCAGCCAACACTTGGCGCACCGACAAATCTTGGCGCACGCGCGCTTCAAACATCTCCGGCGTGAGGCCCTGTGAGCCCACCAATTGTTTGTAGCGCTCCATGTCCAAACTACCGTCGGGTTTGCGCAGTGCGGCGATGCTTTGGTTTTCAGACAAATCACGTGCCAACCGCTGGTCGCTGGTGGAAATATTCAGCTTGTTGGCGGCTACGTCCAGCACGCGCTCGCGCATCAAGCGCTCTAGCGTGGCATATTTGGCTTCGGGAGAGTCGAGCAGTTTGGGGTCAAGCGAAGGCATGGAGGCACGCACCCGCTCAGTTTCTGATTTGTGGGCAGCATCCCAATCGGCCTGACCAATCGTTTGACCGTCCACTTGCGCAGCTGGAGCGCCTTGGTCACGAAAACGGTTGTAGCCATCGATTCCAAACAATACAAAAGATGGGAAGATCAACAGAAACAACACGAACTGCATGATCTTCGTGTGCTTGCGGACAAAATCAAACATCGGCTACCTACTTTTTAATAAAAAAACATGCTGTGAAAAAGCAAAAAGGCGAACCGCTTGTTCGCCTTGACTGCTCACGCTGCACTGGTCACTCAACGCCTCCAACTGGTTCAACTTGGCCAACGCTAATGGTGGTGTGCATGTGGGTGGTGGGTGATGACGGGCTCGAACCGCCGACCTACGCCTTGTAAGGGCGCCGCTCTACCAACTGAGCTAATCACCCCACATGCTGTTGTTTGTATTTTAACAGCTAATGCGTTAGTTTAAAGCTTCTTTCAAAGCTTTGCCTGGCCGGAACTTAGGCACCTTGGCAGATTTAATTTTAATGGCAGCACCCGTGCGTGGGTTGCGGCCAATACGGGCAGCACGTTTGCCTACAGCAAAAGTACCAAAACCAACCAAGGAAACGGTGTTTCCTTTTTTAAGGTTTGTTTTAATGGCGGTAATCATCGCTTCCAAGGCACGTGTAGACGCAGCTTTGGAAATATCAGCATGCTTGGCGATGTGTTCGATCAAGTCTGTCTTGTTCATGGTGCTCCTCAATAATGTTGGCGCTGGAATATCAATTTAAAAATGTCTCATCTTTTTTTTGTTTCTACCGGACAATCATCCTGCGTGGAGTAGATACGCCATGATTCTATGTCGATTTTTTGTAAGAAATTGGAACTCAATCCTGAGAATGCATAAAAAATTCACTTGACAAATCTGCCGGATAACCAATGTTTGCGCCGTTATCAGCCCAACTACAGTTTATTTTCCACCGCTTGAGCTATCGCACGACCAAGATCTTGGGTTTGCGCCTTGCCACCTATATCGGGTGTCAAAGGAGCACCGCTGGCGGGCATTAATACTTGCTCTACCGCCCGCAATATAGCATCGTGCGCAGCCTTGTAGCCCAAATGCTCTAGCATCATCGCTCCACACCAAATTTGGCCAATAGGATTGGCAATATGTTGGCCTGCGATGTCAGGCGCTGAACCATGCACTGGCTCGAAAAGGGAAGGAAACTTGCCCGTCGGATTGAGGTTTGCGCTGGGCGCTATGCCAATTGTGCCGGTGCAGGCAGGACCTAAATCGCTCAGAATATCGCCAAACAAATTACTGGCGACCACCACATCAAAAAAGGCGGGGCGTTGCACAAAGTGCGCCGTCAAAATGTCGATGTGGAATTTGTCGACATGCACATCTGGATACGATTTGGCCATCTCCACCACACGCTCATCCCAATACGGCATGCTGATTGAAATACCGTTGGATTTGGTGGCACTGGTCAAGTGCTTTTTGGGACGCGACTGCGCCAGTTCAAAAGCGAATTTCAGGACGCGGTCAACGCCAGTACGGGTAAACACTGACTCTTGCAACACAAATTCGCGCTCGGTGCCAGGGAACATGCGCCCACCAATGCTGGAGTATTCGCCCTCCGTATTTTCGCGCACGATGTAAAAGTCGATCTCGCCGGACGCGTAAGGCGTGCCATCGCGTTTGACCACAGGCGCTCTCACGCCGGGCATCAATTTAGCGGGACGCAGATTGATGTATTGGTCAAACTCGCGGCGAAACATCAGCAGCGAACCCCACAGAGAAACGTGGTCGGGTATCTTGTCTGGCCAGCCCACAGCGCCGAAATAAATAGCATCATGTCCGCCAATTTGATCTTTCCAATCGTCGGGGAGCATCTTGCCGTGCTTTTCATAATAGTTCCAGCTTGAAAAATCGAAATGGTCAAACTGCAAATCAATATTGAATTGACGGGCGGCAGCCTCTAGCACACGAATGCCTTCTGGCATGACTTCTTGGCCAATGCCATCTCCAGCGATGACTGCAATGCGGTGTTTTGCCATGGTGTGGGATTCCTTATTTAAAAAAACTAACAATCAATGGGTGAAAAAATGCTGCGCTTGCGCAAGCAAAGCCTGCGATGCTTCCTCGGCAATATAGTGTCCGCAAGGCAATGCTTGGCCGCTAAGCTGCGCGGCCCGTGCTCGCCAAAGCGCGAGTACGTCAAAATTTTGCCCTACCGCACCATGCTCACCCCATAAAACCTTGAGTGGCATGGTTAGCAATCGGCCAGCAGCAATGTCGGCACGGTCGTGCTCCAAATCAATGCCCGCGCTGGCACGGTAGTCTTCGCAAATGCTGTGGGCACTGCCCGCAATTTGAATGCAGCGCTCGTATTCGGCCAATGCCTGTGGGCTAAACGCCTCCAAACCCGCATGGCGCTTGCCAATGGCAAAGCGCAAATAGCGCACGGGGTCTGATTCGATCAAGGCCTCGGGCAATGGCTGGGGCTGGATAAGGAAAAACCAGTGCCAATACGCTGTGGCAAAGGCGCAGCTGGTGTTGTCATACATGGCCAATGTGGGGGCAATGTCGAGCAGCATCAGGCTTTGCACCGCCTCGGGATGGTCAGCGGCCAAACGGTGCGCCACCCGCGCACCACGGTCATGCGCCAGCACTTGAAACCGCCCAAACCCGCAAGAACGCATGACAGCCAGCGCGTCCAGCGCCATTTCGCGCTTAGAGTAAATGCTGTGGGCAGCATCGGATTCAGGGCGATCAGAGTCCCCATAGCCGCGCAAATCTAGCATCACTAAGGTGTGGTTTTTAGCCAGCGCGGGTGCCACCAAGTGCCACATAGCATGGCTTTGTGGATGCCCGTGTAGCAACAAAAGCGGTGCGCCCTGCCCGCCAGTGCGGCAAGCCAAGCGCACGCCAGCGCGGTGAACCTCAAAAGTGCGAAATCCTTGAAACATGGACTGATTGTGATGGACAGCGCATCAACAATCAAGCAATAATTACGCAATTAATTATTTCTAAATTAGAAATAATTAACCCCATCTTTCACCCTAACTCCCAAATACCGCACGATGGAACGCTCAGATCTAGAACTTGTATTGGCTATCCGCAGTTGCGGCACACTGGCAATGGCCGCCATGCAGCTGCGCTTGACTGCGCCAGTGGTCACCAAACGTTTGGCCGCATTAGAGTCTGCATTGGGTGTGCGGCTGTTTTTTCGCACTACGCGCCGCGTTGCGCCCACGGCTGAGGGCGACTTGCTGTGTGACCACGCGGTGGGGCTGCTCGCGCAATTCACTGCAACGCAAGAAGCGCTGCGCGAGCAGGCGCGAGAACCCTCGGGGCTGATTCGTTTGGCTGCCACTTTTGGTTTTGGCCGTAGGTGGTTGGGGCCCGCTTTGGCGCAATTTTCGCAGCTATACCCGCGCATTACGCTGCAAGTGCAGCTTACTGAGAAGCTGCCGGACTTGGGGGCACAGGGCTTTGATGCCGCGGTTTGGCTGTGGTCGCCCAGCGTGGGCAAACAGGCGCAGTGGTCAGCCCGCAAACTGGCAGACAACCAGAGGGTGTTGGTGGCTTCAGCCCATTACCTGCGGCTGCATGGTGTGCCCGAAAGCATCCGCGACTTGGCACAACACCAATGCTTGGTGGTGCGCGAAAGCGACGAGCCCAGTGACTCTTGGCAACTCTCCGATGGCCTAAACGCTGTACAGAGCATTCGCGTGCATGGGGCGCTGTCCAGTAACTCTGGCGAATTGGTGCGCGACTGGTGTGCAGCGGGGCGCGGCATCATGCTGCGCAGCATGTGGGATATTGCGCCGCTTTTGGCCAGTGGGCAGCTGCTGCGGGTGCTGCCCGCTTATGCCATGCACGATGCCGATATTCAGTGGCTCGCGCCGTTTAGAGCGCAAGTGCCCAAGCGGGTCAAACTTTTGTCGGATTTTTTGGCCGCCCAATTTGCGCCCCAGCCTTGGGCCATAGCGGCCTAAACCTTAGCAGGCCTGACCACCAAAGCCACACCTAAAACAGTGACTGCGGTGCCTGCCAGTGTGCCAAGGGTAATAGCCTCGTTGAAAAGCACCCAAGCCATCACCGCAGTGGTTGGCGGCACAAGGTACAAAAGCGAGGTTACCGTGGTGGCTGCACCCCGCTGAATCAACAAATACAACAAAGAACTCCCCCCTACCGTGAGCCCCAACACCGACCATGCCATGGCCCAAACTAGCTGGGTATTCCACAGCATCGCTTGTGGCTCTAGGCACGCCAAAGGCAGGGTCACCACAAACGCTGCTGACAATTGCACGGCGTTGGCGGCCCGCACATCACATGGCGCAACAAAACGCTTTTGGTACAAGGTGCCCACTGTAATACCCAGCATGGCCAACACCGCCAAAGAAAGATTCACAGCAGTAGCTTCACCAAAGCCCAACTTAGCGGAGACGACCAACATTAGACCTGCAAAACCCAAAAGAAGTCCGCCCCACTGCCGCGCCGTGACGCGCCCCCCCGTGCCAGAGAGCCACAATGCTGTCAACACAGGCTGTAAACCTACAATGAGCGAAGAAAGCCCGGCACCCATGCCAAGCTTGACGGCGGCCCAAACACCGCCCAGATAAACTGCATGCATTAACACCCCCGTGACCACTAGGTGAAACCATTGCATGCGGCCAGACGGCCCTGCTACTTTGGCCCACACAATCCACGGCACAAAACACGCAATGGACAGGCCATAACGCACAGCCAAAAAGGACATAGGCGGTGCATAAGGCATACCGTAGCGCGCCACAATAAAGCCCGTGCTCCAGATCAATACAAATACGATGGGCATGGCACGCAGCCAAGGAGAGTCAGTGGAGAACACGGACTACAGTGGTCTGGGATTGAACCCTAGGCGCGGGTTCGGCATTATTTGGCGTTTGCGCGAATGTCGGGCAGCGCTTTTTGCAGGTAATACACCATGGACCACACCGTGAGCACAGCCGCGCCCCAGATAAGCCAAATGCCCACCAAGGCGGTGTCGACCATGCCAAACAGCAGGCCGTCGTAGAGCAAAAACGGAATCGCCACCATTTGCGCGGTGGTTTTGAGCTTGCCAAGCATGTGCACCGCCACGCTGCGCGAGGCCCCAATTTGCGCCATCCATTCGCGCAGAGCCGAAATAGCGATTTCGCGGCCAATGATGATGAGCGCCACGAACACGTCTACCCGCTTGAGGTAGACCAAAATCAACAGCGCTGCGCAGACCAAAAATTTGTCGGCTACAGGGTCTAAAAAAGCCCCAAAAGACGAGGTTTGGTTGAGTTTGCGGGCCAAATACCCGTCCAGCCAGTCGGTCCACGCGAACACCACAAACATGATGGTGGCCACTATATTGGCCGTGCGCATGTCCAAACCCATGTAATACACCCCCAAGATCAACGGTATCGCCACAATACGCGACCAAGTGAGAAGGGTGGGAATGGTGAAGAACATGGCTCGATTGTGGCATGCCTTGGCTGCAATGCCTTGGTTTTATGGGCTTTGCAGGCTTTGTGTGTTTTAAATGCGCAAAATTCAGCGCCAATTACCAGACCAACCGCAACGCTCACTCGCCCTCAACCAAGCTGCGCAACTGGAACTTCAAAGCCTCGTTGTACAAAAACGTCTCATTGAACTGCCAAGGCTGGGGCAGATGGCCCACGGGGCCAAAACTGCCCGCTCGGCGAATCGCGCTGATCGCCAATTGGGTCGTCTCAGGCGCCACCTTCGACACGCGCAGGGTGTCGATCAAACGCACCGAGCCATCGGCATTGAGCATGATTTGCAGCACAGGTATGCCGTGCAGTGGGTCGGGCAGCGGGCCCGTGAAGCTATGCGCGGGGTTGGCTTGGGTGATGATGTGGGCCGCGCGCAGGCGGTATTGCTGCCATGTGGCCACGGGCGGCAGGGCGGCGCGTGGCGCTGTGGCCGCGCCTGGCGCACGCGCGGGCGCAGCCGGCGCGGTTGGGGCAGTTTGGGTGGATGGGGCTGATGGTATTGCGGGCGCAGGCCGATAAACTGGCATGGGCGAACTGGCGCAGCCAGCCAACACACCCAGCACCGCAGCCGCCAAGCCAACACGTTTTGGCCACAAAAACGCTATGTTTTTAATAGCTGCATATGACGTTATTACAGTGACATTGCCAGTTTTTTTCATAAATTCTCCATTTTTATCATCCAAAGCAGCCTAGCGCAGCGCCCGGTAAATTTCGCCCGCAAGGGTTGGTGAAATCCCCTCAACTGTAGCCAAATCCGCCGCACTGGCCTCTGCCACGCCGCGTATGCCGCCAAAGCGCTGCAGCAACTTGGCGCGGCGCTTGGCGCCGATGCCTGCAATGTCTTCGAGCTTGCTGCCGCCCGTGCGCACCTTGGCGCGTGCCGCCCGCATACCCGTGATGGCAAAGCGGTGCGCCTCGTCGCGTATTTGCGCCACCAGCATCAGGGCGGCAGAGTCTTTGCCTAGATAGACCTTGTCGCGGCCATCGGCAAACACCAGCTCTTCCAGCCCCACTTTGCGGCCTTCGCCCTTTTCTACGCCAATAATCAAGGACAAATCCAGCCCCAGCGCCTCAAATACGCCACGCGCCATCGACACCTGGCCCACGCCGCCGTCCACCAACACAATATCTGGCATCACCGCTTCGCCGAGTTTCACCGTTTCTATTAGCTTGGTGTAGCGGCGCGTGAGCACTTGTTGCATGGCGGCGTAGTCGTCGCCGCCGGTGATGCCTTCTATGTTGTAGCGGCGGTATTCACTGCTTTGCATTTTGTGGTGGTGAAACACCACACACGATGCCTGCGTGGCCTCACCCGCCGTGTGGCTGATGTCAAAGCACTCGATGCGCAGGGTGTCCAAGCTGTCTTCGGGCAAATCCAGCGCTTGGGCCAGTGAGCGGGTGCGCGCCTGCTGCGAGCCTTCTTCGGCCAAGAGCCGTGCCAGCGCAATGTCGGCATTCTTTTGCGCCATATCTTGCCACACGCGCCGCTGCTCGCGCGGGTTGTGCACCGCGCTCACCTTCATGCCTGCCTGCTCGCCCAAAAGGCGAATCAGCTCAGGGTCAATCAGCTCGCCAGTAATCAGCGCAGGCGGTATCGGCAGGCCAATATAGTGCTGCGCCAAAAAGGCTTCCAGCACGGTTTTGGCATCCGCATCGTCCACATGCACCGGAAAATACGGCCTGTCGCCCAAATGCCGCCCGCCGCGTACCATCGCCAAATTCACACACGCCCGCCCGCCCTGCACTTTTACGGCCAATATGTCCACATCTTGGTCGCCGCCCGTGGTTTCCACCGACTGCTGGTGCAGCACTTTGGACAGCGCGCTCACTTGGTTGCGCAGCTCAGCGGCCTGCTCAAACTCTAATTTATCAGCATGCGCCATCATGCGCGATTCAAGCGCCGTGAGCACCGCCTGCGTTTGCCCACGCAAAAAGCGCTGCGCATCGTTCACGTCGCTGGCGTATTGCTCGGCGCTGATATGCCCCACGCAGGGCCCCGAGCAGCGCTTAATTTGGTAGAGCAAACACGGCCGCGTGCGGTTGTTAAAAATGCTGTCCTCGCAGGTGCGCAGCTTGAACACCTTTTGCAGCATTTGAATCGACTCTTTCACCGCCCACGCGCTCGGGTAGGGCCCAAAATAATCATGCCGCTTGTCCACAGCGCCCCGGTAATACGCCACCCTTGAAAATGCGCCGCCTGTCGGTTTGTGATCGACAGGTTTGCCATCCACGCTTTGCTTGGACACCGTAATCTTCAAATACGGGTAGCTTTTGTCGTCTCGAAACAATATATTAAAACGCGGATGCAGCGTTTTAATCAAATTGTTCTCCAGCAGCAGCGCCTCGGCCTCCGAGCGCACCACCGTAGTTTCCATGCGCACAATTTTGGACACCATATGCGCCGTGCGTGTGCCGCCGTGGTCTTTTTGAAAATAGCTCGACACCCGCTTCTTCAAGCTCTTGGCCTTGCCCACATACAAGAGGCTGTTCTCCGCATCAAAATAGCGGTACACGCCGGGCAGCAGCGGCAGGGCCGCTACTTGGGCCAGTAGCTCGGGGGGATGGAGGGGGGACGCAGCAGTAAGGTCAGACATTAGGAACGATTCTATTGTCATGCAAAGTAAAACAAGCGCATCTAGCACATGCAGCGCTATTCAAATCAGTGTAAACTAGTCACCTACCTAGTTAGATTGAAGGTTTTTATGCAAACATGGCCTGTTCAAGATGCCAAAGCGCGATTCAGCGAGTTTTTGGAGACGTGCCTTGCACTTGGCCCACAGATGGTGTCTAGGCGGGGCATCGAAGCAGCTGTGCTGGTGCCAGTCAATGAATGGCACCAGCTGCAAGCAAATGCCCGGCCCACGCTTAAGCAGCTGCTGCTTGCGGACAGTGGACGCGCCGAACTGACTCTGCCCGCTCGCGGTGGTGCACGCAGACGTGCAGTTTTTTAGACCAAGCGGCACAACACTATGTATTTGCTTGACACCAATGTCATTTCGGAGCTGCGAAAGCCTAAGCCGCACGGCGCAGTAGTGGCTTGGTTTAGCGGGCTCAAAGACACGCAAGTGCGTATCAGCGCGGTGACCATCGGCGAGATACAAGCCGGAATTGAAATCACACGCGAACAAGATGTGGCCAAAGCATTAGACATCGAAGGCTGGTTACTACAGGTAGCCGCCGCATACAACGTGCTATCCATGGACGCGGCCGTTTTCAGGGTCTGGGCGCAACTGATGCACCGCAAATCCGACACAATCTACGAAGATGCCATGATAGCCGCCACCGCCAAGGTACACGGCTTGACTGTGGTCACAAGAAACACCGCTGATTTCAATACTTTCGATGTCCCGCTGTTCAACCCATTTGCAGCCTAAAGAGCATTCAATATTTCAGCATAAAATGGCTTATGTCACTGTAATATGGTCATATATTGCTATTTATTATATAGCAATCAGATGAATCAAAAATTACCCGCAACAGCTAAGAAACACCTACGAGCGCGGCGCAATACTGTTTGTTTAGAGATTGTGCTTAGCTTTTGAAGCTGCTTGCTCTGAGGCGCCTGCGCAGCGCATGGTACTGTAATTACTTTAAAATACGTAGCATACTATTGCGTTTTGACGCTGACATTTGCACTTTTATCCGTCCACATAAAAGGTATAAACCGCAGCCAAAAACTGCTAGGACACCACGCTATGCTACCCCGCCCCCCTGCGGCACAACGCTCGCTTAGCCGCAGCGTGACCAACTCAGTGCGAGCATCGCCCGATCAGCGTTGTGGCTCTCCCGCCCGACCGATTTGCGGTATCTCCGCCATGAGGGAGCGACGGGGGAGGCAAAACGCTGTTCGGGCGCGGCAGAACAAGGGCGACAATACAACGCATGCCCACCTCACCCAAACAAGCTGCCCCAACATGGGACATTTTCTGCAAAGTCATCGACAATTTTGGCGATATTGGGGTGTGCTGGCGCTTGGCTACGCAGTTGGCACAGCGCGGGCTGCGGGTGCGGCTGTGGGTAGACGATGCGCGTGCGCTGGCTTGGATGGCACCGCAACCGATTGAGAACATGCCCACAGACGCTGCCACACAGGTGCAGGTCTGTACTTGGGACGCAAACGCGCCCACGCGCTGGCTTGCCCTGCAACAAGGCGACACCGCAAGCGACGTGTGGATCGAAGGGTTTGGCTGCGATATATCGGATTTCATAGCAAACTATGACCATTTGGCGGTGACATCTGGCAATTTTTCTTTAAAAATTGCAATTAACCTTGAATACCTCAGCGCCGAGGGCTTTGTGGCGCGCACGCATGGCTTGGCATCGCCCGTGCGGCTGCAACATGCGCCGCCTGAGGCGGTTGGCAAGTGGTTTTTCTACCCCGGTTTCACCGCCAACACAGGCGGTTTGCTGCGCGAAATGGACTTGATGGAACGCCAAGTTGCCTTTGACAGCGCGGCTTGGCTGGCCACGCAAAGCAAAAAATGGGGTGCAACACTTGGCAACGCAAGGAATACAACGCAGGCCATTGCATCGCGCAGCGTGCGCCTGATCAGCCTGTTTTGCTACGACAACGCCGCCCTGCCCGCGCTGCTAACCCAGCTGATGGAAGGCCCAGAGCGCAGTATGTTGCTGGTCACCCAAGGCAAAGCTGCCGCCGCAGTGCGGGCTTTGCTTGCAACACCCGTATTTGAACATTTAAGCCCAATGTCACCGTCAAATGGTCATAGTATGCTATCAATAGTATACTTACCAGCACTGAGCCAAACTGACTTTGACCACCTGTTGTGGAGCTGCGACCTGAACTTGGTGCGCGGCGAAGACTCGCTGGTGCGGGCACTGTGGGCGGGCAAACCCTTTGTGTGGCAGATTTACCCGCAGGACGACGGGGCGCACCACGCCAAATTGCAGGCTTTTCTTGACTGGCTAAGCCCCACAGCCGACTGGCGGGCAGCTTTTTTAGCGTGGAATACCACTGCTGCAAGCCCCCAAGCAGCACCCGAAGCCCCCGAACACCCGTCCTCAGGGTTTTCAATCGCCCCGTCTTTCGGCTCGCAAAGCTGGCAAACCAGCGCACACAACGCCCGTGCGCGGCTTTTGGATCAGAACGATTTATGCAGCCAGTTGATGGCCTTTGTGGCTAAAAAACGGTTAAAATCATAGGCTTTGCTGCTTTAGGCGGCACCATTTACCCCACACATTCCCCATGAAAATCGCACAAGAAATCCGCGCTGGCAACGTCATCATGCACGGCAAAGACCCCATGGTCGTGCTCAAAACCGAATACAGCCGTGGTGGACGCAACAGCGCCACCGTGCGCATGAAGCTCAAAAGTCTGATCGCCAACTTTGGCACCGAAGTCGTCTTCAAGGCCGACGACAAGATGGACCAGGTGATTTTGGACAAAAAAGACTGCACCTACAGCTATTTTGCTGACCCGATGTATGTGTGCATGGACGCAGAGTTCAACCAATACGAAGTCGAAGCCGAAAACATGGGCGACACCCTGAGCTACCTCGAAGACGGCATGGAACTAGAAGTGGTGTTTTACGACGGCAAAGCCATCTCGGTAGAGCTGCCCACCAGCGTGGTGCGCGAAATCACCTGGACCGAGCCAGCCGTCAAAGGCGACACTTCCGGCAAAGTGCTCAAGCCCGCTAAAATTGCCACGGGCTTTGACCTTGGCGTGCCGATTTTTGTGGCCCAAGGCGACAAAGTCGAAATTGACACCCGCACCGGCGAATACAGAAAGCGGGTTTAACCCCTCTGAAAGAAGCCGTGCACCGGCCTTCTTCCCCATTAAAAAAGGCTTCCTCGGAAGCCTTTTTTAATGGGCATCGTGCAAAAACTAACGCCGAAAAATCATAATCACCACAAAAATGGCCAACACCAAGCCTACTAAACCCACCATGCCCACCACGGGCCACCATGCTTGCATGGCTGCAGGTTTGGGTTGACGGTTGGGGGTGCTCGCAGCGGCGGGATCGGGTATCTCTCGGCCTGTAGACGACTCTGGCAATGCAGCCAGTAACGCCTTGGCATCGTCGGCGCTGTGCATCGCTAAAGTAATGCTGGGTGCACCCGTTTGGCGGGTATCGGTGCGCACCCACAGCGCCAATTGTGCGCCTTGCTGCTGCACCCGCAGAATTTGACCAAAAGGGATCTTGACCCGCCCTTCTTTGCGCCTCAACCACTTGCGGCTAACACCAGCCAAACGCAGCAAATCCGTGTGTACCCTGGCCTGCACGCCGCCCACAAAAGCGGGCACTTCAACCAAGCCTTTAGAGCGGTGCATGTGACGCGCCATAAAAAGCCCCACTACAGGTGAATATGCCCCAGTTTGAAGCGTGTCAAATACAGAGTTGCCCAGATCAAGACCAGCCCCCTCATTTTTCGATGTTTTGCCCAGCAGCTGCCCCACCGTGGTTTGCCCCCCATACTGGTCAAGCAGCACGTCGCCGTTGGACAGGGTTTTTTTGATGCGCATGCCAACAATGGTGCGTTGGTCGTAGGGGCCAAGCTGTTTACCTTGCAGAAAAACGTGGTACTGCACACTTACCTCTTCAAATAGTAGTTTTTGTATGGGAGACTCTGTGGTCTAAAGCATAACCCAAACCTCGCGCATTATATGAACCCCTCAGCCCACAAACTCTCCGAATCCCGCTTGGCCGATGCCTGGGCCACTTTGCAAAGCCATTCAGACCAAGGCGCAACCCTAGCACCCGAGGCACACCGCATCGCCTTTGCCGACCCCGAATTTTTAACCCGCCGCGAAACACGCGGTATGCGCATGCAACTGGAAATGCTCAAGCCCGAGCTGGGCCAAGCGGCGCACGGCGTTGAAAACACCATCGTCGTATTCGGCAGCGCCCGCTTTTGCGGCCCAGAAGAAGCCGCTGCCAAGCTGGCCAGTGCGCAGGCCAGCGCAGAATCCAGCGAAAAGGCAGCCGCCCTGCTGCAAGCCCAGCGCTTGGTGCGCAACGCGCCCTATTACGCGGCAGCACGCAGCTTTGGCCGCATGGTGGGGCAATACAGCGCCAGCAAAGCCGCAGCGGACAAACTTTTTATTTGCACCGGCGGCGGCCCTGGCATCATGGAGGCCGCCAACCGCGGGGCGCACGACGTGGGCGCTCAGTCGGTGGGGCTGGCGATTGCGCTTAACATGAACGAGCAGCCCAACCCCTATGTCACCCCCGAGCTGGCCTTCACCTTCCATTACTTTGCGCTGCGCAAAATGCATTTCATGATGCGTGCCAAAGCGCTGCTGGCCTTCCCCGGAGGTTTTGGCACACTTGACGAGCTGTTTGAAGTGCTCACCTTGGTGCAAACACGCAAAGCCAAGCCCGTGCCCATCTTCCTGTTTGGCTCAGCCTACTGGAAGCGCCTGCTCAACCTAGAGGCGCTGGTAGAAGAAGGGGCGATCAAACAAGACGACCTCAAGCTGTTTCAATACGTGGATGACCCAGCCGTGGCTTGGGAAGAGATTAAGAAGTTTTATGCTTTGGCGTAAACCAAGCACGCCAATTTCGGGTCGTACACTGCATCGGTAATGGATCCATCACGAATACGCTCTACCGCTTGGTCAATCACATGCAGTGGCACTAAAAACCACTCTCTGGGCTTCACTGGACTCCCAAATCGGTCTTCAATCAACAAATCTAGGCGCGCCGAATCAAACAAACGGTGGATCATATTTTCAAGTTTGACCCTGTTGATGTTGTGCAGTTTATAAGTAGCCACCACCTCAACGCCTGCCAACAAATAGGTAGCATCCTTTTCAGCTCCAGCAATTCGTGCTTCCACTTTGCCACCTGTCACGCCAATTTTGTGGATGATCTCGCGATGCAGTTCAACATAGGGGTGTGTGGATTTGCTACGCAGCACATAAATCGTCCCCGTCTCTACATCTTCTGGCTCAGCAACGCTACCAAACAGTGGGCCATCGTCCAACTTAACCAGGCGTCGGCCCATGGGTGCGTCCCCATCTGGGTAAAGCGAGCGGGCAAGTGAGCGCAGCAAAAGATCGCCCTCCGTGCCGTTGTCAAAGATGATTCTCAAACGAGGATTAGCACGGCCATCATTCGTCTTACCTTCTTCCAGTGCTTGTGCAACGTAGGCCACTTGGCCACCCACGATAAAGAGATCCCCCACATCAATCCCTGCGTTCTTCATGTAGGGTTTTTCAATCCAATTGCCAGCCTTCAGCCCAGCAATGGCCTCGTCAAAGAGCGGTTTGAATTTCTGAAAGTCGGCGCACCGGCTACGGCTCGCAATCTCTTGGGCTGCTTTGATGGCGGCGTAGGACCGCACGTTGCGCAGCACGGTAATGTCATTGCCCACCGCGCCATCTGCGTTCACCCCTAGTTCAGCCAGCAGAGTATCTTCATCCATCTGGTCAGCGCTAGCATCCGCCAGGTAAGCAGTGTTTAATAAATCTGCGTTGTCCAAGTGAGCGAGTAAGGTTTGCGCGTCTGGTAATTTGCGCAATTGATCAAGCCGCACGGCATACAAGCGCTCAAAAATATCTTTGCCTTCACCGTGTTGCGGAGCACGGCCATGCGATTGATAGAAGCGCAAAATATCTTCAAAGCCCGCGATGATGCGTTCTTCGCGCGGTGTGTGACTTGAAGTTTTGAGTGGTGCAACCTCTACGCCTAGCGCATCGAGCAATGCATCATCATCCAATTCAGACATTTGCTGCTCCGGCGTTTGAAAATTGGGCAGCTTTCGCGAGAGCGCGGTAGCGAGCCAGCGCTGCCACGCCTTCTGCCATACGCTTTTCCCACGGATCGGCCGAATTGATGTCTGGCAAACGGCTGCGCTCATTCTTGAATTGCAGTGCGCGTTTGGCTAAATCTCGCGCTTCATCTTCAGGAATATTCACCTTCTTCGCCGCAATACTCGCCTGCACTTGCCGCAGCGATTTTTCATCCATTTCTTTGGCCAGCACCGCATAAGCCGCATCAAACGGATTGATGCGATCAATCAAATCAATATCCAAATCCCGCACATTCACAAACTTGCGTACGCCATCAATCAGCGCCGTGCTGCCTGCGCTGCTGCTGCCATCCTCGCTCGCTTTGGCATCGGCTTGCGCGAGCATCAGCTTGGCTTGTTGGGTGAAATTCATGGCAGCCACTGCATGCTGGCGAATCGCCTCAATATCCTCGCCGCTCAAATCTGGGTAGCGCTCGCGCACGATCTTGCCCATGCGCAGTTGGGTAATTTCCTCGGGCAGGGTGTTGTCTTTGTCAAACAAGCCGCGCTCCAGCGTGGTTTTATCTTGAAGGAAACTTGTGACTACCTCATTCAAATCCTCTTTGCAAATCCGCGTGGCTTCTGGGCTAGTGGGCGCGGCCAAGCCTTTGATCTCCACATGCACTTCGCCCGTGGCTTGGTTCACGCCCAGATTCAAACCGCCTTCTACATAGCCCGCCTCGCCGTAGTCAAAGCCTTCTTTCTTGCCTTGGTCTTTCGGCGTAAATTCATAGCGCGGGCTGAGTACTTGCTCCATCAAAAGACTAGCTGAAATCGCCTTGAGCATGTCGTTAATTGCTTCTGCCACCAAAGATTGCTCTGCCGCTGGTTCAGCCAACAAATTCGTAAAGCGTGAGCGCTCCTTGCCCGGCGCATCTCGCGTCGCCCGACCAATGATTTGCACAATTTCCGTCAAGCTGCTGCGGTAGCCCACCGTGAGCGCATGTTCGCACCAAATCCAATCAAAGCCTTCTTTGGCCATGCCTAGGGCAATGATCACATCCACGTTATCGCGGTTGTTTTTCTGCGTTGGGTTTTTCAAAGCGCTTAAGATTTTAGAGCGCTTGGCCGGATCACTGTCGTCCACCAAATCCGCCACTTTGAGCATGCGGCCATCTTTGGACTCAATCAAATGAAAGCCCGTGGCTGGATCAGTGCCCTTCCATTCGCCCAAGCCATTCATGATCTCATCGACCTCGCGCTGCTTGTCTTTCAGGCTCTCGCGTGCGTTCACATTGGGGATATGCACGATGGTTTTCAGAGCAGGGTTAAGCACCTCAGCAATCGCGTTCACATACGCGCCAGAATAAAAATAGTAGCCAATATCCAGCGATTTGAGCCATTGGTAGCCATTGAGCTGCTCATAGTAGGTGTATGTCACCGTTTGAAATTTGGCTTCATCCGCAGGCGCGAGCACCACCTCGCTATCGCCCCGAAAATACGAGCCCGTCATCGCCACCACATGCACCTTGCCGCGCTCAATCAATGCGCCCAGCTGGCTGCCCAGCTTATTCTCTGGGTTGCTCGATACATGGTGAAACTCATCAATCGCAACCAAGCGGTCATCAAAAGCTTCAATGCCCAGCTCATCGACTGCAAAGCGAAAAGTCGCATGCGTGCAAACCAGCACCTGCTCGCTGCTGGCTAAAAATTCACCCACCGCTTTCACCTTGGATTTGGCCACGCGCACATCATCCGCCCCCGGCGCGTTGCACAAATTCCATTGCGGCGCGACCCTCCAATCCGCAAAAAACCCATGCGATGCCAAAGGCTCATCGGCAAAGCTCGATCCAATCGAGCGCTCAGGCACCACCACGATGGCTTGTTTCAAGCCTTGGTTGTGCAGCTTATCCAGCGCAATAAACATCAGCGCCCGCGATTTGCCCGAAGCTGGCGGCGATTTGATCAGCAAATATTGCTCGCCCCGCTTGGCGTAAGCCCGCGCCTGCATGGTGCGCATGCCATTCGCATCAGCCTTGCTCGATGCGCCTGTGCGTGCGGTGGCAATCGATACCGAGGGCACGGTGTAGGCGCGCAGTGGGGGGTGTAAATTGTTCATATCGCGTAGTTTTTCGTCAATTTGTCTTGTCTGCCGAGCTTTGCCGTGGAAATTGTGCAAGCAGGCTTGCACAATTGATGCATTCAGCCACGTATATCATGCTGCGCAATTGTCCAACAAGCTGTTGGACAATCAAAACCCGATCAAAACTTTTACGGTTCATAAAAGTGTTGTAAGTCTTTGTCATATATAAGATTTTCTTTTTTTCTATGATTGAATCGGTGATTCGAATGAGCAAAATCAAAACCCGATCAAGACTTTTCTTGCTTAGGCCCAGAATGGAACATATCCCGCGCGGGGATGCGCTGAGTCAGCAGAACGGATCAAGCCAGCCTTTAGTGTCTGCCGAATCACCACTGAGGCTTGTGCAGCATTTTGCGAGTCAATGCCCAGTCGCTCACTCAAAGAAGCATTCTTCATGCGTTGGCCGCTCACGTACTTGAGCGCCGCGTGCTGATAGCAGGCCCGTACACGCTCCTGCGGGGTCATTTCAGCAAATCGGCGTGGCGCATATAACACCGCCCGCACCGCGTCACCTTCTGCGCGAAAGTCTGGTGCGGGCAACTGGTGCAGTTCCACAGCCACGATCACTTTGTCGATACCCGTGCCTTGCTCCTCACAAAGCCGCATTCGGCGCATCAGCGAGGCTAGGGCTTCGTTGCGGGATCGTGGCGGAAAATCTAAAAACCGCTCTGGTTTGACCAGCGGTTGCCCAGGGTTTGTGATTTCCAATCGGTCACTGAATAATTCAACCAGCGGACCCGCCCCAGTCACTGTCATGTCTTGATGAATCAGCGCATTGGCCACCAGCTCGCGAATCGCAATCGCTGGGAAGAGCGGGCGCTCCTCGCGAAAAGCCTTGCCAATGAACTCGTTGCGCGGTATCAGCCCATCGATGAAGTCGATCAAGCCCGTAAAGCCCACGGCATAGCCTCGTTGTCCGTCTTGCCGGTGCGTCACAGTGTCCGCTCGGCTCAAGCCGCTGTAAGCCACAAAGCGGATCGCCTTGCGTGCGATCGAAGGAGAGAAATCCGCCAGCCGTTTAGCAAACAGAATCGCCCCCAGATTCGTGATGTTCCATTGCCCGCCCACATCCTCTTGAACCAGATGGTCGGCTACAAGCTTGTCAAAGATGCCTTTGCGATTGTCTGGCAGCGGTTGCCCCGTCAGGTCAAAGTAGGCCGCATAATCCAGCCGCGCCAGCACCTCATCGCCACTCAGGAACTGTGCTGCAATACCTGTTTCCCAAGCGTAAGGTTGCAATTTCGCCCACAGCGCCTTCAAGCGCTCAGGGTGGTCAGACAATCTAGGCGTGGCGCTGCCAATGCGCACAAAAGCCTGCCGTTCAAACTCCACGGGGCTGCTGGCAGCTGCCGGAATCTCCAAGAGCACCAGCCGCACGCCTTGGTAATCAATAGAGTTGAATGTAAAAGCAATGGCTGGCTGCAAGCGCTGCGCCAGCCACAATTCCAACGGCTGGCCTTGCTGCAACTGACTCGATGGCTCGAACGTGGTGCCAACGGCAGCATGGTCACCGTCGCGCACGCCCCACAGTACATAAGCAAACGGCTGATCCGCCAAACGCGCTGCATTCGAAAGCGCTGAAATCAGCTTGCCAATCAGCTGTGCATCAGTATTGTTTTCTTTGAACTCCGCCCACGAGGTTTCTGCCGGAAGTTGCCGCAAGTCGTCAATCAAAGCCAGTGTGCGCGCGCTACTCATTTGGCTTTTCCTTTTGTTGCTTTTAAAGAGGGCTTTGCATTTTCCGCCGCCGTCATTTTTGTATAAAGCTCAAACAGCTTTTCTAGGCGCTCAGTGTCGTTTTTGAAGCGGCGGCCAATGTAGATGCGCTCTAGCACTTCGTCGTTGTGCGCATGGGCGGCGCGCAGGTTGGTGGGCATGGCTTCTGGGTCGTAGAGGTCGGCAATCGTGGCGGGGAAGTGGGCTTCGCGGGCTAGCAAGATGTTTTCGGCGCACTGGGTGAGGTCTGCTTTGTTGGCTTCCGTGAGCGGGGGGACGGGGAAGGTGTTCCAGCCTAGGGTGTTGGAGTAGCGGAAATCGGTTTTCAGCTTGCCGCAGACTGTGGCGATCCAGACGAGGTGGATGCGGGAGGCAATGAGCGCCATGTTCCAGAGGGGGGCGTCGTAAATTACAGATGCAGCGTTTGATACTACTGTGCTGTAGTTTGTGAGATCACACGGCAAGTATTGCCGTCGCTCTGAAGAAACGTTGGGTATCGCAATGGCGGCGCAATAATTATGAGGGGCAAAAACAAATCGATATGGTGTGGACGCATTGTCGTTTGATTGTTTTCCTCCCGCCATACGTAGCGCTGCAATTTCTCGGAAGCGCGTTGCAAGAGGTGCAATTTCATTTGCCGCGTCGAACTCAGCATCCTCAACCCAAATACACCAACGCCCGCCGCCATTGATGATTTCATGAGAGCCTACATATCGCTTTATGAATTTTGACGCACTTGGATATTGCCTTGTAATGGACTCTCTTTCTGGATCGGACAGCATTAATTTTCCACCATCGGATGGCTTATTGCCTGACTGCATTGGTCGAAGATCGGATATTGCTGAAGTTCTCTTCGAAACAATCACAGTGTCTGTAGCAACCAGATAAGGGCTAATATTTTGCACATTGCGTGCTAGTTCGCCATCAAATATGTTCCGAACATTTTTTGGATTTGCAGATAAACCCAGAATCACGCATGTGACAGCAGCTTTGTTGCTGGCAAGGTTGCTCCAGAGGAAGGAAGTATGAGCAAAGTGAAGATGGTTATTTTCCTGAAAAACAAGTGGCCAGAGCATGGCTACTTGTTCACCTTGCGTAATGGAATTGGTTGTAACAAATGCACTCGATGAGTCTGTCTGTCTGTTGAATTGAGCGGCCTTAAGAACAAATGCAGCTACGTAGTCTAGATCCTTATAAGCTTTAAGTAATGGCGCAAAAATCCTAGCCATATCATCCTTCTGTGCAGCGGTTTGACCTACGCTTCCTTGGTAGGGTGGATTTGCACAGAGAAAAGTTTCTCCGCCTTCATTTTTGAAATCCATTTCAGTTTGATCTAGAGGCGTCTCGAACAAGTCATCAGCAACTAGCTTTACGCCTGCGCCGGTAGGTGGACAAATACTGAGCCAGTCCAATCGCAATGAATTTCCGCAAACTATCCAGTTTTCAGCGCTTAAAGGCAGAAATTCTTCCAAGGCGTCTTTTTGTCCACGATATTTCACATCGCATTGATACTCGGCAATGATGAGGGCGAGACGGGCAATCTCGGCGGGGAAATCGCGCAGCTCGATACCGCGAAAATTGGTGAGCGGGATTTCGCTGCCCAGATGCTCCTCGCCCCTGCGGGAGTTGATAACAGCCTCAATCTCGCGCATTTGCTTGTAGGCAATCACGAGAAAATTGCCAGAGCCGCAAGCGGGGTCAAATACACGGATACGGGACATGCGTTTGCGCAAATTCAGCAGCTTGGCACGGTTGTCTGCGGCTGCGTTCAATTGCTCGCGCAGATCATCTAAGAACAGAGGGTTGAGAACTTTGAGGATATTTGGCACGCTGGTGTAATGCATGCCCAGTGCACCGCGCTCTTCATCATCGGCCACGGCTTGGATCATGCTGCCGAAAATGTCGGGATTGATCTCGCGCCATTTCAAGCGGCCTGCGGCCAGCAGATAGGTGCGGGCCATGGGGGTGAAACGGGGCACATCGGTGCTGCCAGAAAACAGGCCGCCGTTGACATAGGGGAAGCCGTTGGCCCAGGCGGGCAGGCGTAGCGCAGGTGCGCCCGCCGCGTCGGGTGAGGCCAAATGGCGCTCGCCCACCTTGGTGTTCATGGCGCGAAACACAGCGCCCAAGACCTCGTGGGTGTTGGCACCATCGCGCGCGCTCATTTGGTCTACGGTTTGGGTGAACAAGCCTTCGCCGTTGAAAATATCGGTGTCTTCGGCGAAGAAGCAAAAGATGAGCCGCGCCATGAAATGGTTCATGTCGTGGCGCCGGTTTGCCGAGCTCCAGTCGGGGTTTTCTTTGAGTAATTCGACGTAGAGCTTGTTGAGCCGCCCGGTGGCGCGGATGTCAATCGGGTTGTCTTTGATCTCCTTGATGGTGGAGATGCCAGCCAGCGGCAGGAAGAAGCCGAAATGGTTGGGGAAATCTGGGAGGGGGCTGGCGATGGTTTCGCCACCCAAACCGTCAAGCTTGCCGCCGCTGATGAGCTCTTCGGCTTCGAGCGTGAGCCCGTCGGTGGCGAGGATGAATTTGGCCTTGGCTTTTGCCGTGGCGGGGCTGCTGCGCAAAAGCGCAAGCGTTTCGCTGGTTTGCCCTGCCGCGCAGGTGGCGATATGGATATTGTTGCGCAGCAAAACTCCGCTGGGCACATCGGAGGCATTGTTGTTGCCCGCGCGCAAGCGCTTGAGGGTGGTGTCTTTGTGGCCAAAGGCAGCCAAAAATGCGAACGGAAACTCAGCTGCATCAAACTGGGTAAGTGCAAGCTCCGAAATGGCCGCTTCGATCTCGACTGCATTCATAGCATATGACTGTTCGACATTTTTTCACCCTCGTGCGCACACCACAAACCAAAAAGCCACCCGAGGGTGGCTTATGGCGGTGTACTACTATCACTGGCGGAAACGGAGGGATTCGAACCCTCGATGAGGCTCTACACCCCATACTCCCTTAGCAGGGGAGCACCTTCGGCCACTCGGTCACGTTTCCAGTGTTTGAATTATCGCACAGACCAGCGAATTTTCAGCGCTGGCGTGGCGGGTGCGGCAAATTTTAGCTGGCCGGTTGGTCTAAATCAAAGGCTTTGTGCAGTCCGCGTACAGCCAGTTCCATGTATTTCTCGTCAATCACCACGCTGGTCTTGATCTCGCTGGTGGAAATCATTTGGATATTGATACCTTCTTCACTTAAGGTGCGGAACATTTTGCTGGCAATGCCCACGTGGCTGCGCATGCCGATACCCACAATGCTGACTTTGCAGATTTTGGCGTCGCCCACCACCTCTTGTGCGCCCAGTGCGGGCACAACCTTGGTTTTAAGCAAATCCATGGTTTTGGCAAAATCGTTGCGGTGGACGGTGAAGCTGAAGTCAGTTTTGCCGTCTTTGGAGAGGTTTTGGATGATCACATCCACCTCAATATTGGCATCTGCCACAGCGCCCAAAATTTGGTAGGCAATGCCCGGCTTGTCGGGCACGCCCAACACAGAGATTTTTGCTTCGTCGCGGTTAAATGCGATGCCCGATACGATGGCTTGTTCCATTTGCTCGTCTTCCTCAAAAGTAATCAGCGTGCCAGAGGCCGCTTCTTCATCAATGTGAATGTCCCATGGCGTGAAGCTAGACAGCACACGCAGTTTGACTTTGTATTTGCCTGCAAACTCCACCGAGCGGATTTGCAAAACCTTGCTGCCCATGGAGGCCATTTCCAGCATTTCTTCGAAGCTCACGGTTTGCAGCCGTCTCGCTTCTGGCACCACGCGGGGGTCGGTGGTGTACACGCCGTCTACGTCGGTGTAAATCAGGCATTCAGCAGCTTGCATAGCGGCGGCCACCGCCACGGCTGAGGTGTCAGATCCGCCGCGGCCTAGCGTGGTGATGTTGCCAGCAGAGTCCACGCCCTGAAAGCCAGTAACGATGACCACGCGGCCAGCGGCTAAATCGGTACGCACACGTTTGTCGTCGATGCTTTCGATACGGGCTTTGGTGTAGGCGCTGTTGGTTTTAATCGGAACTTGCCAGCCTGCGTAACTCACTGAATCCATGCCTTCTGCTTGCAAAGCAATAGCAAGCAAAGCACTACTGGCTTGCTCACCCGTAGCGGCCAGTGCATCGAGTTCGCGGTTATAAGCGTCGGTGGTTTTGGCAGGCGCTAGCTCTTTGGCCAAGCCAAGCAGGCGGTTGGTTTCGCCACTCATGGCGCTGGGCACAACGACCATTTGATGGCCAGCACGCGCCCATTTGGCCACGCGCTTGGCCACATTGCGGATGCGCTCAGGAGAGCCCATCGACGTGCCGCCGTATTTATGAACAATTAAAGCCATGTTTTGGGGGGTAGAAAAGTCGCTGAACCACAGTGTTTTGCCGCCCCAGCGCGGGCGCATGGCAAAGCCTACGATTATAGCGAGGCTAGGCGCCACACCCTAGGGTAAACACTCCTTTAGGATAGTTTTATGCGCCCTGGCATCAGGGTTTGCGTGCAAGCGGCATGTCTTGGTGCAGCTTGCGGCGGGTAAACTGCCACTGGCCATCCAGACGCTTGAGCGTGTCCTCATAGCGCCCTGTAAACAGAATTTGCACCCCCTTTTCTCCCGTATGCAGCAATTGCAAATACGCGCTGCTTGTAGCCATATCGCCCTGCACTTTTGACAAAATATTGACCGTGTAGTGCTTGAGCGCATGGTATTTGCTGCGGTAGGTAGCCTCATAGGCATCTGCAAACCCTTGGATCTGCGCCTTGCCCGTAAGCAAGCGCCCCATGCCATCTAACACTGCGTCCTCAGACCAGCAGGCCACCCATGTGGGGTAGTCTCCACCGTCGAGGGATTGGTTATAACGGGCTATTAATTCCTCAATGGCAATTTTGTCTTCGATAGCGGTGTTCATAGGGATTCCTGTGGGGTTATTGGATGAAGTTAGTGATATTTACCCAGCGGCCATTTTGGATTTGGGCGATGCGTGATTGGTTGTTACCTAGGCGCTTATTGGGGCCAAATGCGTATTCTGGTGCGCCTAAATACGAACGTGGGAACACGGTGGTTTCTAAGGCTTGCACAAAACTGTGGGTGCTTAAGTTTGGTCCTGCTTTTTCTGCTGCTTTGATGAACATATCCATCACCGTCCAGCCCATCACAGCCCACAACTCTGCATCTTGGCTAAAGCGTTGTTTGTAGTTGTCCATCCATTCATTGAGGAGCTTGCTGTTGCCCGGTGCATCGCGGTATGGGGTGGATATTTCGTTGAGGTTGTACATGCCCTCTACTGTTTTGCCGCCCAGTTTGGCTATGGCAGGAATGTAGCTGCCGGGACTGCCAAAAAAATCTCCGCTGTAGCCGATTTTGCGCGCCTCAGAAATTGAACCTATGGTTTCGCGTACCACAGTAGCCAGCACGATAAGGTCAGGATTAGCCGCTTTGATTTTCAGCATCTGCGAGGCGAAATCGGTGGCACCGCGTTTGTAGCTGGCTTTTTCTACCAAGGACAGTTTGGCATCTTTAAGCGCCGCCTCCGTGCCACTCAAAATCTCTAAACCGTAGTCATCGTCTTGGTACATGATGGCTACACGCTTGTAGTTGCGCATGGCAATCATCTCGCGCAGACCCGCCTTGGTGCTTTGTGGATACGGAGTGAAAGCAGCGAACTTGAGCTTATGGTAGGGCTCGTACATGGCGGGGTGGGCCGTGATGGGAAACAAGTGCAACACACCAGCTTCCACCATGCTGTTCACGGTGGCTATGGCGGGTGCTGTGCCCAGTGTGCCGATGACGGCAAACACTTTGTCGCTGCTGACCAGTTTGTTGCCTGCCAACACTGATTTTTTTACATCATAGGCAGAATCCTCCACTATCAGTCGCAGCTTTCTGGCATGGATACCGCCCGCAGCATTAGCCGCGTCCACGCGCATTTGCATGCCATCGCGTATGCCTTTGCCCAGCGATACCAAGGGGCCAGATAAATCTTGAATAGACCCGATCAGAATTTCTTGCTTGGCCACTCCCGGGCTGGCTTGCGCCAGCACCGCGCTTGGCAGCGCAGCCAATGCGGCTGTGAGGGCGGCAGTATGTGCTGCAAAATGGCGTCGGCTGGTGCTGACATCGTGCTTCAAATTGACTTGCATGGTGGTTTCCTGTTGGTTGAAATGTATCAAGGCTGCGCCATGTAGGCATCGAGCGTTTGGTGAAAATGCCGAATGCGGCTTTCTTGGTAGCTCGATAGCACCGCACCGGCCTTTTTAGAAGCGCGCACGCCGCGCTGGATACGCTTGAGGTTGTCGGTGTCTTGGTCCGTCACATCTGCAGCCGAGCCAATGCCTGGCACTTTGCGCCACGAGTCTTCAATGCCGATATGGGTGACTTCACAGGCTGGTGGGTGGCTGCCGTCGGGCGCTTTGGCAAACAGCAGCATGATCTCCATGATGGACTCTTCAGGGTTGTCGCCGTGCGGCCTGAAGCGGTATACCAATGGTGTGGCCAGCCCGCCCCACGGGCTCAGGTTGGGGAATAGCAAATACTGGATCAAGTCCACCGATTCGCTGTCAGAGAGTTTAGAAAAATCTTGCCCTGTAGATTTGCTAAAGCGTGCCCGTGCATGGGCAGCAAGCGCGGCTCTGGCCGATTGACCGGGGGCTAGCTCAATGGGTTTTTTACCGTAAAAACCTACGTCGCGCTGCATGTCGGCCACAATGCGCTCGGGTTGCACATGGCCCAGCACGGGGCTGGCTATGCCTTCAAGCATGATGAAGCGGCTCACGTGGCGGCCTTCAAAGACATCGTATTGGGTATTGGTATCCCCCGTGTAGCTCACCGACTGCGGGTGCGTGCTGTTGATGTGAAAGCCCTCCATAAAGGCCTCTTGCGCCAGCTTCCAGTTGCAGGGCATAATTTTGGCGCCGTGCACCGCCTTCCAGCGGTTTTCTAGGCCAAAGGCTTTGAAATGCGCTGGCAGCACTTCTAAATAGCGCTCCAGCGGCTCGCAATGGGGGTCAAAGTTAATGAACACAAACCCACCCCAAGTGCCTACCTTGACCTCGGGCAGGGTGAATGTGTCGCGGTCTATGTGCGGGAAATCCCAGGCGCAGGGGATGCCCGCAATGCTACCGTCCAGCGCCCAAGTCATGCCGTGCACGGGGCATTTGAAATGCCGTACATTGCCGCCCGTGGCACGCAGCTGCGTGCCACGGTGCAAGCAGGAGTTGATATAGCCGCGAATCTCAGTGGGCGTGCTGCGCGTGACGATCACCGAGTCGTGCACGATGTCATACACCACATGGTCGCCGACATTGGGAATCTCTTCTAGGCGGCAGGCCATTTGCCATGTTTTACGCCAGACCTTGTCGACCTCGCGGTCATGCCAGGCCTTGCTGTAGTAGCGCTCTAGTGGCACGTCTTCTAAGCCTAAATTTTGCGCTGGTGATTCGATGCGCAAGCACTCGGGCGGCGGATTAACATCAGTAGCAAATACCTCTTGCACGCTCGGGCCTGGCATGCCCTCAGGTGGGTTTGTAATGCCGATTTTGCGACTAGCTGGCAAGGCCACAGTGGCGATTTGCATAGGCTTTCCTTTGGCTTTTAATTAACAAGTAACTATCTTAGTGCAAGTATTAAAATCATACGTGTCGCTTACATGACTATATAAATAGTAAATATCACAGTATCAGCGCAAGTATTCAGCTGACATTTTTTTGCCCTTTATACTGATGCAATGCCCCTTACTAAACCGCGCCTTCCTGTGGATGTGTTGGCCATCAATGCTGCCTTAGTGGCCGTGCGCCAAGCCGCGCAGGTACTGTGTGACCGCGCCAGCTTGTTACTGCTGTTATGCAGCCATGCGGGATTGGGCACCTACACCGCGCTGGCCACGCGCAGCGCATTGCCCAGCAAGGTGCTCAGCGCGCGGCTGGCGCAGCTGGTAGCCGATGGTTTGTTGGTGCGCATGCCCTATGCCCTGCGGCCGCTGCGCTACGCCTACCACCTGAGCTACATGGGACAAGATTTATTTGATGTGCTGGCGCTGTGCGCCGCATGGGAAGAAGCGCAGCCTTCGCAAGTAGCACGCACCAACCTGCCCGTGCGCGTGCAGCATCTGGGCTGCACACAAGCAAATAGCGCAACCAGTGCACTGGCACCAGTGCTACTGCACTGCGCCGCTTGCAACAGTACGGTGGGCATACGCGATGTGCTGCTGCGTGTGCACCAAAAACAGGTGACCAAGCTAGGTGCCAGCACCGCCACCACCCGCCGCTCTAGCATGCATGCTGCCCAGCCCCATGCCAATACTGGTCCACTGGCGCAAAGCTTGGTGGTCTTGGGGGATAAATGGGCGATTGAGCTGTTGGTATGCGCATTTTTTGGAGTGCGGCAGTTTAGCGCTTTTGCCCAGCACACAGGAATAGCAAGCAATATTTTGACTGACCGGCTAGAGCGCTTGGTGCAGGTTGGCTTGCTGTCTCGCGCCAGCGCGGAACACAGCGCACGCACTGGCAGCTACCTGCTCACCGACAAAGGCCGTGCTTTTTACCCTGTGGTGCTGGCCATACAGCGCTGGGCTGATGCTTGGCTGGCGCACCGCATCCGCTCCCCCGTGAAGCTGGTGCACAGTGCTTGCGGCAAAACCCTGATGCCGCAATTAGTGTGTATGCATTGCGCACAGACGATCGACAGCCGACAAGGCCACATTGCCTTTGTAGATTAGGCCTTAGAAGCGAGTGCAAAGCCCAGCACGCCATCGCTGCGCTCCACATAGCCGTTGGCCACCTTGATGCGGATGTGTTTGCCGCGGTGGGTGCAGGCGGCTATTTGGCTTAGCAATTCTTTTAACTGCGCGGTGCTGGGGCTTGCGCCGTGTGCGGTTTTTAGCCAATGGCGCACCAAATTGGCCTGCCTTGCCGGGGTCAGGTCTTGTATTGCAACAATACGTGGCGGGTTACCCGTTTTCGCCATGTCTTGTGCGGCGATTTCGTGCAAAAGCTCCTGGGCCTGCGCCGCGTGGCGGGCGCTGCGGGCAAAGGTTTCTCGAAACTGCGGAAACACCTGCTGCAATGCGGGCAGCAGGGCATGGCGAATGTGGTTGCGGGTAAAGGCGGTGTCGGTGTTAGTCGGGTCTTCGATCCAAGCCGCGCCCTGCTCCGCCAGCCATGCGCGGATGTCCGCCGAGGATGCGCCCAACAAAGGTCTGTGAAAAGTCAACCCCGCCCGCCCCCAGCGCGCAGGCATGGCCGCCAAGCCCGGCAATCCCGCGCCACGGCTCAGCGCCAGCAGCAGCGTTTCCACTTGGTCATCGGCATGCTGCGCAATTACTATATTTTTAATAGCTACATATGACGGTACGGTAGTGACATTACCACTATTTATCTCAAAAACTGTTTCAGCCAGCGCCGCATAGCGTGCCACCCGCGCCGCTTCTTCTGGACTTTGGCCACTGGCGTTTTTAGCGTCTACTTTTTTCACCACGAGCGGCACTCCCAGCTGCGCACAAAACGCCGCACAATGCGCCGCAAAACCGTCCGCCGCTGCCTGCAAGCCGTGGTGGATGTGGATGGCATGCACCTGCCCGGGAAAGGCCTGCACACAAGCGATCAGCAGCGCCGTGGAGTCCGCACCGCCGCTGTAGGCCACCGCTAACGGCGCAGTGAGGTGGTCAAGTTGAAACAGCTTGGAATCAGGCATTTGCATGAAATTTTAGCCCAACGTCACCGTCATATAGTCATAGTATGCTATTAAAAGTATAACGCTATAAGCTGGGTGTACAAAAATGACTTGATCAAATTTTGGCAGCAAATGTAAAAGCCACTGCCACACCATTTTTGGGGGTGATGCTGGCGGAAAATTTGGTAGCGCTTTGGCGGAAAATACTGGCGCGCGTGCCGTTAGCGCCTTCTATGCTGGCACTTCCGCTCACCGAATCATAGTTAAAGTAGGTGACTTTGATGATGCCGCCATTGAACATGGTGGCAAAGCTACCGTTGGCCACGCCATTGGTCATGGTGGTAGGACCCCAGCCCCGCAGGCCGTCATTGCTAAAAAAGCACGGAATAGGAAACAACGTGTCGCAGCTATTAGCGCCCGAGAGCGTTTTTTGCACGGCCACGCCGTTTTCTATCGTTTCGATCATCAGGCCGTTGAGCGCCACGGTGTAGGCGTAATCGGTCTCGCTGTTGTATCGGCGATGGTTGACGGTGGTACTGCCGTTGGTGTAGCGGTAATAGGTATTACCTAGGGCGTCAAAGGTGTTTGATTTGCAGTTTTTGTAGGTATTACTGCTCTGGGCACGTCCAATGATGATGAGCTTTTTTGCCAGCATGCTGTCGTCAATCACCGTTTGCGGCAGTGTTACCTCCACAGTGCCGCTGTAATCTGTGCAGCTAGCCACCATGAAGCTGGCGTATCTCTCTACATCTATCTTCTTACCATCGCTGTCGACAAATTGGCTGATGTCTTTGGCCACAATGGTTCTGCCCAGCGCTGCCGCCTCAGCCCCGAAATAGCCTTCAGCTACCAGCGCTTGCAAGGCATTTGCCCCCGACTGAACCGCCACGAGCTCAGCACTGGGCGTGCTGTTAGGCGATGGCACGCCAGACAGCGCGTCTTCAGCGCCAGCTATGCTGCTGGCCGATACACTGGCCGCGCCAACAGTGTTGCCGCCACCGCTACCACCACCGCAAGAGGCTAATACGGTGGACAGTAGGATCAACAATAGGCGCACAGCGCGTTTCTCATTAATCGAATGCTCAACGGCTCTCGGCCTTGGTGTCGGTAAATTTGCCAAAACCCATGAGCTTGTCGTAGCGTTTGTCCAGCAGTTCTTTGGTTTTCAGGTCAGAGACTTGCCGGTAGGCATCGTTTAAGCCGCGCTTTAGGAAGGCGGCCATTTGTTTGTGGTCGCGGTGAGCGCCGCCCACAGGTTCGCTCACTATTTTGTCGATCAGGCCCAGCGCTTTGAGGCGGTGCGCGGTAATACCCAGTTGCTCGGCGGCATCTTTGGCTTTGTCGGCGGTTTTCCACAAAATGCTGGCGCAGCCTTCGGGGCTGATCACCGAGTAAATGCTGTATTGCAGCATCAGCACTTGGTCGGCCACACTGATGGCCAGTGCCCCGCCTGAGCCGCCCTCGCCAATAATAGTGGTGATGATGGGCACCTCAAGCTGTGCCATTTCGTAAATATTGCGGCCAATGGCCTCGCTTTGGCCGCGCTCCTCGGCATCCATGCCCGGAAACGCGCCGGGCGTGTCAACGAATGTGAAAACGGGCAGCTTGAATTTTTCAGCCGTTTTCATCAGACGCAGGGCTTTGCGGTAGCCCTCGGGTCGGGCCATACCGAAATTACGTGCAGCACGTTCCTTGGTGTCGCGGCCTTTTTGGTGGCCCAGCACCATGCAGGCGTTGCCGTTGAAACGCGCCAAACCGCCCACAATGCTCAGGTCGTCGGCAAAATGCCGATCGCCGTGCATCTCGACAAAATCGGTGAAGCATTCGTTGACATAGTCGAGCGTGTAGGGTCGCTCCGCGTGGCGGGCTATTTTGGTGATTTGCCAGGGCGTGAGCGTGGTGTAGATGTCTTTGGTGAGCTGCAGGCTCTTTTTGGCCAACAGGTCGATCTCGTCGCTGATGTCTACCGCGCTCTCGGTTTGCACATAGCGCAGCTCTTCAATCTTGGTCTCCAGCTCGGCGATAGGCTGTTCAAAATCTAAAAATACACGTTTACCCAACTTATTTCTCCTAGAGCGTGACTTAGCGCACAGTGTAATGCGGTTTGCTTTGGTTTTTAATAAGCCACTGGAACAGGGTCGAGCGAACGCCAAATATACCAAGTGGCCACTGAGCAATAGGGGGCCCAAGTGGCGGCTACCTCGCGGGCATCCGATCGGCTCACCGCTTCGCCAGAAAAATAGTTTTTGCCAATGCCGTTGAGCAGGCCCACGTCATCGAGCGGCAAAATATTGGGGCGCAGCAGGTGGAACATGAGAAACATCTCGGCCGTCCAGCGGCCAATGCCGCGAATGGCCACCAGCTCGGCAATGATGGCTTCGTCGTCCATGCCGTCCCAAGAGCCCACATGCAGCGCACCGTTGTCAAAATGCAGCGCCAAATCCACAATGTATTCCACTTTGCGGGTGGACAGACCCGCGGCGCGCATGTCGTCAACTTTGAGTTTAAGCACAGCGGCAGGCGTGAGTTTTTTACTTAACAGTGCAAAGCGGTCCCACACCGTTTGCGCCGCTTTCACACTGATTTGCTGCCCCACCACGCTGCGTACCAGCGTAATAAAAGGGTCTCCGCGCGACTCTAAACACGCATCGCCAAACTGCGGAATCAGGCGCTTCATGACGCGGTCTTTTTTGACCAAATGCTTGCATGCGTCTTCCCAGTAAGGGGGGCGTTGGGTTGCAACTGTTTTGGCAGTTACTATTTTTTTCATAGCATACTATGACCATATGACGGTGACATTGCCATTATTTTTCTTATAAAGGCCATACTATTATTGCGCAACTGCTTCCCAAGTCGTGCCCGATGGCGCGTCTTTGAGCACAATGCCCTGTGCGGCCAAGTCTTTGCGGATTTGGTCGGCTTGGGCAAAGTTTTTGGCCATTTTGGCGGCTGCGCGTTCGGCGATCAGGCTTTGTATGGCCGCATCGTCCAGCTGTGCACCTGCCTGTAAAAACGCTTTTGGATTGCCCTGCAAAATTCCCAACACGCCGCCCAGTGCCTTCAGTAGGCCAGCGGCTTGTGCAGACTTGTTGCGGTTAACCTCTGCGGCCAACTCAAACAACACCGCAACAGCCTCAGGCGTGCCAAAATCATTGTCCATCGCGGCTTTGAAGGCCGTAGGCTGTGATTGCGTCCAGTCAATGGCCACTTCAGCGGGAGCCACCGAGTCTAAGGCCGTATAAAGCCGTTTAAGTGCTGCGTGTGCATCTGTCAGGTGCACATCCGAGTAGTTCAAGGGGCTACGGTAATGGCTGCGCAGCAAGAAAAAGCGAATCGTTTGCGCATCAAACTTCTTGAGCACATCCCGAATCGTGAAAAAATTACCCAAACTTTTGGACATTTTCTCGTTGTCGGTGTTGACAAACTCGTTGTGCATCCAATACGTGGCCATAGGTTTGCCAAAAGCCGCTTCGTTTTGCGCAATTTCGTTTTCATGGTGCGGAAACTGCAAATCCGCGCCGCCGCCATGGATGTCAAAGCTCTCGCCCAAAAGCGCGCAGCTCATGGCCGAGCATTCAATGTGCCAGCCCGGACGGCCAGGCCCCCATTGGCTGGGCCACTTCACCTCCTCAGGCTCGTCTGCTTTGGAGGCCTTCCACAGCACCGAATCGAGCGGATCGCGTTTGCCATCTAACACCGCCACACGCTGGCCGGCGTGCAGCTGGTCAAGCGATTTGCCGCTTAATTTGCCATACCCCGGAAAAGAGCGCACCGCATAGTTCACGTCGCCGTTGTCGCTTTTGTAGGCATTGCCTTTTTCTTCAAGCGTGCGGATGATCGAGAGCATTTGCGGTACAAAATCTGTAGCGCGCGGGTCATGGGTGGGGCGCTCTATGGCCAATTTGTCGAAGTCTTCGTACATGGCCTCCACCATCCGCTGGGTCAGCGCATGAATGCTCTCACCGTTGGCGACCGCGCGTTTGATGATTTTGTCGTCAATATCGGTAATATTGCGCACATACGTGACTTGGTAGCCACTGGCTCTGAGCCAGCGCTGCACCACATCAAACGCGATGTTGGAACGGGCATGGCCAATGTGACAAAAGTCATACACCGTAATACCGCAAACATACAGGCGCACATGGCCCGGCTCTAGAGGGGAAAAGGCTTGCAGGGCACGCGCGAGCGTGTTGTAAATGGTCAGGCTCATGGGGGTTTGTAGCAGAGAGACAAAAGCGCCATGCGGAACTATCCGCTGGCGCTACAATCGCTCAGTATAAGCCTAGTTGTCTTGTGCCTGCCAGCGGGCTGCCTGACAAAAGCACACTTTTCACTTAACACGATACGCCAGACACTATGAGCCGCTTTTCAATTTCCCGTTTAGCCTGCGCTGCCCTTTTGTGCCTAGGCAGCGCCACCGTGGTTTGGGCCGACGACTACAGCGACGTAAACCGCATGCTGCGCGCGGGCCAGCTGGCAGACGCAAGCGCCAAAGCAGACCAGTTTTTAAGCACCAAGCCGCGCGACCCACAAATGCGCTTTTTAAAAGGCGTGGTGCTCAGCGAGCAAAGTAAATCTGCCGAAGCCATCACCGTCTTTACCAAACTGACCGAAGATTTTCCAGAGCTGCCCGAGCCCTATAACAATTTGGCGGTGCTCTACGCTGGCCAGAGCCAGTTTGACAAAGCCCGCGCCGCGCTAGAAATGGCCATTCGCACCAACCCCAGCTATGCCACCGCCCACGAAAATTTAGGCGACGTGTATGCCAAATTGGCCAGCCAAGCCTACAGCAAGGCGCTGCAGCTTGACGGAGCAAACACCGCCGTGCAGCCCAAACTGGCGCTGATTCGTGACTTGTTTGCGCCAGGCGCTAAATTGGGCGCAAAGCCTGCCCCCGCTGCCGTGGCCGCAGCCCCCGCCCCAGCGGCTAAAACGCCAGTTGCGGCAGTTGCCGCTGCGCCTGTGGCACCGGCTGTGGCCACGCCAACAGCTGCAGCAAAGCCTGCGGCCCCAGCCGTTGCAGCCCAAGCTCCAGCAACAGCGCCTGCCCCAGCGGCGGCCAGCGCGTCTGGCAATGCGGATGTAGAAGCTGCCGTACGCGCTTGGGCTAGCGCATGGAGCGCCCGCGAAGTCAAAACCTATTTGGCAGCATATGGCCGCGACTTTGCCCCAGAGAAAGGCCAAGGCCGCAAAGCATGGGAAGAAGAGCGCCGCGAACGCATTTTGGGTAAATCGCGTATCAGCGTCAAAATTTCTGATTTGGCAGTCGATGTCAACGGCAGCAAAGCCAGTGCCCGATTCAAACAAGCTTACCAAGCCGACACCCTGAGCGTATCCAGCCGCAAAACCCTTGATCTGGTCAAGTCTGCCGACCGTTGGGTGATCGTGCGCGAATCCACTGGCGGCTAAGCGGCCACCACCCATGAAGATGCATGCGTTAATGCTAGCGCTGCTTCTTGCCGTGTCGGCAGGAATGGCTTCGCTCGCCCAAGCCGCCCCCGC
>JANOYR010000268.1:0-4705 GCA_031428975.1 Polaromonas sp. | reverse complement strand
TCATCGAGCGCTTGAGCTTGATGTCTGACGCGATACGATCACGATACGGTGCTTCCACATTCACATTGCGCACTGCACCGCCGCCTTGCAAAAGCCAAGTCTCGCCTTCCATCATCTGGCGCAGCGCCTGAATCTCATCGCCATAAATTGCCCTGCCGCCGAGCACCATTTTGAAGCCGTTGTAGTCGCGCGGATTGTGGCTGCCGGTCACTTGTATGCCACTTTCGCACAGCGTGTTGGCCGCAAAATACAGCATAGGTGTGGTCACCATGCCCACGTCAATCACCTGCACCCCCGCATCCACCAGCCCCAACACCAGCGCCGCGCTGATAGTCGGCCCGCTGAGCCGCCCATCGCGCCCCACCGCCACACTGCGCTGTCCCTCGCGCAGCGCCACCGTGCCAAACGCACGGCCTAAACCGCGTGCAAATTCAGGGTTCAACGCGGTAGGGGTGATGCCGCGGATATCGTAGGCTTTGAAGGAGGAGGCTGTGAGTTGCATGGGAAAAGTAAATTAATAAGTACGTAGATTGTAGATAGTCGACCAAAAAGCAAAATAACACGGGTTATCCCGTAATTACATTTGAAGATATCTTCTGCGCTAGCATATACCGTTGTTCACTTCAAACTTGAAACGGCCATTGAAAGATACCATCGGTTCACAACTCTGAAATCACAGAAGAGTTGTTGACAAGAAACAACATGTAACATCATACATATGAATACAACACCTCCATCCGCAGTGCGCCCTGAGCATTTGCTCAATATAACGATCAAGCAAATCAAGGCATTTTTAGCGGCGGTGGAGCACAAAAATTTCTCGCGGGCAGCCAGACAGGTTTTTATGAGCCAGCCCGCGTTTTCCCGAAGCATTCAAGATCTGGAGGACGAGTTAGGCGAGGCGGTTTTTGCGCGCTCTCCTCAAGGGGTCATCCTGACGAACTTTGGCAAAGCCTTTTTGCCGCAGGCTCATAAGCTGGTGGCCAGCTTCAAAGAAGTTCAGACCGACATTACCCATTGGCGTGCCGACCAGCACACCCAACTTAGGCTAGCGGGCAGTGCTTCTGTAATGCATATGGCGCTGCCTGCCCTTTTGGCGAGGTTCAACAATGAATACCCTGATGGTTCGCTATTGTTTGACGCGATGTCCAGTGCACAGGTTGTCAGCCAGGTTGTGACCGGCCATGCGGCAATGGGTGTTTGCACGCTCACCCACGAGCAGCTCGATCTCATCAGCAGACCCGTGCTGAGAGCGCCTCTGGGCTTGCTCATGGCCTCTGACTTTGAGTTGCCCTGTGCGATCAACAGCGTGGCAGACCTAGATTATTTGCCGCTAATTCGCTTTCATGACGACTCAGTTATTACGCAAACCCTAAAGTCTAACGCCATTGCCTGCAATGCATACTTTAACTCCAAAGTCATCACCTGTGGCGTACCCGGCGTGTTCCAACTGACACGCCAGGGCGACCACGTCATTCTCGCCAGTGGCTTTGGTGCCTCACACCCGCAAGCTGCTGATTTGCGTTTTGTGCCACTACCCAGGCTATTGCCGACCATCGAAGTCGCGGTGGTCGGTCGGCGGGACAAAGCAGACAACTTCAATCAGCAAATCATGAAAGATCTTGTGAGAGCCAGCCTATTGGAGACGACCTGGCATGTAAGTGTTGAACATGCGGCAGGTAAGGCTGTCTTCTGAAAACATTTACCGCTGCATGTTTCAAAAAATGCAACATGCCAGCCGCAAAACGCATAGTGACCGAGGGTAAAAAGATGCCACACTGACTTGTGAAAAATTACACTCATAAGCCAGCGCAACAAAAACGCTGTTCAATATAAATCGTAATTTTTATAACTTCATTGAAGAAAGAATTTGCCAAATGCATACAGATCGCGCCCTCACTGTTCTTGATGAGAAAGATACCAATCAAATCACAGCACTAAATCGCCGCAGTGTTTTGTCACGAGTCGGTGCACTTGCTGCGTCTACGGCACTACCAGCAATATCTGGCGGTGGGTTGTTGATGATGCATGGCAACGCCAAAGCGGTGTACACCCAAAATCCACTAGGCATTTACATTGCCGATAGAGAAACGTCTAGAAAGTTAATACTATACAAAAATGAGACTCACTCCCAAGGTTTTGTTTTCAGATCTTACCTAAACCCTGCCACGGATATTCTTACTGTATATTGCTATAGTTACTACATTATTTACAGAGGTCTGTCCGATGAAGTAAAGAACAAGGAGTACGAATTGCTCATCACTGCAGCAAGATCAAATTACTACTCCTACAAAAATGGATACCTCAATGTAAAAGATGTCCCAAATGATAAAAACCTATTTAACATAGCGTTAACTGATCTTTTAGATGGTGGTACTTGCAGATCGAAAAGACGTCAACTGAGCTCCGCCTCGCTCACCAAAGCAGCTATGAAACTACTCATTCCTGCGGCTCTTATTTACACAGATTTAGTTTATCAGGTATCGAATGCTTTTGAGGGTGAAGCGGCGGAATACGAAAGCATGACTTTTACGGTTGCTACTGGCGTAACGATAGCTGGCGTGGCATACAAAGCTGGGAATTACATCATGGTATTTCTTCGTGATTTAGGTACTGCAGGTAAAATCGGCGAGTATCGGCGAACCAATCCACTTTTAGTTAGTGTCAAGCGCGTGGGCGAGCTGAGGACGGCTATGGCTAATTACGACTCTGCAATTACCAGACTGAAGGGGTTAAAAATATCCGCTGGCGTCGCATCAGCAGGTACCTTTGCAGCTCTACTCACTACTGTCGCTAATCAAACTACGCCCAATATTCCCATAGTGGCAGGAATGGCTGCTGGTGTTGCTACAAATGAATACTACAAAGGTTTGGCAGACTTGACTAATTCGCGAGCAGCTTTAACGATAACCTGCCAAGCCGCATCTACGTTGTTGGGTTTGGATGACACTTTGGATTGCCCAGCGTAAGCAGTGTTCCTTTATGCGACGAGTACCACCGATTAATAAGTTACGAGGCGGCGTAGCCGGACACAGCTGGCTGCCGAGTTGGCTTATTAGTCGAGTAGCATGGTTTAGCATTGCTATTGTCTTATTTTCGTTAGTCTGTTGTAGCCCTCTAGATTTGCTGGGCTACTACGACAACTCATCTTCGCAGACACCCAAAGATGCGCCTTTGACTGCTACACGAGTTCCTGAATATTCTTTGCAATCTCCTTTTTCTACTTGCATTAGTTCTGCGCAGTGCGCAAATGCGTCAGTCGAAGAATCTGTAAATGCAAGCTTGCCTATGCGGAATATTTTTGACGATCATCTGCATGCGATTAAGAATGGCGATTTAACTGCTGCTGAGCGTGCGTCTCAAGACCTGATCCTGTGTTTGCAACAATACAAAGGTACGCGCATTCTGGCTGCTGCAGCAAAAATTACAGCGGTTGAAGGTATTAATGAGTGTTCTGGTAGCGAGGCAAAAGCGCTGTTGAAAGAGGTAGATGTTGCTGTCACCAAGAGAATCTTGACTATTGCTACCAGCGAAGATGCGTTGGTATCATCCGTTGAATGGTTGATGAATAAGGCCAATGTTGACGATAAAATTATCAGTGAAGCCGTGGGTGAACTAATAGTTGAGGGTGATTCAATAATACTCACCTACAAGCCTGCGAGCAAAGTATCTGCTTATTGGAAGCAGGCATGGGAGTTGGCCGAGTCAAATCGTGCTGTGAGCGTTCAATTAGCAAAAAAGGCTGATGGCCTTGCGCCAATGTTTACTTCATACGATACAAACTAGTCACTTCACGCGTGCGACCGGAGTTTGATTTTGCAAATTTGGATGTGAAGCGAAAGACGTTTGTGCAATTCATGTAATCCAAGGTGGTATCGGAGGGCATCGGGTCGCTTCGGGTCGCTTCGGGTCGCTTCGGGATCAACGTCGCATCCGCACTGGGGTTAGATGCATATGGAACTACCTTAAGCCAAGACAGGTAACCCAAACTAGGCTGGCCGACCCGAGTGAACAGTACCATGACATACCGTCCAGCCGACAATGTTGATCGCCTGAGCCAATAGTTGCCCTGATTGGGCAAGGCACTTTTTTCAATGCACTGGGCAGCGATCAGTTAGACAATAAATGCTAGACCGCGTAAACAGCGTGACTTTAAATCACCTGACAATATTTTCTACGCTTGCATCTCCCGTAGCATTTCGGGCTTGAACCCGCCGAGTTTCAAAAATTATCTTGCATTCATTTTATTTTCATTATGTCACATGTAACGAGCCCTGTGAGCCCCAAATAGAAATGTCACCCCCCTACGATTAGAACTGTCACCCACAGACGGGTTAAACGACAGAGGCAAACAAATGGGTGAACAAGACAAGGTGCTGCGGCAAGCGTGCAAAGCCGCAGTGCTACAAAAGGTATTGGAAGGCCAAATCACGCAAGTGCAAGCGGCGCTGGATTTGGGCTTAAGCAGGAGACTAGCGAGCGGTGCGGCAATGGATAATATCAACAGCAACCAGATGCGAATGATTTTGGCGGGCATAGGTTTTGATCCTCCCACAAAGAAGCAGTTTGTGTGGAAAGCTTGTGCCATTTTTTCGTTAGAAGAATGAAGGGAAAAAGAAATAAGGAGGTCGCGTAGCGGCCTCAATGTCGTCCTGCCACTTGACGGACGTTGGACAGAGTATGAAGCGAGGGGCTGACGCCCTTC
>JANOYR010000267.1:0-5826 GCA_031428975.1 Polaromonas sp. | reverse complement strand
GCCCACCGCTAAAAACCCGTTGTACAAGCCCTGATTGGCTGCCAAGACTTTGGTGATAGCTGCTTTTTCGGGTGTGTTGCCAAAGGTTTTGAGTCCTTTGGGCTTGTCCCACAAAAACATCTCAAGAACCAAAAAATACACATGCAGCAATGCCACGATCAGGATCAGAATATCGGCAGCGGTTTTCATGGTTTTGACCTTAGCTTAGTTGGGTAAAAATGTCTTAGCTGGCGGGATTGAAGGTTTTGCCTTCAGCGGCTAGTTTGGCCAACAGCGGGGCTGGTTTCCAGAAAGCACCGTCGTCCAACGGATTTTGGGCAAAGCGGTTCATGCTTTGCACCACATTGAACAAACCTACTTGGTCCACATAATGCATGGGACCGCCACGGTAGATAGGGAAACCATAACCCGTGAGATAGACCATGTCGATGTCGCTGGCTTTAGAGGCTATGCCTTCTTCTAATATGTGCGCCGCTTCGTTAACTAATGAATACACCAAACGCTGAACGATTTCTTCGTCGCTGATCTTTCGAGCGGTGATGCCAAGGCCAGCGCGGTGGGCTTCTATCATTTTGACGACCACGTCGCTTGGAATGGCATCGCGTTTGCCGGGAATGTAGTCATACCAACCTGCGCCCGTTTTTTGACCAAAACGGCCTAATTCGCAGAGTGCATCGGCTGTTTTGCTGTATTTCATGCCCGGTTTTTCAACCACGCGGCGCTTGCGAATCGCCCAGCCAATGTCATTGCCCGCCAAATCACCCATGCGGAATGGACCCATGGCAAAGCCAAATTTCTCAGCGGCTTTGTCGATCTGGGCCGGTGTGCAGCCTTCGTCAAGCAAGAAACCCGCTTGGCGGCTGTATTGCTCGATCATGCGGTTGCCAATGAAGCCGTCGCACACGCCGCTGACCACGCAGGTTTTCTTGATCTTTTTGCCCAAGGCCATCACGGTGGACATCACGTCTTTGGCCGTGTCTTTGCCGCGCACCACTTCCAGCAGCTTCATGACATTCGCTGGGCTGAAAAAGTGTGTGCCCACCACGTCTTGCGGCCGTTTGGTGAATGCGGCAATCGCATTCAT
The DNA here is from genome assembly GCA_031428975.1 of Polaromonas sp. Classification (GTDB taxonomy): domain Bacteria; phylum Pseudomonadota; class Gammaproteobacteria; order Burkholderiales; family Burkholderiaceae_C; genus JAAFIP01. Next base: position 4,742 of record JANOYR010000267.1, on the reverse strand, counting down.
GTCCAGCGTGGAGGTGTTGGAGGCCAAAATAGCGCCGGGCTTCATCACGCGGTCTAGCTCTTTAAAGACTTTTTCTTTCACACCCATTTCTTCAAATACGGCTTCAATCACCATGTCCGCTTCGCTCAAGTCGTCGTAGCTGAGGGTAGTGGTCAAAAGCGCCATACGTTGCTCATATTTGTCTTGCTTGAGCTTGCCTTTTTTGACCTGCGATTCGTAATTTTTGCGAATAATGGCAATGCCGCGATCCAGCGCTTCTTGCTTCATTTCCAGCATTTTGACTGGAATACCTGCATTCAAAAAGTTCATTGAAATGCCGCCCCCCATTGTGCCTGCGCCAATCACTGCTATGGATTTAATATCACGCTTGGGGGTATCGCTCGGTACATCAGGAATTTTTGTAGTGGCGCGGTCGGCTACAAACAAATGGCGTAATGCGCGGCACTCGGGTGTCCACATCAGGTTGATGAAGAGCTCGCGTTCTACCAACATACCCGCATCAAACTTGTTTTTAGTGGCCGCTTCTACCGCGTCTACGCACTTGGCGGGTGCAGGGTAGTTTTTGCTCATGCCCTTGACCATGTTGCGCGCGAATTGAAAGTATGCGTCGCCCAGTGGGTGTTTGCATGGCAAATTGCGCACCAATGGATTAGGCCGAACGTCGGCTTTTTCACGTGCCATCGCCAGTGCTTCGTCCATCAGGCTCTCGGCAGAGGCAGACAATTTGTCAAACAGTTTTTGACCTGGCAACATAGCGATCATCTCGCTCTTGATTGGCTCGCCGCTCACAATGATATTGAGTGCGGCCTCTACACCTAAAACACGCGGCAAACGCTGTGTACCGCCAGCGCCAGGAATCAAGCCCAGCTTGACTTCTGGCAACGCAATATTGCAGCCAGGCGCTGCAATACGGTAATGGCAGCCAAGCGCTAACTCCAAGCCGCCGCCCATACACACGGTGTGCATAGCCGCCACAATGGGCTTTGCCGAATTCTCGCAAGCGGTGATGACGCTGAGCAAATTAGGCTCTTGCAGTGCCTTGGGTGAACCAAACTCCTTGATGTCAGCGCCGCCAGAAAAAGCTTTGCCAGCGCCTGTAATCACAATCGCCTTAACCGCGCCGTCCGCATTGGCAAGATCCAGGCCCTGCGCTATGGCCACACGGGTGCTGTAGCCCAAACCGTTCACAGGTGGGTTGTTTAAACTGATTACGGCCACGTCACCGTGGACTTTGTATTCTGCCGTCATGCTGCAATCCTCTTAAAAATATCGGGGGGAGTAAAATAGTACGATCGTTCGATTTTGTGATTTTAGAACGATTTAACCGTGCTGTCACGCGGTTTGTCCCGCTTGGGACAAACCAGTCAAATGCCTAAACCTCAAGCCATTCCTTGCGAATATAGGCATCAGCCCGCAAGGTCACGGGGGTACCCTGAAACACAATACTTCCGTGCCCCATCACAAGCGCACGGTCAGAAATAGCCATTGCAATCGTGAGCTTTTGTTCAATCAGCAGCACGGAAATGCCGCGCTTTTTAAGCTCTTGGAGGTATTGCGCCACAAGCTCAACAATCTTAGGAGCCAGTCCTTCTGTAGGCTCGTCAATAATGATCAAGTCAGGATCCCCCATGAGCGTGCGGCACAGTGTTAGCATTTGCTGCTCCCCGCCCGACATCACACCCGCCTCGGTATGCTGACGCTCTTTGAGGCGAGGAAACAGCTTGTACATGTCGTCAAATGACCAGCGCCCAGCTTTGCGCGCATTTTTTTGGCCTAAATACAAATTTTGTTCCACCGTCAGGTTGGGGAATATGTCGCGGCTTTCGGGCACATAGCCTATGCCTAGATGGGCAATTTCATAGGTTTTTGTGCCTAAAATTTCTTTGCCCTTCCACTGCAACGAGCCACTGCAATCAACCAAACCCATGATCGCTTTAGCTGTGGTAGAGCGGCCTGAACCGTTGCGCCCCAAGAGCGCCACAATCTCGCCGGGTTGCACCTCAAAGTTCACACCGTGCAGCACATGGCTTTTGCCGTAGTAGGCGTGCAGATTGTCAATTTTTAACATGTTAGTGGCCTCCTGCTTGTGCATCGGCCACTGATGAGCCTAAATACGCTTCTTGCACACGTTGGTTCGCACGCACTGCCTCGGGGGTGTCATAGGCTAGCAACTCGCCATACACCACCACCGCAATTTTATCGGCCAATCCAAACACTACGCCCATGTCATGTTCCACGGTAAGCAGTGTTTTGCCCACTGTGACATCTTTGATGAGCTTGATAAAACGACTGGTCTCAGACTTGCTCATGCCCGCAGTGGGCTCGTCTAGCAAGATCACATTCGCACCGCCCGCAATGGTGATGCCAATTTCTAGGGCCCGCTGCTCTGCATAGGTTAAATTCATGGCCAAAATATCCCGTTTTTTGTCCAAATTCACTTGCTGCATCAGCTCTTCGGCACGGGTGTTGGCATCGTCTAAATTAGCCAAGAACTTTAAAAAAGTGTATTTGTAACCCAAACTCCACAATACACCGCAGCGCAAATTTTCAAACACACTCAGCTTAGGAAATATGTTGGTGATTTGGAAACTGCGGCTCAAACCCATACGGTTGATCTCGTAGGGTTTCTTGCCATTGATCTGCGAGCCGTTGAGCAGCACTTGCCCACTGCTAGGCTCAAAGCGTCCGCTGATCAGGTTAAATAGCGTAGATTTGCCTGCGCCGTTTGGCCCAATGATGCCTACACGCTCGCCTGGCGGAATGGCTAAATCAATACCCCGAATAATCTCGGTTTTGCCAAAGCTTTTACGCAGTGCTTTGAGTTCTAGTGCTGGTGTGACTGCGCTCATAGCGACTCCCTTCGCTTCATTTCTTTTTCTATGCTTTCTTGAATACTGCCCCATTCGCGAGAAAATTGCCGGCGGCAGACCTCAAACAAACCCAGCCCCGTGAGCATCACAAAAGCCAAGCCAAACCAACTGTTCAGACCCTTGGCATCCAGCGTAACACCCAAAAATTTCATTTCTGTGCCCAACGCTGCGTTGAGTTGCAGGTGGTAAACCATTTCAATCATGCCACCAGCCCCCACCAGCACTACCAAGGCAGTAAGTGCCAGCGCCACATAACTCACCCAAAGCTTACGCAGGTGGCCAAACGCCGCTACCCGCAAATTCATCATAATGAGTGATGCCACACCGCCGGGTGCGAACATCACCATAAATAAGAAAATTAGGCCCAGATACAAGAGCCAGGCCTTAGTGAATTCCGATAGCAAGACAAAGGCAAGCACCATGAGCACAGCACCAATAATAGGGCCAAAAAAGAAGGTGGCACCACCTAAAAAGGTGAATAACAAGTAGGCGCCCGAACGGTAACCACTGACAACTTCGGAGGTAACGATTTCAAAATTGAGTGCAGCTAAACCACCGGAGATACCCGCAAAAAATGCTGCAATAATGAATGCGATGTAGCGTACTTTTTGGGTATCGTAGCCCACAAACTCAACCCGTTCTGGGTTGTCTCTCACGGCATTGAGCATCCGCCCCAAAGGGGTACGGGTAAATGCGAACATCAAACCAGTGCAGATAAAGGTGTAAATTGCTATCAAATAATACAACTGCACCTGCGGGCCGTAGGTGATACCGAAGGTCTTAGCTCCTGCGACGCGGTTGCCCGACACACCCCCTTCGCCGCCAAAGAACTCTGGAAACATCAGCGACATAGCCCATACCAGTTCGCCAATGCCCATGGTGATCATGGCAAAGGGTGTTGCCGCCTTTTTAGTGGTGACCCAGCCTAAAATAATGGCCACTAACATGCTGGATAAGCCCCCCACAATGGGTATCAAACTAACAGGTAAGGGCCAACCACCGGTTACCAAATTGAGTGTGTGAATTGCCAAAAATGACCCCATGCCTGAATACACCGCATGGCCAAAGCTGAGCATGCCCCCCTGCCCCAATAAAATGTTGTAGCTTAGGCACACAATGATGGCAATGCCCATTTGGCTGAGCATCGTGTGGCTTAAGCTGCTTGTGAACACCATGGGAGCCAGTAACAGCACAATCGCGAAAATACTCCAGACCAGCAAGCGCCCAATATTGAGCGGTTTGAAAGTGTAAACGTTACTCGACATTGTTTATCCCTCCCTCGTGCCAAGCAGACCCTTGGGTCTGAATATGAGGATCAAAACCAAAAACAAATAGGGCAAAATTGGTGCGATTTGGCTAATTTTGAGTTTCCACAATGCATAACCGAAAGTAGACGGACTCAGGTTGACTCCCATCACTTGCAACGCAGACATCAGCGAAGCATCAATGGCCACTGCGAAGGTTTGTAAAACGCCAATCAACAGCGATGCTAAAAAAGCCCCAGCCAGCGAGCCCATTCCGCCAATGACAACCACTACAAAAATAACCCCGCCGACAGAAAATGCCATACTGGGCTCGGTCACATACGCATTGCCGCCAATGACGCCAGCAAGCCCCGCTAATGCGCAGCCACCCCCGAACACAAGCATGAAAACGCGGGGCACATTGTGCCCTAGCGCCTCCACCGTCTCAGGGTGTGTCAATGCCGCTTGAATCACCAAACCAATGCGTGTTCTGGTGAGCAACAGCCAAATGGCCAGCAGCATCAACAGCGCAACCAACATCATAAAAGCACGGTAAATTGGAAATTGGGTACCAAAAATCGTGAACAAAGGGCCATCTAGTGCAACTGGCACGCGGTAGTCCACCGAA
>JANOYR010000266.1:0-6876 GCA_031428975.1 Polaromonas sp. | reverse complement strand
GCACGAATCAAATCTGGCATGGCTGATATCGGCGTGCCTGAAATGTGAAAATTGTCAACCGCGCGAGCAGTGTGCACCCCCCAATAGGCCTGTACAGGAATTTGTTTTTCGCCTAAAAAGTCGTGCTCAGTGCGAAATTGCACTTCAGGAGCTGATTGCGATTGGGCGGTGTTGGCAGCGGCTTTTGACATATACATCCATGCGTTTTTACGATGGATGGAATGTAGAGTCGAACGCCAAAAAACACCAATGCTGTTTTAACCCATGGTTATGCAAAAAATTTATAGGGTAAAGATTGCCCCTATTTTGACTTGGAAGCGATCAAGTAATCCCACAAGTTTTGTGCATTCGTTTTGGAGCGGTGCTCCGCACTGTCTTTGCTGCGCCCTACATGCTGTGGTTTTTCACGGTAAGCACGAATGTCCATTTCCATGTCTAAACCAGCCGCAGCGAGACATAGTTTTCGTGCACGAATTTCTTTTTTGACCGCACTGTGGGGCAAAAAGGCAATGCCGTGGCCTTCAATCGCCATTGCCTTTAGCCCTTCAGCCATGTCCGTTTCGTAGACGCGGTCAAGATGGTTGGCACTGTTGGCTTGTTTGAGAATTAAATCTACTGCACGTCCTAAATACGCGCCTGGCGCATAACCCAGATACGGCAATGGCGCAGTTGGCTTTCCGGGTAGACGGAAAATTGGCTGACCGTCTTTGTCCGCTTTGCTATAGGGCGATAAAAGTTCAGTGCCTAAGCTCACGAATTCATAGCGCTCTGCATCTAATTGCAGAGGCTGTGAAGGATGGTGGTAGGCAATCAATACATCACAACTGGCCTCAACCAAACGCATCACAGCATCGTGTACATTCAAGGCAATCAAACGACTCTTTATAGCGCCAAAATCATGGCTTAGGCTAGATACCCATGCTGGGAAAAAAGTAAAGGCTAGGGTGTGCGGCACTGCAAATTCAATGACATCTTGACCCGCTGCCGAGTGACCACGAAGCATGGCTCGTGTGGACTGCAAGCCTTGCAGCACCTCCAAGGCTTGGGGATACAAAGTCTCGCCTGCGGGAGTGAGGCGCGTGGGGTAAGAACTGCGATCGACTAAGTCGGTGCCTGCCCACGACTCTAACGATTGGATTCGCCTAGAAAATGCCGGCTGCGTCACATGCCGCAAAACAGCTGATCGGCTAAAACTGCGGGTTTCGGCTAAGCTTACAAAATCCTCAAGCCACTTGGTTTCCATGCGTTTTTCCTAGCCCCGCTTTAGTCTTGAAGTTCTGTTGTGGCCAGCTCAACATCCAAAAACTCCATCGCATCACGCGGTTTCATTGCGGCCGCTTGTTCATAAAGCTTGGTGGCTTGCGCCATCTCTGCGTCCCCTTCTAATAAAACCAAACCGTTCGCAAACTCAATCATGGCGATAGCACTGTGCGGATTAAGTGTGAGGGCTTCTTGAAACAACTTCAATCCAGCTTCTTTTTTGGCACCATATGTCATGCTACCAATCAATGAGCCCACCTTGTCAATCACTTCCGCATGGAAAGTGCCCAGTGCGATACGGGCGTCGGCGTGGTTTGGTTCGAGTTTGATTGTGGTTTCAAGCGCGGCTTTTACTTTGCCGCCTAAGCCCTGCGCGAGTGCTTTTGCGACACTGATTCCTTGGCTATAGCGTCCGAGCGCATACGCTTGCCAATAATACGCATTGGCGTTGTGGGGCTCTTGCTCTGCTTGGGCGGCAGCGCGCTGCGCGACTTCAGTGAAAAGATCGAGACGTATTTTTTCTTTGGGTTCTAGGTAGTTCGCATAGATACAAGTCGCTTTATTGGCTAAAGTGATGCCCTCGCCGCCCAGCTGTAGCCCAGACAATGCAGCCTTTTGAAACTCGCCGTTGTGGAAACAAACCCAAGCATCCAGCAGTTTTGCATCGGTGGGTGCTGGTTGCAAATCCCCTTTGTGTAAGGTATGCCAGCTCTTGCTGAGCCGAGCAGTATCGAACGTGAAATCTGCTGTATGCGCAAACGCTGTCCATTTGGCCATAAGGTCTCTCCTAGTCTATCTAAGCGCGTGATTTTTAGGTGGCTGCGGGATCTTTGTATGCCCCTACTAAGCTGAGCAGGTGCATTCTTTGCCCAGTTTCTAAATAGGGCACCAAAATATTGAGTACGTGTTGCGCACCCCGCATGAGTGCAGCCCCCGCACTTTCTGGTTCCAGCGCTTTGCGTGGATCGCGTACATACTCAAAGCTAAGCCAGTAGGTCAGCACTACCACCATCGACGTGGCGGTGGCTTCTACTTCACGTGAATCGATAGAAATCGCGCCCGAACGGCTCATGCTGTCTAATAGCGCGCGAATCGCACGGGTTTTGTTTTTTAAAATCCATTGAAAATGGGTTTCAAGGCGCCGATTTTTACTCAGTAAATCGTTGAGGTCGCGGTATAAAAACCGATATTGCCAAATTAATTCAAAAAGCGTATGCAGAAAAAACCAAGCATCCTCCACATCACGAACACCATCGCTGGCATTGAGTAGCTCGGTAAGGCTACGTTCGTATCGGTCAAACAGACTGTTGATCAGCTCGTCTTTTGCGGGGTAGTGGTAATAAAGATTACCCGGGCTGATGCCCAGCTCGGAGGAGATTAATGTCGTAGAGACGTTGGGCTCCCCAAAGCGGTTAAACAGCTCCAATGTGACCTCAAGAATGCGCTCAGCCGTGCGTCTTGGCGCTTTTTTCGCCATGTGGTTTCCTTATGCTCTTATAACAAGCCCCACTCTAACCGAAGTTGACACCACTTCGGCCTAGGGGATTACATGAGTACCGCCCACTTTTTAAAACCACTTTGCTAGGCTAATTTTTGTGGAGAGAAGCTGTAATTTAAATCGTTGAGTGTTTCTTCAAGCGAACTGATTGCTTGTCCAAGCCTTGTTTTAGGTTTTTGCTCTGTGATCAAGTGACGGCGCGGATCTTCAAGGGCAGCGATATTGAGTCTGATGCCGTGTCTTGCAAGCTTTGGACCAAGACTGGTTTTGCGCGATCGCAAAAATTGGCGCGTTTGCTGGTATGCATGCTCCGCAATTGCCCGCCGCTGGCTGTAACTAAAGGTATTGGCTAGAAAAAGCTCAGGGTCACGATGGTCGGGTTCAAAAAGCACAATGTCAGTGTCTGGATGGCTGCGCTCATAGCTTTTCATGCCCAACTCAATGCGGGAATGAATCATGGCGCGAAAGGTTTGGCTCAAAACCGCTGGCAGTCCACCGTCTACTATGCGCGGGATAGATTGACGATCTTCGGGTAACCCACGCCGCATGACTGGCTGCCATGCTGCAGCAGTGGCATCAAACGGCACTAGCGGGTTCAGACACAGCAACAAATCAACCCCGTCTTCTAGTGCAACGGAGGCATGCAGCGTTTTTTTAAGCGCCCCGTCCACATAGTAGGAATCGTCTATTTCCACCGGGGGGAACAGGCCTGGTAGAGCAGAGCTGGCTTGAACCGCTCGAGAGATCGGTACATGATCCCAACCCGGACGGCCAAAAGGCGCGGCTTCGGCGCTGTCCAAGTTAGTAGCTACCAGCGTGAGCTTGGTTTTGAGCTGTCGAAAATCATTGGTGCGACCGGGCTGAGAAAATAACTGCGCAATGCGGTTTTCGACCCCTTCACCCGAAAAAACACCCGCAGGCAAGATCGGGCCGACTCTCTCCAGTGCGTGAAGCAGCGATTTTCCCCCAAAAGTAAAACCCCAGATTGCGGATGCAATCAAACCAGGCGCAGCCACTGTACGTCTCAAAAACTCGTCCCAAGCCGGATGCATCAAAACTGCGGGGTCAAATACTTCGCTGGCTTGTCCTGCATTTTCAACAAATGATGCGCACAATTCTCGCGGCCGCATTCCGTTAGCCATAGCGGCAGCGATAAACCCCCCCGCCGAAACGCCCACATAATGGTCAAGTTGTGTCAAATTCAAACCATCAAATGATTCATCTAGCGCACACAAAGCGCCAATCTCATACACAGCGCCCATTGGGCCACCACCGGCCAAAGCCAGAGCAATACGAGGTGAAGTGCGCGGTAAAGACGACTTTTTTAGCATATATTGAATGGGTATTAATAGATTTCACTATTAAATTGATAGCTATATATCACCATATGACGGTGACATTGTGCAAAATTTTCATAAAAAAAGGCGCGAAAGCGCCTTTTTATGCAGTATGGAACACTTTAAGCAATTGCATCGGAAATAACGGGCATTTCAGCTGCTTTGACTGGTTCTTTTTTCAACGGTTTAGCCTCCGCTTTAAGCACGGGCTTGGTTACCGCTTTTTTGACCGTCTTGGCTACTGGCTTGACCGTTTTGACGGCAGGCGCCTTGGCGGAAAGCTTTTGCACGGCAGCGTTGAGCGCATCAATGCGTGCAATCAAAGCAGTCACATCTTTGGCAGACGGCACTCCCAGCTTGTTGAGGGCTTTTGCCACGCGGTCTTCAAAAATGTCTTCGAGCTTGCCCCACTGACCTGTAGCCTTGTTGGCGATTTCACTGGCCATTCCAGCCATTTTATTGGTAGCTTCAGAAATTTTTTCCTCCGCTACAGACTGGGTTTTGCGTTGGATACTCAAGCCTTCTTTGACCAAAGTCTCAAAAACTTTGCCCCCCCCCTCTTGGGCTTTGGTGAATGCGCCAAGGCCTGCAAGCCAAATTTGTTGGGCAGATTCTTTGACTGCACCCGTTAAATGCGGCGCGTTAGTTGGCTCTTGTGCCATGCTTTTAAGTTTTGTAACCATGATATTTTTCCAAGTTTTGAGGGTTTGCACAGTCTATCTGAAACAGCGCATGGGCAGAATGTACATCCGACGCGAGAACTTGTTTAGGGTTAGCATCCTAAAGGTATAGAGGTATCAGTCTACGCAATGCGCGGGTTTACTCTGAAAGACTGATGCTTTTGAATTAGGCACAATGGCGTTTTATTCTGGAGTTCACTATGCAGTATTTCGTCACGGGTGCCACTGGCTTCATCGGCAAGCGATTGGTTAAGAAGTTACTTGAGCGCAAAGGGTCTACGGTTCACTTCTTGTTACGCAAGGAAAGCGAGTCAAAAGTAGCGGCCCTGCGTGATTACTGGGGTGTATCTGCAGCCCGCGCTGTGCCTGTGTTTGGCGACTTAACCAGCAAAAAACTAGGCGTTTCTGCCGACGACATCAAGCGCCTCAAAGGAACAATTGACCACTTCTACCACTTGGCCGCCATTTATGACATGAGCGCCGATGCAGAGAGCCAGATTGCCGTCAACATTGAAGGCACACGCCACACGGTGGAAATGGCCAAAGCCATTGACGCTGGGCATTTTCACCATGTGTCGTCAATTGCTGCTGCGGGCTTGTACGAAGGCGTGTTCCGCGAAGACATGTTTGACGAGGCCGAAAACTACGACCACCCCTACTTTTTAACCAAGCACGAGAGCGAAAAAATCGTGCGCAAAGAGTGCAAAACGCCTTGGACAGTTTACCGCCCAGCCATGGTAGTGGGCGACTCCCACACCGGAGAAATGGACAAAATCGACGGGCCGTATTACTTCTTCAAACTCATCCAACGCTCGCGCCAGTTGCTGCCCGCATGGTTTCCCATGATTGGCCTTGAAGGTGGCCGCGTGAACATTGTGCCAGTGGACTTTGTGGTTAACTGCCTAGACTTTTTAAGCCACAAAGCCAGTATTGCAAAAAAATGCTTCCACTTGGTAGATTCGGAAGGCTACCGCGTGGGCGATGTGCTGGATATTTTCAGCAAGGCTGGCCATGCCCCCAAGATGAATGTGTTTGTTAACGCCGCTTTGCTGGGCTTCATCCCCCGCAGCGTCACCAAAACCGTGATGTCGATAGCGCCTGTGAAGCGCGTGAAAGCCGCCATCATGAAGGACCTTGGCTTGCCCGAGGACATGCTGACTTTTGTGAACTACCCCACGCGCTTTGACCGCCGCGATCTGGACATTGCCCTCAAAGGCTCAGGCATCGAGTGCCCACACCTCAAAGACTACGCATGGCGCTTATGGGATTACTGGGAGCGCCATTTGGACCCAGACTTGTTCATTGACCGCTCGCTCAAAGGCACCGTTGGCGGCAAAGTGGTGTTGATTACAGGCGGATCATCCGGCATTGGTTTGGCTTCTGCCCACAAATTCGCGGAAGCAGGTGCAGTCACCATTATTTGCGGACGCGACCAAGACAAATTAGACGAAGCACAGAAGGAAGCCAAAGCCAAGGGCTATAGTTTCGTTTGCTATGCGGCTGACATTGCCGACATGGCCGACTGCGATCGCTTTGTTAAAGAGCTGATAGCTAACCACGGCGGCGTGGACTATTTGATCAACAACGCAGGCCGCTCGATTCGCCGCGCAATTGAGAACAGCTACGAGCGCTTCCATGATTTTGAGCGCACCATGCAGCTCAATTATTTTGGCTGTATTCGCGTCACCATGGGTTTGCTACCGGCGATGACTGCCAAGCGCAAAGGCCATATTGTCAACATCAGCTCGATTGGCGTGCTGACCAATGCGCCGCGCTTCTCGGCCTACGTGGCCTCCAAAGCCGCGCTAGACGCTTGGACGCGCTGCGCATCTAGCGAATACGCCGACACTGGCGTGAGCTTCACCACCATCAATATGCCTCTGGTGCGCACCCCTATGATTGCGCCGACCAACATCTACAAAAATGTGCCAACGCTCAGCCCCGAGCAAGCGGCTGACATGGTGGCTGGTGCTTGTATTTACAAAAATGTGCGGATTGCCACGCGTTTGGGCATTTCAGGTCAGGTGCTGCACGCGTTGTTCCCCAAAATCATGCAAATAGTGATGAACACGAGCTTTCGCATGTTCCCCGATTCGTCTGC
>JANOYR010000265.1:0-2935 GCA_031428975.1 Polaromonas sp. | reverse complement strand
GTCGCTCGTGGCATTTTCTATGGGGGTTGCGGCATTTTTGCCGATGTTGAGCCCCAAAATTTTGCCGCTTTGGCGAAACTTGGCTTTTTGCACATTGGCAATGAAGGCATCGAGCCCATGGTTGTTAAAGCCCAAGCGGTTGATCAACGCTTGCCGCTCGGGGATACGAAACATGCGCGGCTTGGGGTTGCCCGCCTGCGGCAGGGGCGTCACAGTGCCCACCTCTACAAAACCAAAACCCATCGCGCCTAGAGCGTCAATGCAGCGGCCGTTTTTGTCAAGGCCAGCAGCCATGCCAATGCGGTTGGGGAACTTCAGCCCAGCGACCGTCACGGGGTCGCTCACTGTGCTTTGGCAATACGCCCAAGCAAGCGGCGTGCCCTGCGTGGCCGCCAAGCTGGCCATGGTCAGGTCGTGGGCGGCTTCGGGGTCTAGGCCAAATAAAAAAGGGCGGGCGAGGGTATAGGGCAGCAGGGACATTGGATAATACAGGTATGACGCAAGACGAACTCAAAACATTGGTAGGACGCGCCGCATTGCAATATGTGGTGCGCGGTGAAATTGTAGGTGTTGGCACGGGCTCTACGGTGAATAAATTCATCGATGCGCTGGCCGACATCACAAACGACATCCAAGGCGCTGTCAGCAGCTCGGTAGCCTCTACCGAACGCTTGCTGGCGCTGGGTATCCCTGTGTTTGACTGCAACGAGGTGGGAGAAATTTCGGTCTACATCGACGGAGCAGACGAAATCGACCACAGCGGCGCCATGGTCAAGGGCGGCGGCGCAGCGCTCACGCGCGAGAAAATCGTGGCCGCGCAGTCCAAACGCTTTATTTGCATAGCTGACGAATCCAAGCTGGTAGCCACTTTAGGCGCTTTCCCGCTGCCAGTCGAAGTTATTCCCATGGCCGCGCAACAAGTCATGCGCCAATTTGCCGCCATGGGCGGTGTTTGCACGCTGCGCCTCAAAGACGGCAAACCACTGGTTACCGACAACGGCCAATGCATCATCGACGTGCGCGGCCTGCACATCACTGCACCGCTGGCATTTGAGGCGCAAGTGAGCCAATGGCCCGGTGTGGTCACCGTGGGCGTGTTTGCCTTTCAGAAGGCGAATGTGTGTTTGCTGGGGACAACACAGGGGGTTAAGACACTGGTTTTTTAGTGTTTACTTGCTTGGGATTGAATGCACCATGCATAACCCCTAAAAATTCGCCCAGGCATACGTTTTGAAAACCCTTTAAAGCCGAGCCAACCGATCCAAAGCCGCAAGCAATGTCTCGTCTTTCTTAGCAAAACAAAAGCGCACCACCCGTTGGTCAAAGCCGTTGCCGTAAAACGCGCTTAGTGGAATGGCGGCCACGCCAATCTCAGAGGTGAGCCAGAGGCAAAAATCGGCTTCGCTCAAATCGCTGATCTCCGAGATGTCGACGCACTGGAAATAGCTGCCCTGCGTGTGCAGTGGCTTCAAGCGGGTTTTGCCCAAACCTGTAAGGAAGAGGTCGCGTTTTCGCTGGTAAAAAGCGGGCAGCTCGACATACGGCGCGGGGTCGGCCATATAGCTGGCCAACGCCACCTGCATGGGCGTGTTCACGGTGAACACGTTGAACTGGTGCACCTTGCGAAATTCGGCCATCATGCTGGCGGGCGCGGCCACTGTGCCCACTTTCCAGCCTGTGACATGGTAAGTTTTGCCAAAGCTAGAGACGATGAAAGCACGCGCCGCCAAACCGGGGAAACGCGCCGCGCTGTGGTGCTGCGCACCGTCAAACACCATATGTTCATACACCTCGTCGCTGATCAGCACAATGTCGGTGGGCGCTAAGATTTCTTGCAAACGCAGCATCTCGGCCTCAGACCAAATCGTGGCGCTGGGGTTGTGCGGCGAATTGATGAGGATGGCGCGGGTTTTGGGGCTGATGGCAGCGCTGATTTTGTCAAAGTCGGGCCGAAAAGTTTTGGGCGTGAGCGGCACGCGCACAGTAGTGCCGCCCGCCAACTCAATATTAGGCACATAGCTGTCGTAGCAGGGCTCAAGCACAATCACTTCGTCGCCCGCGCGCACGACAGCCAATATGGCGGTGATGATCGCTTGCGTGGCCCCGGCGGTAATGGTGATTTCGGTGCTGGGGTTGTAGCTGCGTTGGTGCAAAGCTTCTATTTTGCGAGCCACCGCTTCGCGTAGCACCGGCATACCAGCCATCGGCGGGTATTGGTTGTGGCCTTGGGTCATAGCTTCGGTCACGGCGTTGACCAGCTTGGGGTCGCAATGAAAATCAGGGAAACCTTGGCCCAAATTCACCGCGCCTTTTTCAGCCGCCAGTGTGGACATGACGGTGAAAATGGTGGTGCCTACGGCTGGGAGTTTGGTTTGCAGAACGGGGGTGCGGGCTAGTGTTTGCATTTTTTTAGACAGGTGGTGGCTTGGCTGGGCCTTTAATTCGGACTGCCGGACGCAGAGGACGCAAAGGTTACGCAGAGGACGCAAAAGAATACCAGAAAAATACCGAAAAATATGAAATTTATAGAAAATACTCTGAATGTCACTTCTATATGGTCATATTATGCTGCGAAAATAGTAGCAATTAAATATTGATAAGCAACCTAAAGCAAATTAACCCCATTTTTTTACTGACTTCTTTCGGTATCCTTTTGCGTCTTCTGCGTAACTTTTGCGTCCTCTGCGTCCGGCAGTCCGGCTGTTCGGTGTTCGGTGTTCGGTGTTCGGGTCACATCCCATAGTCATCCAAGCGCCCGCTCATGGCCTTCATGATCAGCTCGCGGCTGAGGCGGTCGCTGACTAGTTCGGCGAAGGTGTAGACGAAGTTGCGCAGGTAGGCGCTGCGTTTGAAGGCCACACGCGCTACATTGGCCCCAAAAAGGTGGCCAGCGGGTTTGACCACCAATTCACCCGGGCCGTCGCCATTGGTATTG
>JANOYR010000264.1:0-23475 GCA_031428975.1 Polaromonas sp. | reverse complement strand
TTTGAGCGCCACAGCCGTCATCGCCACATCGGTGACCCCAAAATCCACGCTCTGTTCGGTGGCCCGACTTACACCTGCGGATGATCCAACGGCCTCATAGGCCACGCCGCCCACTGAAGCGCCATACTGGCTGCCCCAAGCCGCCATCAAATCTCGCGCCAAAGTGGAGCCCGCGCCCTGCACTTGGGCAAACGCAGGTGCAGCGCCACAAAGCGCAACCACCAACAAAGCATGCGCACTACGGCGCACAAAACTGCAAAAAATCGACAACGCCGGCATAGCAAATCCTTGAAAACATGTCCAAGAAGTTTAATGCACAAAATGAACCACTTTTGCCTTGCCCGCAGCGGGTGGTCTGATTTTTACTCCGCTCTATTTCGCTCTGACTGCGATTTGCACTGTCTGTGGACTGCGCAAGAAAGTCGCTTGGTTTGCCAAGCTGCCTTTTGTACATCGCGAAAACCGCTGCGAAAAATCAGGCCATCCGCGGCACGCTTGGGATGTTTGTCTTGGGACAGCTTTGACTTGCTGCATTTGTGGATACTTTTAGCACAATATCTCCGTCATACGGTCATAGCTAGCTATGTTTTATGTAGTATTTGGCACGCTAAATGTCACGTGTCGTAGGTATTAAGACCCTAGCCCGCGCATAGCCCGAGCGGTGTTTTGGCGCTCCCGTCAGACCGATTTGCGGGTTGCCCGCCATGAGGGAGCGGCGGGAGCACCAAAACACTGCTCGGGCGCGTAAACCAGCAGCTTTTGAAAGTCCGAACTGCTCTGTACGCTTGCCTGTTGCTAAATGTGCTTAGGCGCGAATTTTTTGGACTGCTGTCCAAACCAACAAACACACGGCACCCGCAGCAACACCCGCCAGTGCATCGAGCGTGCTCGTGCCAAGTACCGCCAACGCACCCAGCGGCGCAGCCAGCGCCTCAAAGCTGTGGTGCAGCCACGGCCAGCCGTGTACCAAGATGCCGCCGCCCACCATGAACATGGCGGCGGTGCCGACAACTGACAGGGTTTTCATGAGTTTGGGGGCGAACCACAGCAGGCTGTGGCCTAGTGCACGCGCGGCGCGGCTGCTGCTTTGAATCAAATACAAGCCTGCGTCGTCTAATTTGACAATGCCCGCCACCAAACCATAGACGCCCACCGTCATCAAAAGCGCAATGGCGACGACAACCGCCACTTGCTGGCTAAAAGCGGCTGTGGCCACCGTGCCCAGCGCAATCACAATGATCTCGGCAGACAGCACAAAGTCAGTGCGAATCGCGCCCTTGATTTTGTCTTTTTCGTGTACCAGCAGATCAACCGCCTGGTCTTGCGCAGCCTGCACCCGCTCTTTTGCGTGGGCAGTCTCTGGGCTTTTGCTGCTTGGCGTGCGGCTGTGCAGCCCTTTATGGGGCAGTTTGTGGGCGATTTTTTCAAACCCTTCAAAGCACAAATAGGCACCGCCGATCATCAGCAGTGGTGTGATGGCCCAAGGCGCAAAATAACTGATGGCCAACGCAGCGGGCACCAAAATGGCTTTGTTAACAAACGAGCCCTTGGCAACCGCCCACACCACAGGCAGCTCGCGCTCAGCACGCACGCCCGCCACTTGCTGGGCGTTGAGCGCCAAGTCGTCGCCCAGCACGCCAGCGGTTTTTTGTGCGGCTACCTTGGTCATCACTGCCACGTCATCTAGGATCGTGGCGATGTCGTCTAATAATGCAAGCAGGCTAACGGCCATAGTGATCCTTTGATTTAACCGACCCATGCCCGCGCATTTCGGAACATTTGCATCCACGGGCTGTGTTGGCTGATGTCCAGCGGGGTGTAGCTGGTTTGCACATTGCGAAACACGCGCTCGGGGTGGGGCATCATGGCGGTAAAGCGGCCGTCCGAGGTGGTGACAGCGGTGAGGCCAGCGGGGCTGCCGTTGGGGTTGGCGGGGTAATCTTCGCTGCGTTGGCCTGCATTGTCGGTGAAATGCATGGCGGCAATCACTTCTGTTGCATTGCCGCGCCCGCCGCGTGCGGGTTCAAAATTGGCAAAGCCTTCGCCGTGGGCGACCGCTATGGGCAGGCGGCTGCCAGCCATGCCTTTGAAAAACAGGCTGGGCGAATCGGCAATTTCCACCATGCTCAACCGCGCTTCAAAGCGCCCCGACTGGTTGGTGCTAAAACGCGGCCAGTGCTGCGCCCCGGGGATGATGTCGGCCAGCTCAGCAAACATTTGGCAACCGTTGCAAACGCCTAGGCCAAAAGTGTCAGGTCGCGCAAAAAAGGTTTCAAATTGGCTGCGCAATGCCGCATTGAAGGTGATGCTACGCGCCCAGCCTATGCCTGCGCCCAGCGTGTCGCCATAGCTAAAGCCGCCGCAGGCCACCAGCCCTGTGAAGTCAGCCAACTTCGCCCTGCCCGTTTGCAAGTCGGTCATGTGCACATCAAATGCTGCAAAGCCCGCTTCGGTGAAGGCGTAGGCCATTTCTATGTGGGAATTGACGCCCTGCTCGCGCAGTATGGCGACTTTGGGTCGTTTGCTATTTGCTATATTATTTATAGCTGCATATGACGGTATGGTGGTGACATTGGCCAATTTTTCTGTAAGCGCTGGACTTAGCAGCGCATGCAGGCCCGTGTCTTGCGGGTTGCCCACGGCGGCATGTTCTGCGTTGGCACATGCTGGATTGTCACGCGCTTTTGCAATACCCCAGCTCACGCTGTCCCACACTTGGTGCAGGTCTTGCAGCTTGGCGGCAAACACTTTTTTGGTGTCGCGCCACACTTGTATTTCGCCTTTGCCGTCGTCCAGGGCGCTGCTTTGCGGGCGGGTTTTGCCCACCACATGGCTGTGTTTGGACAGGCCGTGTTCGCGCAGCACCTGCATGACGGCGCTGCGTGCGTCGGTGCGCACCTGAATGACAGCGCCTAGCTCTTCGTTAAAAAGGGCTTGCAGGGTTAATTCCTCCCTGCGCACGCTCACCTGAGCGGCCCAGTTTTTGCTGTCGCCATGCTCCATGCGGCTGTCGCTGATGCCGTCGCCCTCAACGAGCAGCATGTCGATATTCAACGCCACGCCCACGTTGCCCGCAAAGGCCATTTCGCAGACTGCCGCCAGCAAGCCGCCGTCGCTGCGGTCGTGGTAGGCCAAAATCTGGCCACTGCTGCGCAGCGCGTTGACGGCTGTGACCAATTGCACCAAGTCTTGCGGGTCGTCCAAATCGGGCACATCTGCGCCTTCTTGCTGGGTCACTTGCGCCAAGATAGAACCCGCCATGCGCTTTTTGCCGTGGGCTAGGTCAATCAAAATCAGGGATGTGTCGCCGTCGCGCTCTAGCTGGGGGGTGAAGGTGCCGCGCACATCGGCCAGCGTGGCAAAAGCGGTAACGATCAAGCTCACGGGGGAGGTGACTTTGTGGGTAATTTGGTCTGGAGCGCCCGAAACGCTTGCTGCGCCTGCGTCTGTCGCCTGCGTCCACTGGCTGCGCATCGACAACGAATCTTTGCCCACCGGTATGCTGATGCCCAGTGCTGGACACAGTTCCATGCCCACGGCTTTTACAGTGGCATACAGCGCGGCATCTTGCCCCGCCTCGCCGCAGGCGGCCATCCAATTGGCGGACAGCTTGACGCGGGACAGCTCGATGGGCGCGGCCAACAAATTGGTAATGGCCTCGGCCACGGCCATGCGGCCAGAGGCGGGGGCATTGAACACGGCCAGCGGCGTGCGCTCGCCGATCGCCATGGCTTCGCCCGCAAAGCCTTTGAAATCGGCCAATGTCACCGCGCAGTCGGCCACCGGCACTTGCCAGGGGCCCACCATTTGGTCGCGGTGCGTGAGGCCACCTACGGTGCGGTCGCCAATCGTAATTAGAAAGCGCTTGCTGGCCACGCTGGGGTGGCTCAAAACTTGGATCACCGCGTCTTGCAGGGCGATGCCCGTGAGGTCAATCGGCTGGAACGTGCGCTCTAGCGAAGCCACATCACGCTGCATTTTGGGGGTTTTGCCCAGCAGCACGTTCATTGGCATCTGGACACTCGCCCCTACGAGCGGCCTGTCGGCGCTCGTGGTCATTTCGCTTGCAACCACCAACTCCCGCTCCTCAGTGGTCACCCCCACCACCGCAAACGGGCAGCGCTCGCGCTCGCACAGGGCTTGAAAGTCGGGCAGTGATTCGGGGGCAATGGCCATCACATAGCGTTCTTGGCTTTCGTTGCACCAGATTTCTTTGGGGGCCATGCCCGATTCTTCGAGCGGAATGGCCGACAAGTCAAAGCGTGCGCCGCGCCCTGCGTCGTTAACCAACTCGGGGAAGGCATTGGACAAGCCGCCTGCGCCCACATCGTGAATGGCAAGAATCGGGTTGTTGTCCAGCAATTGCCAACATTGGTTGATGACTTCTTGGGCACGCCGCTCAATCTCGGGGTTGCCGCGCTGCACCGAATCAAAATCCAGCGCCACCGCATTGGTGCCCGACGCCATAGAGCTGGCCGCGCTGCCGCCCATGCCAATGCGCATGCCCGGCCCGCCCAGCGCAATCAGCAAACTGCCTGCGGGGAACAAGATTTTGTGGGTCAAGGCAGCGTCAATCACGCCTAAGCCGCCAGCAATCATGATCGGCTTGTGGTAGCCCCAGCGCTGGCCGGCAATGGTTTGCTCGTAGCTTCTGAAGTAGCCCCCCAAATTGGGCCGCCCAAACTCGTTGTTAAAAGCCGCGCCGCCCAGCGGGCCCTCGGTCATGATTTGCAGCGGTGTGGCCATGTGCGCAGGGTGCGCCAAGCTGGTGCCGTGCAATGCAGACACCGTAAAGCCGGTAATCCCTGCCTTGGGTTTTGCGCCCCGCCCTGTTGCGCCTTCGTCGCGGATTTCACCGCCCGCACCTGTGGCTGCGCCAGCAAAGGGCGAGATGGCGGTAGGGTGGTTATGGGTTTCCACCTTCATTAAAATATGCTGGTTTGCGCTATATTTTTCATAGCTAGATATGACCATATCACCGTGACATTGGTCATTTTTATTGAGAAAAGTGGCGTTGAATCGCTCTACCAAGCTGCCCTGCATCACCGCGGCATTGTCGCTGTAAGCCACCACGCTGTGCTGGCCGTTCAGCGCCTCGGTGTTGCGAATCATGGCAAACAAGCTCAGATCTTGCGCCACGCCGTCAATGCAGAAGGCGGCATTAAAAATCTTGTGGCGGCAGTGCTCGCTGTTGGCCTGCGCAAACATCATCAGCTCCACGTCGGTGGGGTTGCGCCCTAGCTTGGCAAAAGCGTCTGCCAGATAGTCAATTTCGTCGCCTGCCATGGCCAAACCCCAGCCGGTGTTGGCTTTTTCTAAGGCTACGCGCCCTTCGCCCAGCACATTGACGGTGGCCAAAGCCGCGCTGGGCAGGCTGGTAAACAAAGCCCGCGCGGCATTTGCCTCAAAAGCCACCGACTCGGTCATGCGGTCGTGCAGTTGGGCGGCAATGGCTTGCAGCGCATCTGCCGACAAACTGGATTTGAGCAAACCGCCCAGCCTGTCTTGCAAGCCCACACTGACATGCAACACACGCTCGATGCGGCGCACTTGCAGGCCGCAGTTGCGGGCAATGTCGGTGGCCTTGGATGCCCAAGGCGACACCGTGCCCAAGCGCGGCATCACCACAATCAGGGCCTGCGCCTCGCTGCCCAAGGCTTGCGCATGGGTAAAAGGCTCGCCATAGGTGAGCAATGCCGCCAAAGTGCGCGATTGTTCGGGGCTGGGCAAGACATCGGTGTGTACCCAGTGCACCCACTGCGCATGCACTTGGGCTACTTTGGGCGCAATGGCCTGCAATTGCGCCAATAAGCGTTCGCCCGAGGCAGGGCTTAAGGCACTGCCGCCTGCAAAAGAGGCCAAAAATAAAGTGTCAGGTGTCAAAGCGGGAGAATGGGCGTTGGTTGTCACGAGGAAGCCTGTGTGGGAGCAGCGCCCGCGGAGGCTGGTGCATGCGTGAAAACCCTAGATTTTATCGGTTTTGCGCTTTGCTTTGTATGCAAAGGCCGAAGCAGCGGATTTGCAGCAATACCATGCCAAAATCCAGCCCTGACTATGCCTTTAACCCCCACCCAGCCGCTTTTATTGCCCCCCACCGCACACAGCCGCGTGCTGACGCTGGGTGTGGTGCTGGCGCATGTCGCGCTTTTGTGGGTCATTAACCTGTATTGGCCCATTGAGCAGGCGGTGCGCTATGTGGTGTATCAAATAGCGCGGCCCGACTGGGTGTTGCCAGATCCCAATTCTCAGCAAACGGGGATTTCGCCCTCTGCAAGGCTGCGCTCTAGCAACTCCTTGAAGCTCAGCACTTTAAAAGCCCAGCCCAGCACGCCGCTAGAAGTCACCGAGACTTTTCCAGAACCTGTGGCCGCAGTGCCCAAACCTGTGCGCAAACCCGCGCCAGTGCTCGAAACGCCGATTCGAGAGAAAAGCGAACCTGTGGTGGTGGCCGAGCAAGCGGCGGCGGTGGTGGCTGAGATTGCTCCTGCTCCTGTGCCTGTGCCTCCAGCTCCAGTTGCACCTACGCCAGCGCCACCTGCTCCAGCACCAGCACCACCTGTTGCCGCACCGCCTGCCCCAGCACCTCCAGTACCAACGCCGCCTGTTGCCCCCCCCGTAGCACCCAAACCACCCGAACCACCTACCCCAACCCCAACCCCACCCGCACCCGCACCCGCACCAGCTCCCAAACCGCCGCCTCCTGCGCTCACACCGCCCCCGCCGCCCGTACCACCCCCGCCAGCGCCTGCTCCACCACCCGCTCCCGTTCCAGTAGCGCCTGCGCCAGCAGTGGTGCGTGCCCAAGTGCCGCCGCTGGCAGTGCCCGTCATTCCTAGCGTGAGCGAAGCCGTGCGGGCAGCGCCTGTGGTGGTGCCGCCCGCTGCCAGCGCCTTGGTGGGCACGGGCATTGTGCCGCCCGGCCTTGCCAGCGCGGGCGCATCACCCGCTAGCAATGCCAGCAGCGGCACAAGCGCAGCCACGGGCGTGGCAAACAGTGTGGGCAATGCCAATGGCGCAGGTGTCAATGCCAATACCGGCGGTGGCGCGGGTTCGGGGCTAAGCACTGGACCGGGCGGTGGCCAAGGCGGCAACCCCGGTCTGGGCAGCGGCCGATTGCCCGCGCCACCCGCGCTCCCCGCCCCCGCCACGCCCCCAGCGGCCGCAGTTGCACCCGCGCGAGCGCCGCTCAACCTCGCTTTGCCCGCCCCAGTGCCCTATGTCAACACCTTTCGCTTTCCCCAGCAGCGCAGTTTGGCCGACATGGCCAACGAGCAGTTGCGCCGTGGCAAAGCCAAAGACGGTTTTGAAAGTGGCATCGAATCTGCCCAAGTGGCCGATTGCGCCCGTTTTAAAAACAGCAGTGTGAGCGGCCTGCTGGCCCTGCCTGCCTTGGTGCTTAAAAAAATGCGTGACGAATGCCCCAAATGACCCCACATTGCCCCACAAAACATCCCGACAAACACCGCCCAGCAGCGCCCCCCCCCCAGTATTGGCATTGAAGGAAATAGTATGAAATCAATAGCAAGAAAACTCCATTTAACGGTGACATTGGCAGTTTTTTCTGTCAACATGGGGCTTTGTAACCCGAGTTTTGCGCAAAACAAAGTCTCGGGCAGCTTGAGTGAACCGCCCGCTGCGGCGCAGGCCGCCCCGGCGGTCACGGCCAATGGCGTGGCGAATGCTGCTTTAGCCGCCACACCCAGCGCCACACCGGCAACTGCTTCGCCCGCTGCCACAGGCGTTGCAGCGCCCCCTGCCAAGGCGGCCAACCCCTACGGCTTGTCCGCCATTTGGATGCAAGGCGACTGGATTGCCAAACTCTCTTTGCTCTTGCTGGCCGCCATGTCGGTGGCCAGCTGGGTTGTGATTGCGCAAAAAGTGCGGGAGCTCAAGCGGCGCAAAGCACACGCCAGTGCGGCGCAAGCAGTATTCGCCAAACCCAGCGAGCTGCAAAGCGCCATTCAAAAGCTAGACGTGCACAACCCCTTGCGTTTTGTCGGCCTCTCGGCCTTGGAGTCAGCCAAGCAGTTTCCCGCCCTGCAAGGCCGCGTAGACTACGACCGTTGGCTGGTGCGCAGCATCGAATCAGCCATGGCCCGTTTGCAAACCCAAAGCCAAGAAGGCTTGTCACTGCTGGCCACCATTGGCTCCACCGCACCATTTGTAGGCCTTTTTGGCACGGTTTGGGCCATTTACAACGCGCTGGTCAAAATTGGTGCCAGTGGCCAAGCCTCCATCGACAAGGTGGCCGGCCCCGTGGGCGAGGCCCTGATCATGACCGCTATTGGCTTGGCGGTGGCGGTGCCTGCGGTGTTTGGCTACAACTGGCTGATTCGCCGCAACAAGCTGTCACTTGAGACCGTGCGCCAGTTTGGCACTACGCTACACCTGCACCTGCTGGCGCAGCCAGCAGCTACGAGTGTTGCGGCGCAGCCAGCAGCTACGAATACTGCGGCACAGCCCGCCCCGCAAGACAAGCCATGAACCTGTACGCTGGCAACTCCTCCGACGTCGACGACCTGATGGCCGAGATCAACACCACGCCGCTGGTCGACGTGATGCTGGTTTTGCTGATTATCTTTTTGCTGACCATTCCCGTGGTCAGCAACTCGGTCAACATCAAGCTGCCCAGCGAGGCTGGCCGCCTGCACGAGGCCCGTGCCGACCACATTGTCATGACCGTGGATGCCGCTGGCACGGTGTATTACAACCAAACCCCCATTTCCGACCCCAGCCAGCTCTTAGCCCAGTTTCAAACCCTGTCTTTGGCGCAGCCGCAGCCCGAAATCCACATCCGCGCCGATGCAGCGGTGCCCTATGCCTTTGTGGGCGTGGTGGTCGATTTGGCGCAGCAGGCCGGTTTTGCCAAGGTCGGACTCATCACCGAGCCCAATGCACCGTCTGCCAAGCAATAACTATGATAAATATAGCAAACTAACCCATGCAGCTATACCCTAACGACCCATCCGACCAACAAGCGCAGGCGCAAGATGCGGCCCCCATGTGCGGCATGAACACCACCCCCTTGATCGACGTGATGCTGGTGTTAATCGTCATGCTGATCATCACCATTCCCGTGCAGCTCAATTCGGTAAACCTGGACATGCCCAGCGCCATCAGTGCGCCCACGCCGCCCAGCATGGTGCGGCTCGACATCCAGCCCGACGGCAGCGTCTTGCTAGACGGCATAGCCGTGCCCAACCGCGAAACGCTGTCGGCGCTGCTGCTGGCCCGATCCGCCAGCGCCCCCCCCGAAGTGCATGTGCACCCCAACAGCGCCGCGCCCTATGCAGCGGTAGCTGGGGTGCTGGCGCTGACCCAGCAGTTGGGGCTAACCAAAGTTGGGGTGGTGGGCCATTGATTTTGGATCTGTTGAAAGTTTGCAGGGCGTATTTTGCAAATGCGGGGTTTTTGCATCGTTTTGAAACTGCTTAGTCTGGTGCGCCCAAGCAACGTTTTGGCTCTGCCGCCACTCCCTCATGGCGGGGATACCGCAAATCGGTCGGACGGCAGAGCCAAAACGCTGCTCGGGCTATGCTCGCTCTTAGGGTTTAATACTAAAGCAGTTGTTCTTAGATAACACTACCTGCTACCTGCTACCTGCTACCTGCTACTTGTCCTGCTTCAAAGCGCTCGCTTAGCCGCTGTGTTCCCGAACCTTGAGCGAACCTGCAACAGCATTGGCACAGCGTTAAATTGGCCGTAGCGCGAGTCAGCAAAGTGTTTGGAGTGCAAATGGGGTGGTCTGAAAATCTCAAAGAAAAAGTGCCGATATCGCGGTAGAAAAATCATAGTATGCTACATATTTCGAAGTAAAAACCACGCTGAGAGAGGCTGATTCGGTATTAAAACCCAGGCACGAGCATAGCCCGTGTAGCTTATTGGCTCTCCCGTCCGACCTTTTTGCGGTATGCCCGCCATGAGGGAGCGACGGGAGAGCCAATACGCTACTCGGGCGCACCAGAGCAAGCAGTTTCATAAGTTGAACAAAATTCCTAAACAATCAGTATTGGCACAGCGGCTGTCCTCCACCGACCAGCCCCCGTGTGTCTGCGCGTCATGCGAGCCCGTGCCCCCATACGCCCCCGCGAAGTCTGGGATAATCACCCCATGAGCATTACTTACAAAGACGCAGACGCCGTAGCTGGCATGCGCATCGCAGGCCGATTGGCCGCCGAAGTTTTAGACTTTCTCACGCCGCATGTGCGCCCCGGTGTCACCACCAAGGCGCTGGACAAGCTGGCGCTGGACTTTATTACCAACACGCAGCACTGCATTTCTGCCACCGTGGGCTACCAGCCGCCGGGCTACCCGCCGTTTCCGGGCAGCATTTGCACCTCGGTCAACCATGTGGTTTGCCACGGCATTCCGGGTGACAAAGCGCTGAAAAAAGGCGATATTTGCAACATTGATGTCACCGTCATCAAAGACGGCTGGCATGGCGACACCAGCCGCATGTATTTGGTGGGCGAGACCAGCGTATTTGCCAAGCGATTGTGCGAGGTCACCTATGAAGCCATGTGGCTGGGCATTGCGCAGGTGAAAGCGGGGGCGCGGCTGGGCGACATTGGCGCGGTGATTCAAAAGTTTGCCGAAGGCAAGGGCTACAGCGTGGTGCGCGAGTTTTGTGGCCACGGCATTGGCCGCAAGTTCCATGAAGACCCGCAGGTGTTGCATTATGGCAAAGCAGGCACAGGCGAAGTGCTGGTGCCCGGCATGGTGTTTACCATCGAACCCATGATTAACATTGGCCGCAAAGACATCCGCGAGCTGGGCGACGGCTGGACCATCGTCACCAAAGACCATTCGCTGTCAGCACAGTGGGAACACACCATTTTGGTGACCGAAACGGGCTATGAAGTGATGACGCTGTCAGCCGGAGCGCCCAAGCCACCCGCTTCTGTGGCGGCCTCGGTGGCTGCTTTGGCAGCAATTTAGCTATTATTAATATAGTGCACTATCACCATTTGACAGTGACATTGCGCGAAAAAACCTTAAGAATGCAAGTGCATGCCAGTTTTTAAAGCCCGCGACGCGCTGCGCAGTGCCAAACATGCCGTTTTTGAGCAAATTGACGGCGCGGCCAGCACACGCAGTATTAAAGGGCTGCTGCGCAAGCTCTCGGCTTGCACCGACACCACGCTTCAAGCGCTGTGGGCACATGCCAATTTTGACTCCCGTTTTGCGCTGCTGGCCGTGGGCGGCTATGGCCGTGGCGAGCTGTTTCCACACTCCGACGTTGACGTATTGCTGCTGCTGCCCAAGGGCGCAGACGCCGAGCAAGACCCGGCCTTGAAAGAAAAAATTGAGAACTTTGTCAGCAGTTGCTGGGACGCAGGCCTAGAAATTGGCTCGTCTGTGCGCAGCGTAGCCGACTGCGTGGCCGAGGCCGCCAAAGACATCACCATTCAAACCTCGCTGCTTGAGTCGCGGTTGTTGGTGGGCAACAAGTCGCTTTTTGCCCAGTTTCTGAAAGCCTACAAAGCCGCGCTAGACCCCCAAGCGTTTTTTGTCGGCAAAACGCTGGAAATGCGCCAGCGCCACACCAAATTTGAAAATACCCCCTATTCGCTAGAGCCCAATTGCAAAGAATCGCCCGGCGGCCTGCGCGACCTGCAAATTATTCTCTGGGTGGCCAAAGCCGCCAACTTGGGCCGCAGCTGGGACGATTTGGTGCGCAAAGGCTTGGCCACGGCCCTAGAGGCACGCCAGCTCAAGCGCAACGAAGCGCTGCTGTGTCTCGTGCGGGCGCGTCTGCACCGTGTGGCGCATCGGCGCGAGGACCGCTTGGCCTTTGACCTGCAAAGCGCCGTAGCCGCTGCCTTTGGTTTCGCGGGTGATTCACAGCGCAAAGCCTCTGAATCGGTGATGCGCCAATACTACTGGGCAGCCAAGGCCGTGGCGCAGCTCAACCAAATTTTGCTCCTGAACATTGAAGAGCGGCTCAACGAGCGCAGCGGCAAGGCCACCCACACCCTGATTCCGGTTAATGCGCGGTTTTTTGAAAAAGCCGGCATGCTCGAAGTGGCCAGCGACGACCTCTACCACCGCGAGCCGCACGCCATATTGGAGACGTTTCACCTCTACGAAACCACCATGGGCATCAAAGGCCTGTCAGCCCGCACCCTGCGCGCCCTGTACAACGCCCGCAGCCTCATGACCGCAGGCTTTCGCAAAGACCCCGTCAACCGCGCCCGCTTTTTGGCTATTTTGCAAGAGCCCACGGGCATTACCCATGCCATGCGCCTGATGAACCAAACCTCGGTGCTGGGGCGGTATTTGTGGGTATTTCGCAAAATTGTCGGGCAAATGCAGCACGACTTGTTCCATGTCTATACGGTGGATCAGCATATATTGATGGTGCTGCGCAATGTGCGGCGTTTTTTCATTGCCGACCATGCCCACGAATACCCGTTTTGTTCGCAGTTGGCCGCAGGCTGGGACAAGCCTTGGATTTTGGTAGTAGCCGCCATATTCCATGACATTGCCAAGGGCCGCGGTGGTGACCATTCGGTGCTGGGCAAGGTTGATGTGCAAACTTTTTGCAGACAACACAGCATTGCACGAGAAGACGCCAAGCTCATAGAGTTTATTGTGGCCGAGCACTTGACCATGAGCCGTGTGGCGCAAAAAGAAGACTTGAGCGACCCCGACGTGATTGCCGCATTTGCCAAACGGGTGGGCAATGAGCGCTACCTGACCGCTTTGTATTTGTTCACCGTGGCTGATATTCGCGGCACCTCGCCCAAAGTTTGGAATGCATGGAAAGGCAAACTCCTAGAAGATTTATACCGCCTAACCACGCGCAGCCTAGGCGGCCGTGTGGCCGATGCCGATGCCGAAGTGGAGCTGCGCAAAACCGAAGCCTTGGTCACGCTGGCGCACTACGCCCTGCCCTTTGAGGCGCATGTGCCACTGTGGCAAACCCTGGATGTGGGCTACTTTATGCGCCACGATGCCTCAGACATCGCGTGGCATGCGCGGGCTTTGTCGCGCTTGGTGACCAAGGGCGACAAAGCCGACAAACCCATTGCGCCCCAGCAAGCCGTGGTGCGGGCAAGGCTCTCGCCCTTGGGAGAAGGCATGCAAGTGCTGGTCTACACCCCCGATGTGCCCGACCTTTTTGCCCGCATTTGCGGCTATTTTGACCAGTCGGGCTTTAGCATTTTGGATGCCAAAGTGCACACGGCCCGCAACGGCTATGCGCTAGACACCTTCCAAGTGGTCAGCGGCGACAACGACGACCACTACCGCGAGCTCATCAGCATGGTCGAGGCCGAGCTTGACCGCGCCCTGAACAGCCCTGCCGCCATGCCCATGCCCAGCAAAGGCCGGGTCTCGCGCCGTGTCAAAAGCTTTCCCATTGCGCCGCGCATTGACCTGCGCCCCGACGAAAAAGCCCAGCGCTGGCTGCTCTCCGTGTCAGCCAGTGACCGTGTGGGTCTTTTGTATTCGATTGCCCGCATCTTGGCCCGCCACGACATCAATATTCAACTGGCCAAAGTCACCACACTGGGTGAGCGGGTAGAAGACACTTTCTTGCTCGACGGCCCAGAGTTGTCGCACAACCGCAAACAAATCTTGATCGAAACCGAGCTTCTGGCAGCGCTCGCTGTCTGAGCCGTATAGCTATTTACTTAATAGCTAACTATGACTATTTGACGGTGACAATGGCATATATTTTATTAAGGTAAGACCCCATGCAATACCGCAATTTAGGCAAAAGTCCTCTCAAAGTATCCGCGCTATGCCTTGGCAGCATGATGTTTGGTGACCAAACCGAGCTGGCCGAGGCTCGCAATATTTGCGCGGATGCCCATGCGCAGGGTGTCAACTTCATCGACACCGCCGACGTGTATTCTTTGGGCCAATCTGAGCGCATGGTTGGCCAGCTACTGGCGGGGCAGCGCAACGACTGGGTGCTGGCCACCAAGCTGGGCAACAAAATGTCGGAGCGCCCGAACATGTCGCAATATTCCCGCGCATGGGTCATACAAGCCTGCGAAGACAGCTTGCAAAGGCTGGCCACTGACAGCATCGACATTTATTACCTGCACCGTGACTTCAATGGCATGCAGCTCGAAGAGCCCTTGCGCGCCATCGAGGCACTGCTGCGTGCGGGCAAAATCCGCTACTGGGGGCTTTCCAATTTTCGGGGTTGGCGCATTGCCGAAATCGTCAACATGGCGCGTGCGCTCAACATGCCCGCGCCGGTGGTGTGCCAGCCCTACTACAACTTACTCAACCGACAGCCCGAGGTCGAGATTTTGCCCGCCTGCGCGTACTACGGCATGGGTGTCGTGCCCTACAGCCCTATTGCGCGGGGTGTTTTGTCTGGAAAATACGCCCCCGGCATCCAGCCCGCACAAGATTCACGCGCGGGACGTGGCGACAAACGCATCCTAGAAACCGAATTTCACAACAACTCCTTGCAAATTGCCCAAACCCTCAAAACCTATTGCGATGCCAAGGGCGTGGCTTTGTCGCACTTTGCCACGGCATGGGTGCTGGCCAACCCCGCCGTGAGTGCCGTCATTGCAGGCCCGCGCACATTGGCGCAATGGCAAGACTACGCAGGCGCTTTGCACTGCACCATCGACGCGGCAGACGAAGCCATGGTGAACGTATTGGTCACGCCCGGCCACCCTGCGGTGCCCGGTTATAACGACCCCGCCTACCCTTTAAATGGCCGCTAAGCCGCTTGGGTGGCCAGTTCTATGAACACCAGCGCTTTAATTGCCACGGGCTTGGGGTTTGACACCCCACAAGGCAACTTGTTTGCCAACCTCTCCCTGCAACTCCCCCCCGGCGTGCATTTGATACGAGGCGGCGACGGCAAAGGAAAAACCAGCTTGCTGCGCCTATTGGCAGGCGACTTGCCAGCCCACACTGGCAACTTGCATTTGCACGGAATAGCCCTGCACGCGCAGCCACTGGACTACCGTGCCCAGGTTTTTTGGCCCGACTACAAAAACACGGCCTATGACCAAGCCACACCCCCCGAGTTTTGGGCTGCACTGGCCCAGCAACACCGCCACTTTGACATGCAAAGCCTGCCTGCATTGATTGAGGGGCTGTCGCTGACCGAGCATCTGCACAAATCTTTGTACATGTTGTCTACAGGCTCAAAGCGCAAGGTCTGGCTTGCCGGCGCTTTGGCCTGTGGTGCCGCTCTGACCCTGATTGATGACCCGTTTTCGGCACTTGACATACCCTCTATCCGTTTTGTCACGGCGCAGCTAAAAGCCGCCGCACTTGCATGCAGCCCGCACCACACACCACCCAGCCAACGCATTTGGGTGGTGGCGCATTACGCGCATTTGGGCGATGTGCCAGTGGCCAGCACGCTTGATTTGGGCGATTAAAGCGCTGCGCCAACGCGGCACGCGCTAGGTCGGTTTGGCTTGCACAGGCTTGGCTTTAGACTCTAAATTTCAGGCTGAAAACCCTGATTGACACCTGACAGCCAAGATAGTACCTTCGCTGTCAGCGGTATTTACACCTCTAAACACCCGCGCTCCATTCGTTTTCAACCAAGAAAGACTTTTCCATGTCAAAAAACAAGCTCATCCTAGATTATGTGTATGCGCACGAAACCGCCCGCGCCAGCCAAGTCTATTTGACCCAGCCCAACGGCACTGCCGCACCGGTGGACTACACATGGAAGCAAACCATGGACGAGGCCCGCAAAATGGCCACCCACCTGCAAGGCATGGGCTTCGAATCTGGCGCACGCATCGCTATTTTGTCCAAAAACTGCGCCCACTTTTTCATGGCCGAGCTGGCCATTTGGATGGCAGGCTACACCACGGTCGCTATTTTCCCCACCGAAGGCGCTGACACCGTGAAGTTTGTTTTAGAGCACAGCGGCGCAAGCCTGCTGTTTGTGGGCAAGCTCGACACTTGGAACAAGCAAGAGCCCGGCGTCCCTACCGATATGCCACGTATTGCCTTCCCGCTCGCCCCCAAAACCAGCTACGACACTTGGGACGCTATCACCGCCAAGGCCAAGCCAATAGCTGGCAAACCCGCCCGCAAGCCAGACGACTTGGCCATGATCATCTACACCTCCGGCTCCACAGGCCAGCCTAAGGGCGTGATGCACAGCTTTGCCCATGTGTCTGCCGCCTCTGAGGGCATCAACAAAAGCTACGATGCCACTTTGGGCGCTGGCACTGCCAACCGCGTGTTGTCGTATTTGCCGCTGGCACACGTGTTTGAGCGCGCTTATGTGGAATGCGCCTCTTTTGTCAACGGCAATATGCGCGTGTTTTTTGCCGAAACGCTGGACACCTTCCTCAAAGACTTGCAGCGCGCCACGCCCACCATGTTTATCTCGGTGCCGCGCCTGTGGCTTAAGTTTCAGCAAGGCGTATTCAGCAAAATGCCGCCTGCCAAGCTCAGCCGCCTGCTTAGCATTCCGATTTTGGGCAAAATTGTGGGCAAAAAAGTGCTCAAAGGCTTGGGTCTTGACCAAGTCAAAATGGCGGGCAGCGGCTCTGCGCCCTTGCCTGCTGAGCTCATTAGCTGGTACCGCCGCTTAGGCTTGGGCCTGATTGAAGGCTATGGCATGACCGAGGATTTTGCCTATTCTTATTTCTCTAGCGTCGAAATGGGCGCGCCGGGCTATGTGGGCGTGGCCCGAGAAGGCGTGCAAGCGCGTATCAGCGACCAAGGCGAGATCCAAATCAAATCCATCGGCCGCATGGTGGGCTACTACAAGCGCCCAGATTTAGATGCCGAAAGCTTCACCGAAGACGGCTACTTTCGCACCGGCGATTTGGGCGAAATCAATGCCCAAGGCCTCATGCGCATCACTGGCCGGCTCAAAGAACTGTTTAAAACTGGCAAAGGCAAATATGTGGCGCCAGCGCCCATTGAAAGCATGATCAACGCCCACCCCATGGTCGAATCGGTGATGGTATCGGGCGTGGGCCAAGCGGCAGCCTATGGCTTGGTGGTGTTGGCCGAAGACATTCGCCCCAAAATGGGTGACCCAGCGGTGCGCGAACAGGTGCAAACCCAGCTCGGCCAAGTACTTAAAGAGGTCAACGCCAAAGTGGCCGACTACGAGCAGCTCAAAATGCTGGTGATTGCCAAAGAGCCATGGTCGATTGAAAACGGCTGCCTTACGCCCACCATGAAGATCAAGCGCAACAAGATTGAAGCCAATGTGGAAGGCCAAGTAGAAGGCTGGTACAAAGGCAAAGGCGCAGTGGTTTGGGAATAATTCCCATTAGTCATCTTGCGCGGCATCTAAGCCCGGAAACAGCACCTCTGTATACCCAAAGCGTGAAAAATCTTTGACACGCATGGGGTATAAAAGCCCATCCAAATGGTCGCACTCATGTTGCACCACCCGCGCATGAAAGCCGCTGGCCACCACGTCTATCGGGTCGCCATACTGGTCAAAGCCTTGGTAGCGAATATGCGCAAAGCGCGGTACCACGCCGCGCAGCCCTGGCACCGACAGGCAGCCCTCCCAGCCCTCTTCTTGCGGGGCTAGGTCTTCGGCGCTATCCTCGTGGACTGCCTGCAGATTTTCATCCAACGCGGTAATCACAGGGTTTATCAGCACCGTGCGCGGCACCACTGGCGCATCGGGGTAGCGCGGGTTGCGCTCGCCTGTGCCAAAAATCACCAACTGCAAATCCACCCCAATCTGCGGCGCAGCCAGCCCCGCCCCATTGGCATCTGCCATGGTTTCCAGCATGTCGCTGATTAAAAGGTGCAGCGCGTCGGTGTCAAATTCAGTCACGGGCTGGGCAACGCGCAGCAGGCGCGGGTCGCCCATTTTGAGGATGGTGTGGATGGTCATTGTTTGACAAAAGTGTTGCAGTTAATTCTAGCCAAACAAAGCAGGTTTTATACACCCAACAACGAGCGCGCGCGAATCAGTTCTGTGCCTTGAAATTGGTTTAGCAAATACCGCTCAATAGCCTGCTGGCGCTGCAGCGGTGACAACTCAGGGGCCTGTGCAAAGGCTTTGGCTTGGGTGCGCGCAGCTTCTAAGCGCTGGTCCCACTGCTGCCACTGCGCTTGAACTTCAGCTTCGCGCGCAGTGGCTAGCGGATGCAGTGCAGCGGAGCTGATCGCATTGGTTTGACTCCCCTGCTCGCTTCCTCCCGCTTCCACTTGGGATTGCACGAGCCGCAATTGGGCTTCATCGTCTGCATAAAACGCAGAGGCCACGTCCATCCCCAGTAGTTGGCGGCGGGTGATTTGCCGCTCACCGAGCGCAACGCTCCAGCTTTGCGGTTGCTGCAGGTTCACAGCATGCTTCCAGTCGTGTTGCTGAAGCTGCACATAGCGCTTCCACAGCGCAAACACTTGCCCTAAGGCCGGTTCGCTCAGTTCCTTTTTAGCGGCATTAAGAAACGTCGCCTCAATGCTTGCCAGTGGCATTTCGCCTGCAAGGCTTAGGTAGTAATCAAAGCGCTGACGCAGTGCGCGGCTGGCAGTGAGCTGCCCCTGCGAATTTACACCCCAATCGCCATCGGGCTGCGTGCCCGAAAGCGAAGAGCTGGCCAAATCTGGCAGCACGGCGCTTGCAGGGGGGGTAATGGGCACCAACTGCTCGGCCACTGCCGCTCCATTTGCAAATGGATTGGCAGCGCCCGCTTGCTGCCAGCCCTGTGCAGCTGGCGACAGCGTAGGCTGCGGCGGCTCAACGCCCGGCCCGC
This sequence comes from Polaromonas sp., assembly GCA_031428975.1. Taxonomy (GTDB): domain Bacteria; phylum Pseudomonadota; class Gammaproteobacteria; order Burkholderiales; family Burkholderiaceae_C; genus JAAFIP01. The sequence continues at coordinate 4,792 of JANOYR010000264.1, read as the reverse complement.
CGAAAATCAGTAGCAAGACAGCAGCCAAGCAGACCACTAAAAAAGTAGCACCCTTCACCGCTTTCATACTTGCAACACGCACTGTTTGATATCGGGAATTACAAGCCCAGATTTTTCAAGCGGTTGGCGTGCGCGCGATACACCGAAACAGGATCCGAGCTAAAAATACTGCGCAGGCCAAATGCATGGTTGATCTCATCAATGTGATTCCAGCCGTAGTCGTCTCTCAGCACTTTCCCCCAATGGTTGGAGCAGCGTCCCACCAAGCCATCGTTTTGCTCAAAGCCAAAAAACAGCGCGCCCGCCCCCAAAAAAGCATCGGACACATCCAGCACGTTGGTCAACACCGACGTGCCACCCATGGAGTAATAACGCACGCCATTGACCACTTCTGCGCCTTGGCCGCAGCTTGTGGTGGGCGCGCCTTGTGGAAAGCGGCGGTTGAAGTCTTGAGCCCCTGCGGTGGACAGCGATTGCAGTGATGCCAAGGCGTTTTGCGGGTTGCTCGCGCTTCCCGACAAATAAGCCACCACACTGCTCAGGCCATTGACAACACCCGCCACCAAACCAGTGGTACCCGTAAAATTGGTGATGCCCTGCAAACCATCGGCCACCTTGCTGCCCTGGTGCGGCGTGCCCACACTGGTAACGCTGGCCACCAAAGCCGGCGCAACGCCCGCCACGTAGCGAATGGTATTGCCGCCGTGGCTATGACCCAACAAGTTAAATTTAGTGTGGCCATATTTTGCCTTCAGGGTTTGCAGCTCTTTGAGCAATTGCTCGCCACGCACTTCGGTGCTGTTGGACTGCGACACGCTGGCTGTGTAAACGGTGGCACCGCTGCGACGCAGTTCAGACGGTACGCCATAAAAATACTGCACAGGACCCAATGCATCAAAACCCAACAAGCCATGCACCAACACCACAGGGTATTGGGTTTGCGTATAGGTGTCAGCCGCGTTCAAAGCTGCGGGGCTAGAAAGCAGTGCCATTGAAGCAGCACAAGCAATTAGAAAACGTTTCATAGAAAGTAACCTTTGGGTATTGGATGAATTTGGCCGAGTCGATGCTTACTTATTAAGTAATAGCGGCGCAATTATAAAAACGAACGTTCGTTCTTTTATTTATGGTTTACGCGTAAGGGTAAACACCATTCATGCACACCATGTAAGCACAACAGTCACCAGACATTACGGAATGAAAATAAACGCCATGCGCAAAATTTCCACCACCACCTATGCCAACCCCAACCCCAACGACAAAGGCTACAGCCTGACCGAAATCGACCCCTTAACAGGCCAACAAAAGCTGCCCTACCGCCGCTTTGACGACGACGGCGTGCCATTCTCCAGCAACCCCAATGCTTACACCCTAGACCTAAGTGACCCCGCCCAGCGGCAAAACCTGCCCTACGCCTTGCTAACAGCCGCCCAAGAGCGCGGCGCCCTTGCGCCCGTGTGGGAGGTGAACACCGCCAAGATGCAAGCCAATGTGGGTGCGGTCAACGCTGGCCTGTCGGAAGAAGAGAGAGCCGCCAAAGCAGGCTACACCGCCCCAGTGGATACCGCCTATGTGGCAACCCACCAAGCCGACTACGCAGGCAAACCTGTATCCACCCAAAAGCGCGTAGGCAGCTTCATGGCCGTAGGCCTAGACTTAGACGGCAACGGCGCTATCAGCACCACCACCGTAGCCCAAAACGCCAGCGCCGCCCAAACCAACCACACCAACAACAACCAAGGTGTCAGCTTCAACTGGGACAACACAGGCTACCAAAAAAAGGTAGGCTGGGTAAGCGCCAACGACGCCATGCTGGTGCTGGACAAAGACTTTAACCAAAGCGTAGACAACGGCACAGAGCTGCTCAGCAACCCGCTGGTAGCCAACGGAGCCAAGGGATTGCGCAGCCTAGCCACATGGGATGCCAACGCAGACGGCGTCATCAACAGCCTAGACCCCGTCTACCGCCAGCTCAAGGTCTGGCAAGACTTTAACCAAGATGGGGATAACACCAGCTATAAAACCATTGGGGGCAGACAGCAGGCCGTGCAGAACGAGCGGGTGGGCGCTAATGGACAGCCAGACGGCTCAGGCACGCTAGAGCTGCGCAGCTTGGCCGAGCTGGGCATTACGTCAATAGACTACAACAACAACACCTTCACCAAAACCGACGGATCAAAACGCGCCATACAAACCGTGCAGCTAGAGGCGCAGACCGAGGGCACACGCTACACGCCAGTCAAAGGCGGTATCAAGATCGAAACAGGCACTGGCAACCCCGAGATCACCATCACGCAGGTGATTAGCGAGGCGGCGACCTATGACACGCAGGGGTTTACGCTGCAGACGGCGGGGGAGGCTACTCAAGCAGGGAAAGACGATTACTCACAAAAACATAGCGAACTATCACCATATGACAGCGACATTGGAGTGAAAAACCTTTAGGATTGGGATATAGGCGACCACGCTCGATTGTGGCCTGAAATCCCACGAGTCTGCAACCTAGTGAGAGAGCGTGCGAAACGAAAGTTTTAGATAAAAAAGTGGCAATGTCACCGTCATATGGTCATAGTGTGCTATGAAAATATTAGTAAATCGAGTCAATTCAGTAGGTATACAGCGATCGTTAAACAAGGCAGTGCAGCATGAAATCGAACCCTCCAGTTCAAAAATCGGAACGTGCGCGTTGGATGACATGGGCTCGAAACTACGTTCGCCACTGGTACGGACAAGCAGCTGTGGCGGCTTTGGCTGCGCTGCTTTGTTTTATATCGATGTATTCGATTTATCTGTACCTATCAAGCCAATTGCCTGACGGCTCGAAGACTCACCAGAAGACTGGGCTTTATCTAAAGAAAAACTGGGAGCGCGGTGAATCAACTTCTACGTTAGGTACAGAAACGCTTTATTGTCATGTCAGTGCATTTAACCGAGGACAGTGTGGCTTTGAAGGCAGCGGCAGCACGGTTACAGTCAGTCTGACCTCATTTCCTAATTTATGGGGAAATTTAGACGTGGCTTTTCTTGCGAAATCAGGTGATAAATTACTGTCTGAATTGGGTTTACAAAAAAGAATTTTAATTTGAAAGGAGCAATCATTATTTGATTGTTTTTGGTATTCATCGATTGTTTTTCTTTTCGCGTTTTTAGGAATCCACCACTTTGGCAAACAAATTTCAAAGGAGTAACAAAATGATAATTACTGTTCCAGGTGTACAAGCGGATGCGATTAACGTAACCAATACCTACAAAATGAACCCTGGGGACAAGTCTTGCATTAACGCATTCCAACATAATACAATTCATATTTCGATAGCAAGATATGCCCATATGACAGTGACATTGGCACTATTTTTTAAAAATTTAGCATTTTTGCATTCCTTCTGCGATCTCTGTGAAAACTTCGCGTTCTCAGCGTTCAAAAATCCTCGCTTTCAAATCGTTTCAACCTCATCACTAGCACAATAACGACCACGCATCCCTTACGGAGATTTTTCATGAACGCATTGACCATCCGCATCCCATAATCCCTGCACCGCAACCTCAAAGACATGGCCAAGCGCGAGGATTTTGATGCATTCTTGGCCGCTGTGCCGCTGAATTGACTGAAGCCTTCAGGGCAAATTAGGAAGTCAAAGCGCTGCGATGTTGTGCAATCTCGGTAGCGAAGGCGCTGCTGCAGCGCTTCAAATCCACCACATCGACCATGAAAGGTAAATTGGACTCGCTGAATGCGAGTTTTAAATTGGCTTTTTCTTCGTAGCCCATGGGTTGCGCCCCATCCAAGCAAATATCAAGATCCGAGAAGCGCTGTGCGGTGCCGCGCACCCTAGAGCCAAAAGCCCATGCGCTGTGCAGTGGTGCGTGTTGATGCAAAATAACGCGCACAATTGCCAACTGGGCAGCGCTTAAATCAAGTGACATGGCTGAGCCTTTGTAGCAAGGCTTGCGCATCTACCAGAAAAAGCCGCGCACGCTCAAAGGTTTGTTGGGCGATGTCGCTGTCGTAAACATGTGATGTGTCATTGCGCGCGTCGTAGTGTCCAAACCAAGCCTCGGGATCGGTGAGCAACTGGCATTTGGCGGCTTGGCGAAAAATGTCTTTTTTAGTCAGAATGTCACTGCTTTGCACGCCATACACCTCGCGCAGCACGCGTGAAGTCACTTTCCAAGACAAGTCCATGGCGATTTCAAAGCGCTGAATCACACCGTCACGCACAGTTAGCAATTCTGGGTAGGCGGCCTGCTCGGCAAAGCCTTCCCCAAGAGCAGCAATGGCTTTGCGCAAACTATCGATTTGTAGGGTGGACATGGCGCGATTATTTCAGCTTTTGAACAATTTGTGCGTTTTGCAGAATTTCAGTAACGGTTATTTTCCTAGCCTCGGCGCAGTGTGCAGCAAATCAGCCAACTGGCTTTTCCAAAACTTGGCTTGAAAGGTGGTGCCGTGGCCAGCTGTGAGTTCGCTGGCGGGCACTAGGTAGATACGGCCGTTTTTGATGCGTGTGATTTCGCGCTCTAGGGTGCCGGTTTCGGGTGGGTTGCGTTCGTCGTCTGCAGAATTTATAGCTAACAATGCAGCGCTGATGCGCTCTAGGCCAGGGGATGGGTTGTAGTCGCGGGATGAATCCCATTGGTAGAGGTGGTCGTTGGCGTCGCCTGCAAAGGGGGCTTTGAGGCGGGCATCGAGCAACGCGTCGGCTTGGGCGCGGGTGGGGGCGGCTTTTTGCAGGGCTTGGTTGCCGCCGTTGGAGGCAAAGTTATAAAACACCGAGGCCACTTGCAGGCTGCG
>JANOYR010000263.1:0-77339 GCA_031428975.1 Polaromonas sp. | reverse complement strand
TATTTGGCTGAGTTTGCTTACCGCTTTAATCGCCGCTTTGATTTAGCAGCGATGGTGCCACGGCTTCTTCGTGCAGCGGTGACTACAAAACCGCATACTTCGGCGGTTTTACGGCTGTCTGAGGCAGGTAACTAATCAAGTCAGAATATGACCGCTAACAACCCACACCTACCGACGATCTGCTTGACCGACTCAAGGAGCGCACCATGTACAACTCCCTACCTTGCCCACGCTGGCTGCGCGTTGCAGCCCTTGTCATGAGCGCCGCGCTTCTGGGCGCTTGCGCAGCGCCGCCCACAGCCATGCCTGCGGCCCCCGATCCCAGCCTTGTGCGCGAATTCGCCCCCACAGGCACACTGCGCGCGGCGATTAACTTTGGCAACCCGATTTTGGCCAACAAAAATGCAGCGGGCGAGGCTTTTGGCGTGTCGGTGGATTTGGCCCGCGAGCTGGGCAAGCGCTTGGGCTTGCCTGTGGAGTTGGTAACATTCAGTGCGGCAGGCAAGGTGGTAGAAGCGGTAAAAGCAGCGCAGGTAGACATCGCTTTTGTGGCGGTAGACCCTGTGCGCGGGGCCGATATGGCGCAAACGGCCGCATACATTGAAATTGAAGGCGCATACGCCGTGCGCCAAGACTCCAAGCTGACCCATAACGAGCATGTAGACGCGGCGGGCAACCGCATCATGGTGGCGCGTGGCAGCGCTTACGATTTGTATTTAACCCGCGCAATTCAATCCGCCACGCTGCACCATGTGACCACGTCGCAGGCCGTCACCGATGGCATGGTGGCGCAAAATCTCGAAGTGGCCGCTGGTGTGAGGCAACAGCTACAAGCCGATGTGCAACGCATTCCCGGCCTGCGCCTGCTGCCTGGGTGCTTCATGGTGATTCACCAAGCCATGGGGCTACCCAAGGGGCGCGAAGCGGCGCATGCGTATTTGGGCGCTTTTGTGGAAGACATGAAGGCTTCGGGCTTTGTGGCGCAGGCTTTGCAGCGCCACGGCGTGCAGGGCGCAGCGGTTGCACCCGCCGCTACAACTTCTGGAGCAAGCGCTACTACGTCCATTCCTGCATGCTAATCGCTGCGCACGCGGCCAGACTGAATCACAGGCTTCCAGCGGGCAATCTCGCGCACAATAAGTTGCCCAAAAGCCTCTGGGCTGGCTGGCGTGGCCAATGCGCCTTCGCTGTTCAAGCGGGTTTTAAGCTCGGTTGATTGCAAAGCCAGATTGATTTGGGCATTGAGTTTGCCCACCACCTCGTGCGGCGTGCCCGCTGGGGCGACGATGCCGTACCACTGGTCGGCTTCAAAATGGGCATATCCTGCTTCAGCCACCGTGGGCAGGTCGGGTAGCGCCTCTAGACGCTTGGGCGATGACACCGCCAAGGCACGCAATTGGCCATTTTTAATTTGCCCCATCAGCGCCGGTGCGCCAGTGAACATCAGCTGGATTTGCCCGCCCAATAAATCACTGACCGCAGGTGCTGCTCCTCGGTAGGGAATATGCAGCATCGACGTGCCTGTTTGCAGCTTGAGGTATTCGGTGGCCAGATTGGCCGCACTGCCGTTGCCTCCAGAGCCATAGTTCAGCCGCCCTGGCTGCGCCTTGGCCAGCGCCACCAGCTCTTTGACCGTACTGGCCTTCACCGATGGATGCACCACCAAAATGTTGGGCACCCGCGCCACCCAAGCCACAGGCGCAAAACTTTTCACGGGGTCGTAGGGCAGGTTGGGGTACAGCGAAGGGTTGACCGCCAAGGTGCCAATATGCCCCATCAGCAGGGTGTAGCCATCGGCTGCGGCTTTGGCTACTTTGTCTGCCCCAATACTGCCGCCCGCACCGGGCACGTTGTCTACCACCACGGCCTGCCCCCACGCCTCGCTGAGTTTTTGGCCAATTGCGCGAGCCAAAATGTCGGTTGAACCGCCGGGGGTGAAGGGCACAACAATGCGGATTGACTTAGATGGGTAATGTGTTTGCGCGTGTGTAGTTTCAGTAGAAAAAACGGCCATCGTCGCTGTCAAAGCGGCGTATATTGCTATCAATTTAGGATTTTTAATGTATCTTTTCAAAATGCCACCTTATCGCCTGGTTTCATCGCCAATACTTTGACCACAGAGCCATGCATGGCTTGTACAAATGCTTCTGGCGTACCTTTTGCCAATGGATTTGCGCCGTAATGCATGGGTATGACAGTGTGCGGTTTAATCCATTCGTTCGTGGCGTACGCTGCATCTACTGGGTCCATGGTGAAGTTGCCGCCAATGGGGGCTAGCAAAACGTCCGGTTTGTAGCGCTCGCCAATGAGTTTCATGTCGCCAAACAAACCCGTGTCACCCATATGGTAAATTTTTTGGCCATTCTCAAGCTCAATAATAAAGCCCAGAGGCTCACCACCTACATGGGTTTCGTCTTGTCCTGATATAGGATTTTTCCACACATACGCTGAAGAATGCTCTGCACGAACCGCCGTGATTTTAATAGCCGGCACATCCGCGAATGGGGTGATGCTACCGCCTTTGTTCATTCGTGGTGCAAGCTCTGGCGGCAATACTTTGAGCACCGTCAAGGTTTGGTTCAAATCCCCCGGCGCATAGACACGCGCTTTGTGCATCAAGGCCAGTGCTGGCGCGTCGGCAATATGGTCGAAGTGGCCGTGGGTTACCAATATCAGATCTACTTTGCCTAAATTTTCCAAGTTTTTGTATTCGACTGGTGTGCGGGGATTCAATCGCAACCAAGGGTCAAGCATAATGACCTTGCCGAACACGGTAGTTAAACGAAAAGCAGCTTGGCCCAGCCATAAAAGCTCTGCTTTTCCAGTTTGCGCAATGCTAGGCAAGGCACAAACCACGAAAAACAATGCCCCTAGTGCAACATTAGTGAATTTTTGAACCATGTGTTTCTCCTTACGATACCCTTTGCGGCGTATCCATGTTGCAAAATAATAGTCACAACCTCATTCAAGGCAACGCACAAGTAAAGCTCGCTGCGGCATTCACATCACCAGTACCAACGTACTTTGGAAACTGCGGGTAGCTACACAGAGGCCGCGTGCGGCCATTGGTACTGGCCGACACGCTGGCGGTGTTGCCATCGGCCACACTCAAATCGCTCGGCGCTTTATTGCCCTCTACCCAGCTTTCCAGTGCGCTAAGCCAGTCTGCCTTGGCATTGAAAACGCCACTGCCATGCCCCATGCCAGGAATCAAGTAGAAACGTGCAAACTGGTCAACCGTATTTTGGCTATTGGCTGCCACCAGCTTGCTCCAATAATTGATGGTGTTGTGCGGTGAGATTGAGTCATCGGAGGTGCCATGTGTCAACAGCATTTTGCCGCCTTTACTGGCAAAACGTGTCAAGTCGGTACTCACGGCATCGGTCCAGCTCGACACCTGCTGGATGCGGGTGACTGCTGTATTGGGATCGAAGGCCAACGGATCTTGCGTTAAATTTTGCGTGATAAATCCTTGAATCCCGCCTTTGGCTGGAAATAGCTGAAAGGCTGTCCCATCTGCCGCAAATGGAAATTTGGCCAAGTCCGCAGCGCTGAGTTTGCCTAAGTGGTTTCCAACGAACGTACCGCCTTCAAGCAGTGGCCAACGCGGGTAGCTGGTGCTCCCTCCCGCGAAAGCGAAGCTGTAGGTCACTGGCGCACTAATTTTGCCGACTGCAATGATTTGTGGATCAGATAAACACGTGTTGCCAGTATCGGCACCGCCCACACAGCGCAAGTTGGCTTTGACAGTGTCGATAGTGAATGCTTTGTTGCAAGCTGGCACGTTACTAATAAGGCCATCAGTCACACCATCTAAACTATCACAGGCTTTGACAGCAGCATCTACAATGAGCGCCACTTTGGACGGGTTCATCCATGCACTGCTGGCCACACCCAATGCGTTACCGTACACAGCTTGCGCCTGCGCCTGAGCGCCTAACCACATATTGATTACGTTGTACGCAGGATAGTGCGCGATCACGCCATCGTAATCCTCAGGATAGCGCTGCGCTGCGTCAAAAGCCTCGTGCCCTCCTTGCGAGCCTCCTGCAAAGTACATGAATTTTGGTTTACTGCCATACATTTTTTGCGACAACCATTTGGCGACATCGGAGGTTTTTTTAACCTGCAATTGGGCAAAATTCATCAGCTCTTCTTGTTTAAGGGCAAAGCTGGTGTCAAACGGTGGCTTTCCAGCTGAGTCATGGCCAGAATCGCTGCCCAGCGTGATGTAGCCACGCGCCAATGGCGTTGGCGTATTGACAGGTGCGCCACTGAAAGTGGCAGTGCCTGTGACGACGCTGCCATTTGTGCCACCACCTCCAAATTGCAAGGCACGTTGGTTCCAGCTTTTGGGTAAGTTCACTTGAAACTTGATCGGTGAGGCGCTGGTGTCTACTGCCCAAATGTTGCCAGTAGCTTTGCAATAGCTGCGCGTTTGGCCAGCCGTGTCGGTATCAGTCACGTCAACCGCAGCCAGCACGCTTGCACCGTTGGTGGCCAAACCGATGGCACTGATCGGAATGGTGGTGCCAACTAGGCTTGCGCAGTCGAGCTTTGCTACAACGTTGACCAAAGGTGTCGCCACAGTAGCGGCCACACTGTCGCCTCCGCCCCCGCATCCAATGACATACCCGGCAATACCGAGCGCTCCAAGACTCGCTAAAACGGCTGATCGGTAGTTGGTAATTTTCATAATCGTCTCCTCAGCCTTTATGGGGCAACGGGTTGGTAAATGTAGGTGAAACCCCTACGGAATAAAGCGCCCCTGGCGCATTTCTGGTTTTTGAAAATTCTTCAAGGCTTTGCCCGCGCATGGCGGCATAGACGTGTAAATTGCTGATGCCTAAAACTGCAGCAAGTTTTTCTAATACGAAAAAAATAGCCCCGTAATGGATCAAACCGCGCCAATCGCGCTTGCGCAGTAATGCACATTCGATCTCGCTCAGCTCAGCCTTGCGATAACTGGCTTCTTCGTCAAGGCGAAACGCATCACGCGAGGCGGGCTGGGTAAGCCCGTGCAAATAGCGGTTGATGCGCAGCGCTTTGACACTGCGTGCCAATGTGTATGGGTACGCGCCAGTCAAATTTTCTGCGCCATCGAGTTGTAACGCTGCTTTGTCGCGTTGTCGCAGCGCCTGACCTGCCAGTGGCGCAGCCGCGCGGTTTTCGTACACTGCAGTGGCGATGCCTGTCATTGAAGGCAAATAGTAGCTTTGGTGCAGCTTGCGCACCGATGCAGAGAGCGCACCGCGCATGACCAACCACATGATAATTTCTGCGCCTTCCACCCCCCCTAGCGCGGCAAGTTCGGCCTGCGTCATCCCCGCAAGACGTTCGGGGTCATGCTCAATGAGCTCTAAAAACTCTTGATCCCATTGGGGGTTGTTGAAGCCCGCTCGCTCGCCGTGCACTTGGTGCGATAGCCCACCAGTGGCCACAATTGCCACACGCAGTGGTTCAGGGTAGCTCTCGATAGCACGGCGCAGGGCTCGCCCCAAATCGAGGCAGCGTTGTGCACTTGGTGTGGGAAATTGCAATACCCCCACTTGCAAGGGAATGATCGGTACAGGCCAGCCATGGGCATGCTCCAACAACATAGACAATGGTGAAAAACAGCCATGATCGAGCGGTCGTCCTTGAAAAAAAGACAGATCAAACGAGTCTGCCATGACAGACTGCCCAATGAACGCGGCCAACTCTGGATGCCCGGCGATGGGGGGCAAATTGCGTAAGCCACCCCCCTCATCGGCGACCTCCCATACCTGTCCCACACCCAATGTGAATGCAGAGTAATGGTCTAAAAAAAACGAGCTGATGTGGTCGTTGTAAACCACCACGATAACGTCTGGTTTTTGTTCTGCGAGCCAACGCTTGGGAGCATCAAAGGCTTCGAATATGGGCGCCCACACAGGATCCGATTGTTTGTCGGTATCAAGCGCAAAACCAATTGTGGGGGTGTGGGATGCTGCTACCGCGCCGATGATACTTGCCATGTTTTCAACCCACTAATCTAATGATGCGCGAGTTTTGCGGATGATGTCAGCGTAGCGAGCGGACTCACTTTGAATGTATTGACCAAACTGCTCACGGGTTTGTGGGAATGGCTCATAGGCAAAAACATTGAATTTTTCTTTGAAATCTGGCTCAGCCAACGCTTTTTCGATGTCGCGTTGGATTTTGTCAGCCACGGCTTTGGGCAAACCTTTGGGCGCGGCGATGGCTGTCCAGCCGCTGACTTCAAAACCGCTTGGACCGCCTGACTCCGCTACAGTTGGCACACTGGGGAAGTTGGGCAATCTCTTGGGTGCTGCAATCGCCACGTAGCGCACCTTGCCGGCGCGTTGCATGGCGCCAGCGGTAGCGTTAGTGCCCATAGCAAAAGAAAGCTCACCGTTGGCCACACCTGTGTAGAGCATGGTGGTTTCTTTGTAGACCACATGCTGCATGTCAGTGCCCGTTACCGTTTCAAATAATGCAGAACCTAAATGCACCGGATTACCAATAGACCACGAACCATAATTTAGCTTGCCAGGGTTTGCTTTTGCATCAGCAACGATGTCTCCAACCGTTTTGTATTTGCTGTCAGTGGCGACCGAGAAAAAGAAATACGTTTTAAACAGTGGTAACAACGGCTCAAAATCCAGCTTTGCATCGTAGGGGAGCTTTTTAAACAGGTGAGGATAGGCAGATAGGTGCACATTGTCCAATTGGATCAAATCATGCCCATCACTTGCACCGCGCTTAAATGCATCAATGGCGATGAACCCATTGCCACCTGGTCGATTTTCAACAATGACGGGTTTACCCCATGTCCGCGACAGCTTGTCAGCCAATAAACGCACCACACCTTCTGGCCCACTGCCGACTGGAAATGGTGTGATGATTCGCACTGGTTTTGTTGGGAAGTCCTGCGCCCATGTCGGGCTAGCAGCGACCAAGCCAGTAGCCGCCAATAAGGCGGCTAGGCCGCATTGAATACGTGTCTTCATCATGTCTCCTAAGGGTTGGTATGCACCGAATGTGTTGCACATTGCTGCGCAGTGTAAATATGCACGATGCCAATAAGAAGATGCCACGTTGGATTGCGCGATAACTTTTGGTTATCATGTGAGACATGAAACTCTCCGCTCTTCAAGCGTTGGTGGCCGCAGTAGACGCGGGCAGCTTGCGCCATGCCGCTAAGCGCTTGGGACTGTCACAACCAGCCCTTACCAAGTCGGTTCGCGAACTCGAACGCGAGCTCGCATCACCTCTATTGGTACGTACGACACAAGGTGTGCTGCCCACAGCCCAAGGCAAGGTTCTTTATGAGCATGCGTTGCGTGTCATGCGCGAGCTAGGATCAGCCACCGACGAAATCAGTCAGCTTTCAGGACGCATGACAGGTGAACTGGCCATAGGTGCAGTACCGCTGGCAATCATGCTTTTGATCCCGGAAACTCTCAGAACTTTTGGCCGTGCATATCCAGAGATACGACTGCGCGTTAGCGAAGAGTTGTACATTGCACAGTTGCAACGCTTGCGTAAAGCCGAGGTCGATGTAGCAGTAGGCGGTATTCCGGCAGGTCTACCTAGCGGCGAATTTGTAGTCGAAAAACTAATGGAAACATGCATGGTGGTAGTGGTGCGCAAGGGCAGCCCTCTGGCCAAAGCCCATTCATTAAAAGAGCTTGCCGATGCCAAATGGGTTTACACGGGTGCATCCAGCGACGATGGGTACGCCAAAACCTTATTTAACACGCATGGCATGTCACAACCGCCAGTAGGGGCTGTCGTCAATTCGACGCTGACACTATTGTCGATAGTAGCCACGGGTGATTGCGTCGGTCTGATGCCTCAGCAAATTGCTGCGCATCCTTTAGCTGCACAATTTTTAACGGTAGTGCCCGTGCAAGAGCATGGTTTGCCTTTGGCCGTGGGGGCTATAGTTCGCAGTGACTCGGTAGTGTCACCTGCTGTTCGCCAATTCATTGCCCACTTGCACCGCGCAGCTCACCATTTACCAAAAGTCAGTAAATAATTCGCACTGCACACACGCGCTATCAAGCACTCGATATCTCAAGCGTTTTTGATTTGATGTACTCTACAAAATATATGCAAACGAAAAACCTTTCTACCCCTGCCGCCCTGGTTGACACCGTGCGCATGCAGCGCAACATCAGCCGTATGCAAAGCCGCATGGACGCGCTGGGCGTGGCCTTTCGCCCGCATGTGAAAACCAGCAAATGCATTCCAGTGGCGCAAATGCAGCAAAGCGCTGGCGCACGCGGCATCACAGTGTCTACCCTCAAAGAAGCCGAGCAGTTTTATGCCGCTGGTTTTACGGATATTTTGTATGCCGTGGGCATGGCCGCGCCCAAGCTCAAGCAGGCCGCCGCGCTCATGGCCAAGGGCTGCGGCTTGTCCATCATTGCCGACAGCATAGAGGCTGCGCAATCCATTGTGGCCTACGGCGCGGCGCAAGGCGTGGTGTTTCAAGTGCTGATTGAGGTGGACACCGACGACCACCGCTCGGGTGTGAAGCCTGCCAGCGACGATTTGCTGGCCATTGGTCACGCTTTGCATGCAGGCGGTCAAAACCTGTGCGGAGTCATGACGCACGCTGGTTCTAGTTACGCTTTACATAGCGAGTCAGCCTTACAAGCCATGTCCGAACAAGAGCGCAGCCTGTGTGTGCTGGCGGCGCAGCGGCTGCGTGCGGCGGGCTTGCCCTGCCCAACAGTGAGCGTGGGCTCCACGCCCACGGCCCTGTCCGCCATGCAATTGCAAGGCGTGACCGAAGTACGGGCAGGCGTGTATGTGTTTTTTGACTTGGTGATGGCCAATGTGGGTGTGTGCAGCTTGGGCGATATTGCCCTGAGCGTACTCACCACAGTGATAGGCCACCAAAGCGACAAAGGCTGGGCCATCGTAGACGCAGGCTGGATGGCCATGAGCCGCGACCGTGGCACGCAATCGCAACAACGCGACTATGGCTATGGCCAAGTCTGCGACGCAGCGGGCCAGCCACTAGCAGGCTACACCATGGCCAGCGCCAACCAAGAACACGGCATCATCAGCCAAGCCGGCGATTTGGCCCCACACACCATTGCCCAGCGCCTGCCCGTGGGCACACAGCTGCGCATTTTGCCCAACCACGCCTGCGCCACGGGGGCGCAGTTCCCCGAGTACCACGCCGTGGCTGGCGATCAGGTGGAGGCGACTTGGGCGCGGTTTTACGGCTGGTAATGCGTCCGCATGAGAGCCATAGACAGGCAACCATGACCAACACACTAGGGGATAATCCTCATTCAAGCACTTAAACTGCTATTTACTCAACGCCCATTCAGTGAAAGCACATCCCATGACTTCAGCCATCGACGTGACTGCAAATCCAGCTACAGACAGTGCCAAGCCCTATGCCTACGATTTGGTACCCTACGACTCGCAGCCGTTTGCGCAAAGCCAGCCCGACCAAGTAGCGGCTATGGCGCGGCTGTTTGGTCTGAGCCCTGTGCCGCCCGAGCATGCACGCGTGCTAGAGCTTGGCTGCTCTGCGGGTGGCAACATCATTGCGCTGGCAGCGCGCTACCCCCATATGCAAATCCTTGGAGTAGAACTGTCTAAGGTAGAGGCTGAGCAGGGCCAAGCCACTATAGCTGCGCTGGGGTTGGCTAATATTCAAATTCGCCACGACGATATTGTGAACGTGGCGAAAGAGCCGGGGCAATACGATTACATCATCGCCCATGGCGTATTCAGCTGGATTCCTGCCGAAGTGCAAGAAGCCTTGCTGGCGCTGTGCAGCCACAAGCTGAGCGACGATGGCGTGGTCTACATCAGCTACAACGTCTACCCGGGTTGGAAAATGCGAGAAATTATTCGCGAGATGATGCTCTTTCATGCCGGGGGCTTGCAAGAGCCGCGGGCTCAGCTACAGCAAGGCCGCGCTATTTTGGACTACGCCCGCACAATCAACAACAATGACTCGCCCTTTGGCAAACTATTGGCGCAAGAAGCAGAACTGGCTGTGAAAGCGAGCGACCACTATCTGTTTCATGAGCATATGGCAGAAAACAACCGCCCTTGCTACTTCAAAGACTTTGCAGCCCGCAGCAACCTGCATGGTTTGACCTACCTCGGCGAGGCCAGTCTAGTAGACATGGCGCCCCAGCGCTTTGGCGATGATGTGACGCAGACGCTGTCCATGCTGTCGAATGGCAACATCATTGCCACCGAGCAGTACATGGATTTTTTTACCAACCGCGCGTTCCGACAAACGTTGTTGGTCAAAACGGCGCAGTTACCCAACATCAACCGCAGTCTGTCACCCGCCAGTGTGCGCGCACTGCACTTTATAAGCGCCATGTCAGCTGTACCAAGCGAAGGTACTGCCCCCGTTTATAAAACTGCCAATGGCCGCGAGCTCACTGTTCACGACCCTGTGATGGCCATAGTGGTCGACACTCTTTTGCAGTCCCAACCGTTTAGCGTCAGCGTGGACTATTTACTTGCTGTTGTGCGCAACCGTGCCATAGAGCCCGCCCAGTCAGACACTGCACTGCAAGATGCCGTAGGTAGGCATATGCTCACTTTAATGCTGCAAGGCGTGGTGCGCAGTTATTACAACCCTCAGCGCCCTGCTTCGGTGGCTGATTGTCCTATTGCTTTTGCGCCAGCACGCGCAGCCGCTGCATTACCATCCAAAACTGGCGCTGTCCACACTGTGCCCAACACCTTCCATCAAGTGAGCGTTGTCAACGATATACAGGCTTATTTGCTCATTCTTTTAGATGGAAAGCGCAGCATGGCTGAGGTTGAGGCGCTGCTACTAGACAAATTTGTCAGTGGTATTTTCACTGCCAGCCAAGATGACATAGCTATTACAAGCAGCATGCAATTAAGCCCCGTCGTGACAAAATTTTGCGCCGATGCCTTGCAAGACTTTATCCGCAGTGGTTTGATGCAACCTTGAGATAGCGATGCAATAAAGCAGCTATTGCTGCAAACGCGCCGTCATAGTCTGTGCGGACCCACCTGCAAATCGGCTTTTCATTTCCGACTCATAGCGAAGGGGAAGCAGTTGGTTTACCGCAAAAAATGCCTCGTAGCGCAGCACAAAGCTCACGCCGTCTATGTTGGCGATTAGCTTTACAGTTTCGCCTGCTGACTCGGTGCGCCAGATCACACGGGCATTCACCCCGCGGCCCTGCGCATCAGTTACCAGCGCGGTATTTGCACCACTCAGGCCTGACTTGACTGGCAGCCTCAGAAAACTGTCATCACTCACCGCTTTCACCATGTAGCTGCCAAAGCGCACTGCACGCACCCTGCCATCGACATGGATCTCTGAGCCATTGCTCAGGCGCTGCCAGCCATTGCTGACCTCCAACACCCGAATTTGCTCGGCCTGCTCTTTGCCATCAGCCGATGACACCACATAATTCCACACTTGCGCTCCAGCATTCACCAAGGCGGGTGCTGGTGCAGCAGTAGGTGCAACCACCCCCACTGTCCCTACAGATGCTGCGCTAGGCACTGGCTTAGCCATAGCTGAAAGCGTTTGCAAAGAAATTTTGCTTGCGTTGACCTGCGTGATGCCATCTGCGGCAGCGGACATGACGGCAGGAGAGGCTAAGGGTGCTGGCATTGCGGGTGGACGCGGCGGCATGCCAGCTGGTGCGGCCACGACCTCCACTTGTGCCCGCAAAGCCGCCAGCCGCGTACGCGCATCTTGGGCATGGCGGCCACTGGGGTAGCGTTGCAAAAAACGCTCTGCATCGGCCAATGTGCCCACGCGGGCCAGCTCCCATGCGCCCTGCTCTGCGCCTCCAGCCTCCAGAACAGCTGCGCCTGCTGGAACATTTGCATGCGGATTTGCCTGTTGCACACCACTGACAGATTCTGGAGGGAAAAAATAAAACTGGCCCTCTAGGGCCGTGTTTTCCCACGGAATTTGCTTGCCTTGGCTGTCACGGCGCACATTGGCCCGCACCTGCTTAAACACCTCTTCAATCGGCAAGCCTTTTTGGTTAATCGCTCTGACCAAGTGCTCGGTATACAAGCCATTGGCCCCTGCGCCATCGGAGGCCACCGACCCCGGCGCGGTAGCGTAAGCTACCAAGGCCCCCACAGGTGCGTCAATTTGCGCCAAGCCACCGCCGCTGGTGGAGCGCGTTTTCACAAACGGGTTATTGCGGCAGGCATCCAAAATAATCACATTCACACGGTTTTTAGCCTCGCCCATCTTGGTCAATATCAAATCCGTGTCCATCGAGTCAAATGATGCCTCGTCTTCGCCCGACACCTGCGCATCCACAGGCACCAAATAATTGCGGCCTTTGATTTGCAAGCCATGACCCGCAAAATAAAACAATCCCACCCCGCCGTTGAGGCGCAGCTTGTCGCCAAACTCGCGCACCAAATTCAACATTCGCCTACGCCCCGCGTTTTCAGCCGTTGTCACATCAAAGCCCGCCGCTTGTAAAGAAAGCGCCATAGAGCGCACATCGTTCACCGGATTGGTCAACGGCGCTGAGCTATAGTCTGCGTTGCCTATTAGCAGCGCATAGCGCTTTTCAGGCCCTGCGTTAGCCAGCAGGGTAGAGGTTTGCGCCCAAGCCGCATTGCCCAAAGCGCCTAGCCACAAGCATGCTGCAAGCCCATAGGCTAGCAGCATGCGCAGCTCAAGTGGGCGAGATGGATGCATACCGCCGATTATTCACCGCCACTGCTGCCCACGCAGGCCAAACCAGTCGCATCCGAATCACAGTTGGTCGCTTCTAAAGCGTTGCCAATTATGTCAATGCCAGGGCGAGCCACACCAGTTTGCAGCACCACACCTTCGCTAAGCTGTTTGCGCAGGTTTTCCTTGGAGAAGCCTGCCGACAGCTGCTCTTTAATGGTGTCGCGCAGCGGCGCAATGGCCGAGCTCAGGGCCCCACGGATCTGGGGTGAATCCGCCGCCTCACCGTTGTACACCACGACGCGGTAAGTGGTGTCGCTGGCAAACTCATAGGCAGGCTTGAAGGTGCGGTTGCCTTCTAGGTACACCACTGATTGCGGTGTCACTACATTATTTGGCATCACCGCCACATAGTCATTGGTGTCCACATAGATGCCATTGCCTACCCCTGCAAAGCCATATTGGCCAATGCCCGTTAGCCCACGGAATGTAAGCACTACCGAATTATCTCCTCGCTGTATCAGACGAATCGAACCATCTGCCGCGCGCGGTGTGGTCACTGAATCAGCCACAAACACCACACTGCGCGCCGTGATGCCGCCAGCTCCAATCACCGCTTGGTTAGATACCAACTGGAAATTACGCAGCGGATTGGTCAGGCCAGCGGTAGTTGCAACTGTGCCTTTGAGGTCATTGGTTTTACTGTTAAGCAACACATCGGCCTCAGCCGGTGAGGCCAACACCAAGCTGCCACCCACCGCGCTTTTGAGCACACCGCTTTGGCTAAAGCTGGCCTTGCTGCTGGCCGTGAGCGTACCCGAATCTGCCGCCATGCCCCCAGTCATCACCGAGCCTGTGCCACTACTGCCAAGCGCCGTGAGCGCTACCGCAGCCGTGCCGTAGTCTGAAGTGCCCAAGTCAATGGCCTTGCTAGAGGTGAGCTTGGCGCTGCCGCTGCCCAGAGCCATAGCCACCGCGCCGCCAAAGCTGTTGGCCGCGTTGCTTAGCTCAATATTGGCCACGCCTGTAGTCAGCACGGTCGTGCCCACCACTACTATTGCGCCAGTTTGCGTTACTGCACCTGTGGCAACCACGTCTAGCTTGCCACCCACTGTGCTAGCGCCAAAGCTGATGCCAGTGGCGCCGATGGTCAGGTTGCCTGTGGCCGCTGTAGTACCCAGCAGCAGCGCGTTAGCGTCTTTAAGATCCACATTTGCACCTGTGCTGCTGACAGCGCCTGTGAAGTCGTTGGCTGCGTTGGCCAGCGTGATGTCGCGCGCCGTAGCCGTCAGGCCAGTGGTGCCCGTGACCACCAGTTTGTTGGTTTGGGTGATAGCGCCCGTGCCATTGGTGGTGGCCAGCATATTGCCTGTGACGCTGGTATCGCCGTTGATGGCCAATGCGCCTGTGCTCTCTAGGGTCAGGTTGCCTGTGGCCGTGGTGGCCGCTAGGGTTAGGGCGTTGGCATCTTTGAGGCTGATGTTTGCACCTGTGCTGCTGACAGCGCCTGTGAAGTCGTTGGCCGTATCGGTAGCCAGCACATTGCCCGCCCCCGCATTCAGTGTGACCGTTTGCGCCGACACTGGGCCGCCGAGCGTGATGCCCACCGCATTGATGGCCACAGCATTGGCAATGGTGACCGCTTCGCCAATGGCCACAGCCCCTGTGGTGCTCACATTACCACCCAGCGAGGCAGTGCCTCCCGCATTGGTGGTCAAGCTCGCTAGAGGGTTTATGTTGCCCACTTCTTGCGCAAAGCTGGTAAGCCCTGTGCTGTTGACGCTCAGTGTCCGCGCTGTGGCATCGCTGTTCACTGTGCCTGCAAAAGCCACGTTGCCAGTGCCTGCGTTGACCACCGTATTACCCGTGAGTGTGGTGGTACCAGAAGCCGTGAGACCCGCGTTACTGTATGTGCCTGTCACGCTGGTATTGTCGCCAAATGTAGTAGCGCCAGAGGTAGTAACTCCAACGGAACTGCTTGTTCCAGCAGTATTGGCGTCAGTCATTAGGCTGCTTAGCGCTGTCGTGGCACCCACCAAACCACTGAACGTCGTAGCACCCGCGGTGTTCACCGTTAAACTTTGTTTACCCAAGGCCGTCGCGTTCACGGCGCCAGTGAAAGTCACGGCACTGGTCGCAGCATTCACAATGGTATCGCCTGCCAATACCGTTGTTTTCGCCGCCGTAAAACCTGTGTTGGTATAAGTGCCGCTCACTGTTGTGTCATCATTCAAGCTAGTAGCACCACTCGTCTTAACACCAACGGAGCTGCTAGTGCCCGCCGCGTCTGTCGTAAGGCTTGTCAAAAGCGCAGTGTTGCCAACCAATCCCCCAAATACAGTTGCCCCACTGGCATTCACCGTCAAACTGCGTGCGGTGGCATCGCTGTCCACCGTGCTCGCAAAATTCACAGAAGTAGCAGTAAGTATGGTGTCACCGCAAAGCACTACAGCGCTGCCGAAGTTCATCGTTCCGCTGGTAGTGGAGTTACCGCAAACGCTGGCTTCATTGTTGGTGATGGTCGCACTACCACCAACAACGTTGAGGCTCACCGAGCCGGGCGCATCAGTTGTGACGCTGGTGTTGTTGAAATTGCCCTCAAGTGCAGTGATGCCAGCCGTATTGATTACCAGTGTTTGGGCTCCCGTAGCACCCTTAACGCTAATGTTTCCTGCCCCTGTGGAGGTGAGTATGGCGTTGCTAGTCAGCGCCATATTTGCACCATAATTTTGTGTGCCCGTGGTGGTCACATTGCCACCCAAGGTAGTAGCGCCTGTGACGTTCACACTGGCAGCGCCTACATTGCCCGTGGTGGTCAGTGTCTGGTTGGCTAGCAAAGCGCCGATATCACTGGCTGTGCCGCTGGTGCTGGCCAAGCCTGTGAGCGTTAGGTTCTTTCCAGCACCTGTGATGCCGTTGAGTGTGAGCGCGTTGGCTGCGCCTGCGTCCAGTGCCGTATTGACTGCCAGCGTGATGCCGCCGCCATAGCTTTGGCCTGCACTGCCCGTGGTGGTGACATTGCCGCCCAAGGTGGCAGCGCCTGTGGTGTTCACGCTGGTAGCGCCTAGATTACCTGTGGTGGTTAGGTTAGTTGAGGTTAAAGCACCCACACTAGATACAGTCGATCCTATCGTGTGTGTGCCTGCGCCTTGCATGTCAAGGTTAAAGCCTGCCCCTGTCAAATTGGTGATGTTCGTTGTGCCAGCACCATACGCTAGGACGGTATTGCCGCACAGCGTTAAATCTGTCCAAACACCCGTGCTGACATTGGTTGACAGCGTTCCGCACAGGCTCGTTTCGCCAACAGTGAACACTGCGCTAGAGCTGCCCACATTCAAAAAGGCCGAGCCGGGCGCATCGGTCGTAACGCTGGTATTGCTAAAATTGCCATCGAGCGATGTAAGCCCCGCTGTATTTATAGTGAGCGTTTTTGCACCCGTGGCTCCTTTAACCGTGATGTCGCCAGATGCCGTAGAGGTAAGAGTGATGTCTCCCGTTAATGCCGTGCTACCACCATAGTTCTGCTTGCCCGTGGTGGTGACATTGCCGCCCAAGGTGGCAGCGCCTGTGGTGTTCACGCTGGTAGCATTCAAAGCCCCATTGGTGCTGAGATCCTTGATACCTGCCATCGCCAGAGCCGTTGTGCCACTAGTCGTGGTCAGGTTCAAATTCTTACCTGCACCTGTGACCGCGCCTAGACTCAGGGCTGCTTTGCCTGTGTCGGTCAATACTGCATCGCTGGACAGTGTGATTCCTGCATAGGTCTGCCCTGCGGTGGTGGTCACATTGCCACCCAAGGTAGTAGCGCCTGTGACGTTCACACTGGCAGCGCCTACAAGGCCTCTGGTGGTCAATGTCTGGTTGGCTAGCAAAGCGCCGATATCACTGACCGTGCCGCTGGTGCTGGCCAAGCCTGTGAGCGTTAGGTTCTTTCCAGCACCTGTGATGCCGTTGAGTGTGAGCGCGTTGGCTGCGCCTGCGTCCAGTGCCGTATCGACTACCAGCGTGATGCCGCCGCCATAGCTTTGGCCTGCACTGCCCGTGGTGGTGACATTGCCACCCAAGGTGGCAGCGCCTGTGGTGTTCACGCTGGCAGCGCCTACATTGCCTGTGGTGGTCAATGTCTGGTTGGCTCGCAAAGCGCCGATATCACTGGCTGTGCCGCTGGTGCTGGCCAAGCCTGTGAGCGTTAGGTTCTTTCCAGCACCTGTGATGCCGTTGAGTGTGAGCGCGTTGGCTGCGCCAGCATTCAAGGCGGTATTGGCAGTCAGCGTGATACCACCACCATAGGTTTGGCCCGCTTTGTCTGTGGTGGTGACATTGCCACCCAAAGTGGCAGCGCCAGTGACGTTGACGCTGGCAGCAGCCAAGCTACCCGTGGTGGTCAAGTTAGTGGCGGTTACAGCGCCCAAGTCCGAAGACGCACCGATGGTAAAGTTACCCTTGCCAGTAAAGGTTAGATTATTGGCAGCCCCACCGTCGATGGTACCCATACTGCCATTTCCAGTGCCAGTAGCGATGGTTACCCCTGCTGTAAGAGCTGTTAAGGTGTAATTTTGATCGCCGGTCGTTGTGACATTACCTCCCAAGAAGGCGTAATTCACACCTGTGGTGACACTCGTAGCAGCCAGTGCTCCATTTGTTCTTAAACCCATGACGTTAACCACCCCAGCTGTTGTGCCGCCTGTAGTGCTCAGACCCAAACGCAGGCTGGCCCCAGTGATGTCTCCTAGAGTCAATGCAGTGTTATTGGTATCTTTAAGCGTGCTGTGATTTACAAGTGTGACATTCCCATATGTCTGACCCGCACTGGTGGTGATATCACCACCTATCTTGGTGTTGCCTGTGGCCGTCACACTGGTAGCCGTCACAGCACGGGTCTCGAGATTGGTAGCAGTTAATGCACCGAGACCAGACGCCGCACCGTAAAGTCTAGTGCCGCCGGCTGTGGTGGTTAGGTCGTGCCCAGCACCAGTGATGGCACCTATTACGGTGATGTTCGCAGTACCCGCGTTGAGCGTGCGCAAGCCTACGCCTCCAAGCGTCACGGCTCCGTCAAAATCAATGTCTCTATTTTTAGTGCTGATATCGGCATTTAGATTAATAGTGGGTGCTTTTAAGCTGAGGCTTTTACCATTCGCAGCTGCATTGACATCGGCATTTACAGTGATCGTATTGTTAGCCGCCAAAGATACACTGGCACTATTGAGTTGCGTTACCAGCGCAGTGTTTGTAATCACGCTATTCGCTGTACCGAAGTCTGAAGCCGCGATATTGGTGTAAGTGATTTTGGAAATATCATCGCCCAGATCACTGGTACCCGATTTTGATCCGTCAAGATTGGGAGTGCTGCTATTGATGGTGATGGAATCGGGATCAAGTAAAAGTGTGCCTAAATTTCCGTTGGCAGCACTTGCATCAACTTTGCCCTCATAAGACAAATACTGCTTACCCGACACCTCTACGTTGCCCCCATTGCCCGATACACTGCCACCTTTGGCTGAAATATTGCCTTTGTAGATGGTTGCACCATCTGCCCACACCACCACCTTGCCACCGTCGCCGACACTATTGGCATTGGCTTGTATGGTCACTTGCGTGTCTGCAAAACTTACCAATGCATTGCGCTCCGTGCCCTTGCCTTGCCAATTACCTCCCACCAGCACTTGGCCGCCGCCTGATGCGCCCGATGCGTCTATGTCTGTCGCCCCCAATAAGCCCACGCGGTTGCCCAAAATAGTCACCTTGCCGCCGCCACTTTGCGCTGAGAGTGCATCAATACCCGCACCTTTCAGCTCCGTAGTCCCCCCAGCTCCGCTGTCCAAATACACCTCACCACCCTTGGTGCTGATGCCTTTGGCGCTGATGCGGCCAGTCACGTTGATGGCGGTGTTGAGCAGAGCATCTTTGGCGGCGGCTGTCATGATGACGCTGCCTGCGCCGTCGGCGCTGATAATGCCGCTGTGCTTGATGGAGCCGCCCTCGCTGCCCACGTTCACACGCACGGCCAAGAGTTTATCGCCATTAAAGTCGAGGTCTACGCTCTGGCCAGCAGCCAGAGCGGTGGTGCCGCCGGGCGTGCTGATGGAGCCGCTGTTGACCACTTGGGCAGCCACCAAGGCCACGCTGGTGCCGCTGATGCTGCCGTGGTTGATCACCGATGCGCTTGAATTGCCGCTGAAGGTGGATTTGCCCGCCATGAAGTCAGCGGTGCCCATGCCAAGCGTGCTGCCCACAAAATGGCCCACATCAATTTGCGAGCCTGCACCAAACAATATGCCATTGGTGTTGGTTAAAAACACGCCGCCATTGGCCGTGAGCTGGCCAAAAATTTGACTTTGCTCGCTGCCCACCACGCGGTTCATCACAATGCTGCTGGTGCCCGGCTGTACAAACTGCACCTTGTAGCCCTTGCCCACCGAGAAGTTTTGCCAGTCAATCACGGCACGCTGGCTTTGCTGCTGCACCACGAGGCTGGTGCTGCTGGGGCTGGTAATGTTGGCTTGGCCAGCTTGCACTACTCCGCCGCTGGGCAGGTTTTGGGCGAAAGCCAGCTGAACCAATGACAGTCCTAATAACGCGCCGGTAGCGGCCAAAGTGGCTGCCGCCATGGGTCGCAAGTGGGCTACCAAGCCCGCAGCACCAGTGCGCTCACCAGCGGCGGCTTTACCTTGGCTGGATGTGGTTTCGGCCACTGCCACAAGCATGCCGAGTTTTTTGCTGAAGACTAGACGAAATAGATTGTTGTTCATGGTGGTGTCCCTCTAAATTGGTGTGTGAATGGGGCGGTATGGGGTTACAGCGTTTTGTTGAGACTGAAATACAGGCGTGAGCGGCGGCCGTCGGGATCCGACACGGGCGCATATGAGCCGCGCCATGCCAGCGATGCTTTGATTAAGAAGTTGTCGGGAATAGACCATGCCAAGCCTACGCCGTGGCTTACCAAACTGACGGTGTTGATCAAGTCAGTGGCCAGCGGGCTGTGGTTGATTTTGGAGCGGCCATAGTCGCCAAACAATGACACAACGAAATCGCCTTTGATTTTGTCACTGACGATGTTTTTGCGCAGCTCCCAGCTCAACAAATCGCCGCTGTCGCCGGTGGCTTCGCCGCCGGCGTAGCCGCGCACGCCAGTGGCACCGCCTAAGCTGAGCTTTTCTGAGTTGTCGAGGTTTTTGGCAGCGCGCTGTCCTTGCCATGAAACATAGACCACCATGCGGTCTTGCGCGTTGTCGGCGGCGCTCCACAGGAGCTGCTGGCGGCCTAGGCCGTAACTGATCTTACTGAAGCTGCCATTGGTTTTGCGACCTGTAGCGGCTTGGTCAGCTGCCAACTGCACAGGGGTGTCTATGCCGATGCTACCCGCCGTAAGGCCCACTGAAAAGTTGTTGATACCGCCTTTGGCGAATTGATCGCGTGAATCACCAACCAGGCCCAAAGTAAGAACATCGGAATGCTTTTTGTTGTCCACGGTCAATGCTTTTTGCAGGTCTTGGAATTTACGGCTGTCTATATTGGCCTGAAAGAAGGTGTTGAAATTGCGGTTGCGGATCACCGGGTAGAGCGCAAAGGCGCTGAGCACGGTAGCGTTGCCGCTGGCATCCAAGGGGGCGAATGCGTCCGTGCCCAGCTTGTATTTGAGTGCTGACACAGCCGCGCCTAGCTTGAGGCCAGAGCCGCCCACGGGGCTTTGGTAAGCCGCGCGTACAAATGCTACGCCTCCAGTGGTAGACAAGTTGGTGCTGAGCTTGAGCAAGTCGCCTCGGCCAAAGGGCGAATTGACTGAAAAAGAGCCGCTCAGGCGATGTTCGCCAGTGTAGACGGAGCCAAAATTGTCGAAATCGACATTTTTTTCAAACCGCTGGCCTGGGGTCACGGTCACAATTAACTTAGCGGTGCCAGGCTTTGCACCCGGTGCAATAACCGATCCGACATTGATGCCGCGCAAATCTGAGAGCAAGAATAAAACGCGCTCAATGCTACCCACGGTGAGCAAATCGCCGGGCTGGAGCTTGGCCAAGATCACATCAATTTGCTCTTTGTTGACCAAAACCCCTTCGGGCAGGGGCGTAAGCTCCACCACGTCTAGGCGGCCTTCCAACACGCGCAGCTCGACCATACCGTCTACAGACTTTTGCGGAGGAATATCGACCTGAGCCAAAAACAAGCCTTCTTGACGAATGGCGGTACGCAAGGCCTCGGCGGCGGCTTCAATGTCGTCAAATGTGCGCTCGGGGCCAAGGTATTTAGCTAGAAGTGACGCAATGTCAGCCTTGATGGGCACTGTGACACCACTGATGCTAAAGCCTGATATTTTGATTTTTGGACCCACGCCTGTGGCAGGACCAGCGAGCTTTTTGACGGGGGTGTTGTTTTGAATATTCAAGTCTGCGTGGGGAGGCACCATGATGATGGGGGCTTTGAGCCCGTCCAGTACGCGGCCAGCGTCGGGAGCAGTTTGTGCCATCGCCGTTATACACAGCGCCACCGGGCTAAGGGCTAGCGCAATACGCAAGGAATGGCCGGCGCGTTGTGTGCGGATAGGGGGGCTCAGTAGTTGTCGTTTCATGCTAGTTTCCTCTTTGGTTTTGGCTGACTGATAGGGTGAAATGGGTAGAGCAATGGGGTTATTTGCGGGTGTCAAAATCGCGTGGCGGGCGGTAGCCGTTGGTCTCGGCCAGCGCTAGGTAATAGCTGGCTTCTTGAATCAGGTTTTGGGCATTGAACTGGCGTGAGGCTTCGTAGGCAGCTATGCCGTTGCCTAGCTCGGCAGAAAACTGCAACCAGCGCTGGGCGGTGGCGCTGTCACCCAACGCTGGTGATTTGGCCACGGCTTCTGCCACGCGCTGAGCGGCGAATTTGTCGCCCTGCAAGGCGGCACGGTAGTCGTTGCGCACAGGGCTGGTGTCGGAGATCACCAAGGCAGTGCGCAGCACTCGCGAACGGCGGGCGGCATCGCGCACTTTGCGGATGTCTTCTAGGCGGATGGTGGCGTTGGCCTTGAGGGCGCTGCTTGGAAAGCGCTGCAAAAAATCGGTAGTGGCTTTTTCAGCTTCGGCCAGATCTGTAATGGCTTCTACCTGAGCCCACGCGGTGGTATCGGCTGCCACCGTTGGCAATGCAATGGGGGCTACGTACACGACGGCTATGGGGGGCGCAACAGGCGCTGAGGAGGGTAGTGCGCCAGACGGCGGCATTGCAGCGGCCACTGGCGCTGGTACAGGCGCAGGTGCGGCCACAGGCTTGGCAGGGACAGCCAGCAAGGCTACGGGGCGCAACAGCCCCCTGCCTGGCAGGCTGGATGCAAAATCTGGCTCTTGCAGATAGCCCTCTTTATGCCCGAGCTGGCCCAAGAGTCGCTCCAACACGCCCTCAGCGCGGGCAATGCCATTGACGCGCTCGCGCACCTCTAGGCGAACGCGCTGCAGCAGTTGGGTCATGTCGCCTTCGTCGCGCACAGCGCGCAATTGGCGTATCAGGGATTCTGCGTAATAAGAGTTTTGGTTGAAGTCGCGGGGGGTGTAGGCATAGCGGCCCGGGCGGGTGGCGTAGCCCACAATGCAGCCCGGTGGCGGGCGCGACTGCACCACGCGGCTGTCGGCATCGGCAATGGCGCTGGCGGCATCGCGGCAGGCATCAATCACAATGAAGGTGGTTGCATTGGCCCGACCGGCCATGCGCGGGTACACGTCTTCTTCTAACGACGGACTCAGCTGGGCCACGTCTTCGTAGTGTTTGCGCCTAACTGCTGGATCTTGCGCGGCTGCTGCAGGGGGGCTAAGCTCTACGTCTGCCGATACCCAGTAGTTGCGGTATTCGCCCCTGCTGAGGCTGTTTACGCCATGGCCGCAAAAATAGACGAGGGCAGGGGCATCTGCTGCGGCTGATGCCAGCATGGTATCAAGGCCATTGAGCACTTGGGCTTTGTTGGCGTTAAAAATAGTGTCGCAACGGTAGCCCAGCTCACTCAGAGCATCTTCTATGTCACGCACATTTTTGTGTGCAGTCATGATGTTTTGGCTGCTGGGGCGATAGCGGGTGTTGCCAATCAGTAAAGCGCGTGGGGTGGCAGCCAAATTTTGCGCATAACCGTGCATCGTCATAGCGGCTGTTGCGGCTGCTATGAACACGCGCCGTTGCGCAGAAATTAGCCCTTCTGATGTCATGCGATCCTCCCAGACCTTTCGTCAGATTGGCGTTTTATTCTTTGACAATCATGCTGAATTCCACCCGGCGGTTGGCTTCGCTGCTGGGGTTGCGCGTATCTTTAAGGTTAGTCGCGCCAGCGCCAGATGTGCTGATGATTTGTGGGCTCACTTTGTAAGCGCTCACCAAGAAGCTTTTTACCGCTTGTGCACGCCTCTCTGAGAGCAGCTTGTTGCTCTGCTGCGCACCTACAGCGTCGGTGTGCCCTTCAATTAAAAACTCACCCGTGCCCAGCTGTGCTGTTTGCAAAAATTCACCAATAGCGCCCAGCTGGCCTTTGATGCTGGGCGATATGTCGGCCGATGCAAAAGGAAACAACAGCTCTAACTCAATGGATTTTTTAACAGGACGTGGCAGCGCCATGCTCATTAAAGAGCCTGTCTGTGGCGCCGGCGTGAAGACTTTTTGTAGCTCATCGAGTGTGGGCGCTCTTTTACCAAAATTCGTCACATTTGAATCAGCGGTTTGCGCCGAAGCGACATGCGCAGCGATGGCTAAAGTTAGCGCGATAACTGCTGTCAACATACTTTTTTTCATACAAACTCCTTCGATACATCAAATTAAATAAAAACGGCATTCACCACAAACTTATGCCGAACCCACTTGGTTTTAGGCGGCGGCTCTTTTTTGAACACGGGCTGATCTAAAACCAAAGGCTGCTTGGCCACTACTTTCAGCATCTCTCCCACCATCTTTTTTCGTTGCGTAATTACCACGCGCGAGGCATTATCCATGCTGCGTGTAGGGCTACTCTTCAGCCTTGCGCTAGAAAACCCCTCAATACTGTGTAGACCTTTGCCGAGCTCTTGTAAACGCTTGCTAGAGATTTCGGATATCTGAGTGCCCTTCCATTTAAAGCCAATCGTGACCTCGATGACTACATTGGCTATTGGCCTGCACATGCATGCCAATGCCGCGCTTTGCTGACGACAGGGGAGCTTGTCTTGTACCAGTTGTGCCAGCTTTTCACTGGAGAGCACCTCACCTGTGAGGGTGATTTTGATAGGCGCTGCGTCATTGCATGCCCATGCCGCTGGCGACACCAGCAACAAGGCAAAAAGCCAATAGACAACGCAACGTAAAGCTGACACAAAACCCCCAACGACAAATATATTGCAAACTATAACTTTTGTTACACCTTAGCTACAAGCCAACTCTATCAGAACTGCAAATATTTGACATACCTCAAATGGGGGATGCGGTGTTTATCTAAAAGTGCTGGAAAACACGAATGAGGTCTTTTTGATACATGGAGAGAAACACCTCAGACCTTGCGAGAAGCCAAATAAATTCCGGGCAAAATCACGGCGACGCCCACTAAATGATGCCATTCAATGGGCTCACCCAATACGGCCCAAGCCACGATGGCGGCGTACAAAGGGCCAAGATACAAAGTGAGCCCTGCGCGTGCTGCGCCCAAATGGGTTTGCAAAGTGGAGAAGGCCAGATACGCCCCTGCGCCCGGAATTAAACCTGCAGCCACGACAATGGCGACCGTTTGCATGTTCCAAGTAGTCTGGGTGAGAAGCAAACCAGACCAAGCCTCAAGCCAGGCCAGCGGTATCAAAATCAGTACTCCACCCGCAATAATTACTACTAGCCGCGCCTGAGGGCTCAGGGCGGACTGCCAGCGCTTGAGCAACAAGGCATACAAGGTCCATGCCATAGTACATGCCAGTATCCACACATCGCCCACGACAAACTGAACCTCGCGCAGCGCTCCCCATCGCCCCTTGATGACCACATGCACCAAGCCCAGCAGTGCCACCGCTACGCCTAGCCATTGCCACGCTCCGAGTCGCTCTTTGAACCAAAAACGCCCTGCCAGCGCGATCATGACTGGGGAGAGCGCATACACCAAGGCAATATTGGTGGCCGATGTGCTGCGTGCGCCAATATAAACCCACGCCCCGCAAATCCACATACCCAGTGCACCCAACACCAAGTATTGCCAACCGCGCGCCCAGAGCTCTTGGCGCACCACATGTGGCTGACGCAGCTGCGCACGGGCAAACAGCGCCAACACGACTCCGGCTAGTGACCAACGGCACAAAGCCAGCATGTGTGGTGCAATCAGCCCAGGCGCTGTGCGTGCCACCAAATAGTTGACCGACCACATGGCTGGGGTGAGAAAAAGCAGCGCATAAGCCCAGCGCGGGGGCTGTGCAGGTGTAGTGGACATAAAACTGTTGGGCGAAATTGTTTTGCTATATATTATATAGCAAAATTTGTCTGCTGCATTGCGTCAATGGCGTTTTGATGCGGTCTCATTTACTGTCTTTATTTTCACTCTCCATCCATAAGTCACGCCAATGCGGCGACAAATACACCGCGAATCGTTGTTATTTTGTCAAAACACCCATGCTCTCTACGCATATCTACATACTAGGGTTTTCACCAGCTAGCGATACAATCGTCTACGTTAAAAAAATCCCCGGAGACAAACATGCCTGCTTTTACCGACGACGCTGCCATCAACACTGACGAAAAACGCGCCGAGTTGCGCCGCGCTGCGCTCGAATACCACGAATTCCCCACACCCGGCAAAATCGCCATCGCCGCTACCAAGCAATTGGTAAACCAACATGACTTAGCCCTGGCCTACAGCCCAGGCGTAGCCGCACCCTGTGAAGAAATCGTCAAAGACCCCAACAATGCTTTCAAATACACCGCGCGCGGCAATTTGGTCGCCGTCATCACCAACGGCACTGCTGTGCTGGGGTTAGGCGACATTGGGCCGCTGGCCTCCAAGCCCGTCATGGAGGGCAAGGCGGTTTTGTTCAAAAAATTTGCGGGTATTGATGTTTTTGACATCGAAATCAACGAAAAGCACGACCTCGACAAATTGGTCGACATCATTGCCTCACTGGAGCCCACCTTTGGTGGCATTAACCTAGAAGACATCAAAGCGCCAGATTGTTTTTATGTAGAGCGCAAATTGCGCGAGCGCATGAAAATTCCAGTCTTCCATGACGACCAGCACGGCACGGCCATCGTAGTGGGCGCAGCCATTTTTAACGGCCTCAAAGTCGTGGGCAAAGACCCCAAGAAAATTAAATTGGTGACTTCTGGTGCGGGCGCAGCTGCGCTGGCCTGCTTGGGTCTTTTGGTCAAGCTGGGTATTCCGCGCGAGAACATATTTGTTACCGACTTGGCTGGCGTGGTCTACGAAGGCCGCACCGAGCTCATGGACGAGGACAAAATCCAATTTGCACAGAAAACCTTGGCGCGTACGCTGGGCGAAATCATCGACGATGCCGACGTATTTCTTGGCCTGTCTGCCGGTGGCGTGCTCAAGCCTGAGATGGTCAAACGCATGGCCGCTAAACCACTCATCATGGCGCTGGCCAACCCCAACCCTGAAATTGCACCAGAAGACGTGCATGCGGTGCGCTCAGACGCAATCGTCGCTACTGGCCGCACCGACTACCCCAACCAAGTCAACAATGTCTTGTGTTTCCCCTACATCTTCCGTGGAGCACTCGACAGTGGGGCAACCACGATCACCGTTGAGATGGAAATTGCCGCAGTGCACGCCATTGCAGAACTGGCGCAGCAAGAACAAAGTGATGTGGTTGCCGCTGCGTATGCTGGCCAAGCGCTGGCTTTTGGCCCAGAGTATTTGATACCCAAGCCCTTCGACCCACGCCTGATGATGAAAATCGCGCCCGCAGTGGCCAAGGCCGCTGCCGACAGCGGTGTGGCACTGCGCCCCATTGCCGATATGGATGCCTACCGCGACCGCTTGCAGACATTCGTCTACGCCTCTGGCACGACCATGAAGCCGATTTTTACGGCGGCCAAAAAAGCTGCCAAAAAGCGCGTGATCTATGCCGAAGGCGAAGAAGAGCGCGTGCTGCGCGCCTGCCAAATCGTGGTGGACGAATCATTGGCCAAACCCTTCTTGGCGGGTCGCCCCGAAGTCATCGCCCAGCGCGTCGAAAAGTTTGGATTGCGCCTCAAACAAGGGGTCGATTACGAGGTGGTCAACGTCGAGCAAGACGAACGCTACCGTGATTTTTACCAAAGCTACCATCGCATGACTGCGCGCCAAGGGGTCACCGAGCAAACTGCCAAAATCGACATGCGCCGCCGCCTCACGCTTATTAGCTCCATGATGCTGCACAAAGGCTATGTGGACGGCATGATTTGCGGCACTTGGGGCACGACCGACATGCACCTGCACTACATCAACCAAGTGCTGGGCAAGCGGGCAGGTGTATCCACCTTCGCATGCATGAACGGCCTGCTCTTGCCGGATCGCCAATTGTTCTTAGTCGACACCCATGTCAACTACGACCCAACAGCTGAGCAATTGGCCGAAATCACCACCATGGCAGCAGAAGAGATGATGCGCTTTGGCCTCAAGCCCAAAGCCGCGCTGCTTTCGCACAGCAATTTTGGCTCCAGTAACCAACCCAGTGCGCTCAAAATGCGCCAAACCCTTGAGCTACTGCGCATACAAGCGCCGTGGCTGGAAGTCGACGGCGAAATGCACGGTGATGTTGCACTTGACCCCGCCGCACGCAGCGCCATATTGCCGCACAGCACCCTAGCGGGTGCAGCCAATTTGCTGGTTTTGCCCAATATTGATGCAGCCAACATCAGCTACAACCTGCTGAAAACAGCTGCGGGGGGCAACATTGCTATTGGCCCAGTGTTGCTAGGATGCGCTGCACCTGTGCATATTCTCACAGCCAGCACCACGGTGCGTCGCATTGTGAATATGACAGCACTCACCGTTGCCGATGCAAATGCCATGCGCTAACGCCTAGCGAAAAATCATTTTTCTAGAGTTAAATGTCTTAAATGCGCAAGCGTGCGCTCACTTATTTTTGCAGGATGCGCTGATTTGGCCACACCGCCACCACGGTATCTGCAAAAGAAGCTTGCTTTAAATGGTGTTTTCAGGCACACTTGAGGGCTTAAATTTGCGGGTTAACCCTGATCTTGGTGCGGCAAACCATGCCAAGATCAGTTTCACCGCATAAGCACTTTTTGAACAGATCGCGCTATGGCGCTAGGCAAACACATGGTTTTTAACAGTTTTATGTCACGTTTTGTGGCTGCAAGCGCAGTCACGCTTGCCTGTTTGGTATGCGTGACTTGCCCTAGTTTGGTGCAAGCCAAAACACCCCCGTCCGTTCTGGTTGGCGGGCAAACTACGGTCGCTTTGTCTGACTTGCCCAAGCAAGGCAAAGAAACCTACGAACAAATACTTAAAGGTGGGCCTTTCGCTTACGACAAAGACGGCACTGTTTTTGGCAACCGAGAGCGAATATTGCCTGCCGAAAAACGCGGTTTCTACCGTGAATACACAGTGAAAACGCCGTATGCACGCAACCGTGGTGCCAAAAGAATTGTGTGTGGTGGACTCAAACCCAGCGCACCCGAGGCTTGCTATTACTCAGACGACCATTACGCGAGCTTTAAACGAATCGCGCCATAGTTCTAAGAGTCAAGCCACTTGGCAAACTGTGTGATACAGCCTGCCAAGTAGTCAGCAAACCCTGAAAAGTTAATTGTTTGTTATATTTTTAAGAGAGAAACGGAGCGCAACATGCCACTTCGTACCGTGAAATCCAATATTGTGCAGTCAATTCGTGCCCACCGGGTCAGCGATTTGCAAGCCGCGGCCACCGCGCTGGGTCACCACTTTTTGTACGCTAATTTAGGCGATGCACAATCCAAGCAAGAGTTGCTTGACACAATTGCCGGGCAATTTACTTTCCCCACGCATTTTGGCAAAAACTTTGACGCGCTGTATGACTGCATGACCGATCCACTGCACAAATCAGGCCCACAGCCTGGTTTCATCGTGGTGCTAGAGCACATCCCCGCGCATGCAAAATTTGACAAAGAAACCCGCGAGCAATTGCTGGACATCTTCCGTGATGCGTCCGATTATTGGGGTGACCGCAAAGTGCCATTTCGTTGCTTTTATTCATTTGCAGTAGCCCGCGCTTCCGAGGGCGCGGTTGTACCGGCCGTAGAGTTGGTGGAGGGTGCTCCCCCCCCCGAAAAAATGCCCACTGACAAACTGGTAGACGTATCGCCTCTTGCGCTGCGCATGTCCAGCCCCTTCAATGCAGGCTATTGGTTGGCAGCGGCCTGATTTTTTGTATTTGCACTTTTTGAAGGGTTTTTGCGCTTGAGGCGCTGCACCCCTTCTAAGGTCAACTCAATCTTCTAAGCTCTGTGCCAGAGCTACAAACTCCGCCGAGGACACCTCTTCGGCGCGACGTGCAACATCAAAACGACCTGCGTAAGCATGCTCGTCGAGCCAGCGGCCCAATGTGTTGCGCAGCATTTTTCTGCGTTGGCTGAATGCAACTTTAACCAACTCCTCTAGCAATGCAAACTTCACCGTCGCAGGCGACGCATGGGGAATCATGCGCACGATAGCGCTGTCAACGCGCGGTGGTGGGTCAAAGCTATCAGGCGGCACAAATAGAATATTGGCCATCTCATAACGCCATTGCAACATGACCGAGAGCCGCCCATAATCACTGGTACTGGGCTGGGCCACCATGCGGTCAATCACCTCTTTTTGCAGCATGAAGTGCTGGTCTTGCACAATCGAGGCCACCGCTAAAAGGTGAAACAAGATAGGGGTGGAGATGTTGTAGGGTAAATTCCCGACAATACGCAGTTTTTTTGTCGTCTTGGATTGCGCCATAGATGCTATGTTTTCAATAGCAACCAATGACCTTCTGGCAATGACATTGGTCAAAATCTCTTGAAAATCAACTCTCAACACATCATTTTCAACCACCTGAAGCAGCGGATGGCTGCGCAGCTTTGCCGCCAAATCACGGTCTAGCTCGATGACTGTGAGGTCGCCCAAGCGCTCGACCAAAGGTTGGGTAAGTGCCGCCAAACCCGGACCAATTTCCACCATGGCATCCAGTGGCTGGGGTGCTATGGCTTCAACAATAGCAGCGATGATGCTTTGGTCGGTCAGGAAATGCTGGCCGAAGCGCTTACGCGGAATGTGCCTCATGCCCCTAAAGCGCAGGTGTCAAGCGATTGCATGTGGTGCGGCTTCATAACGGTGGGTCACGTAACTCAACATAGGCGCGTGCGCGCACGTCTTGCACCCAAATTTCCAGCGCTTCTTCTTGCTTCTTCTCGCGCAAATTCGCCCGCGCCTGTTCGCGTTGCTCGCGATCCGACATGGCATTTTCACGCCGCTCTACGAGTTGCATCAGATGCATGCCAAATCGAGATTGGAAGGGCTCGGAGATTTGACCAGGGTTGAGACTATTCATCACCTCTTCAAATTCGGGCACAAACTGCCCGGGGCTGGCCCATCCCAATTCACCCCCATCTTTTGCCGAACCATCTTGGCTGATGGCCTTGGATGCAGCCTCGAAGCTGGTTTTTCCAGTTGCAATATCCGCTTTAACAGCTAGCAACTGGTCACGCGCGGCACTGTCGCTGAGTTGGGCGGTTGGGCGCAAAAGCACATGGCGTGCGCGGCTTTGTTGCACCATGAGCACAGGCAGACCCGCTTGCTTTTTTTCAACCACTTTGAGGATGTGAAAACCAGCATCGGAGCGCACAGGACCGACGATGGCACCACTTTTAGCATTGGCTGTGGCCTGAACGAAAATCGGTGCATGGCGATCCGCTGGGCGCATGCCCAATGCTCCACCATTGGCTTTGTCGCCAGAATCGGAGTATTCACGGGCGAGAGCGGCAAAATCCTCGCCTTTGTTGGCGCGCTCTGATACACGCTGCGCCCTTGCTAGCAAAGCGGCCACCTGCACGGGTGTCGCGCTTTCTGGCACTTCAATCAAAATTTGCGACAGGTTGAGATCTACAGCATTGGGGTCAAGGTTGTCGACCCTCTCTTTGATAAATCTGTCCAAATCGGCCTCAGAAATGGCAATGCGACTGTCCACCTCGCGCTCGCGGGTGCGCGCCAGCAGTAGTTCGTCGCGTATGTCCGAGCGAAATTGCAGCCAAGAGCCGCCTTCTTCGGTCAGGCGTTTGCGCAATTCGTCAACACTGATTTGGTTTTGACGGGCGACGTTTTGCACGCCCTGGTCAACTGCGGATTCATCCACCTTTACGCCAGTGTCGCGGCCATGCTGGAGTTGGGCACGCTCGCTGATGAGACGATCTAGCACTTGTTTGAAAAGTTCAGTACGCTCAGGAAGAGCGCCTCCTCTTTGGCTTTGTTGCTGCTCAAAGCGCAGCACCCGTGTACGCACTTCACTGTTGGTTACTGGCTCTGAGTTAACAATGGCAACAATGAAATCAGCGGCACGCTGTGTGTTCTGCCCCGGTATATTGGCAACTGACAAAGTAGTGCTTGGGCGCAACTGCGCCCAGCCAGACGCCGCGCAAGCAGCGTAAAGCAGCACCGCACTTGCGATGGCACCCATTGCTTGCAAAGGTTTATTTTTATCGATCAAAGCTCGCATACACAACCCATTTTGGTCTTATTCATAATTCGAAAAACGGCTTGGTGCCGTGATTTTCTCGCGCAGCAACTGGTACCGAGGTACGTTTTGCTGCAAGCTGCGCAGCGGATTGCTGCCCACGCTCAACCGAGAAAATCCTGAAAACTCTAACTGAAATGAAATCTTTTTATTGGCAGATGCACTGGTCGTTTGCAAGCGCTCGACCACTACACGTCCTAGCCAACAGCCCGCATCGTACTCAAATCCTGCCACCAAGTCTACGATTTTACGATCTTCTAGATTGAAATTGAGCCGCCCAACTCCGTACCAACGGCCTTCGCCCAAGCCCTGACCTTGTGCGCTGGGCATGTCTTTGTCACCCCACAAGTCGTTCAACGGCCACTGCCATCCCAAATCGAGCTGCTTGCTCACGCCACGCTGGAAGCGGTAGGTAGCGCTGAGCACCCGGTAATTGGTAGGCGTATAACGCGCGCTCATGGTGGCGCGTTCAGATTGTCGGGTTTTTGGGTTGTACTGCACCGTGGAGTCACTGGCCCACTGAGAACTCCAGTTCACGGTGGCACCAAAAAGCATGTCAGACAGGCGGTCTTTGTCGGCCACCCCGCCGGGCAGGGTGACATTTTGGTCTTTGAAGCGCAAACGCTGGGCATAGCTGGCGCGCAACACCTCAGCACCCGAGTCGGGGTCTAGAAGGCGCGAGGTGATCCCAAGCGTGAGCAGATTGTTGTCGGAGATTCGGTCGTTGCCCGAAAAAGCATTTTCAGTGTAAATAGAGGCGAAATTGAAGTCTTTAGCGCCCGTGTCGTAGACCGGAATGGCGCTTTGGTCGCGAAACGGGGTGTAGACGTAGAAAGCACGCGGCTCGAGTGTTTGCAAAAAGCTACGGCCAAAATAGTTGGTGTTGCGTTCAAAAATGAGGCCACTGTCCAAACTTGCAGTGGGCACGCTGCGCCCTAGCCCAGTCACGCCCAGCGCATTGGCGGCGGTTAAACCGGAGTCAAACTGGTATGCACTGGTATGCAATTGCAGCTTTGGCGTCACAAACCAGCCTGGCGCAACCCATGGCCTGCTCATGCTGGCCAAACCATAACTGCGCCGCGCATTGGGCTGCCCCGTCAGTGCGGCATCGCTCACGAAATGGGTGGTATCGAGCTCTAAGCCTAGGTTAAAGCCTTGCACATTGGGCTGTGTGTACCGGGCAGTTAGCTGGGGAAGCCTGTCATACGCGGGAACGATAGGGGAGCTTGCCGATTGCAAGGTTTGGTAACGCAGCACTCTGGCATCGGCGCTCCATGCGCCCAATCCCCATGCCATGCCTAGCTCGGTGGGCAACTGGCGCTGGGTGAGGGTGCTGATGCTGCGCGGAAAATCGCTCCAATAATCATTGTCGCCTACCCTGTTGATGCTGGCGCGGCTGCTGACGCTGCCCCAAGGCGTGCTCAGCCCGCCTGTATGGTTGCTGGCAATGCCCCAGCGCTGGCCACCGGTTAAACGGTCGTTGGGCATATAGTCAACCCGCAAAGTCCCCGTGTAATTGGGCTCTAAATAGCGAAACTCGCTGCTGACATTGATGCCGCGCTTGGTTAGTAAGCTAGGGGTGACAGTTGCATCGCGGTTGGGGGCAATGTTCCAGAAATAGGGCATGGCCACTTCCAAGCCGCTGGTGTTGTCAATGTTGAGCGTGGCGGGCAGCCAACCCGATTTACGTGCATCACTGAGCGGAAAAGTAATGTAGGGGGCCGCCAAAATGGGCACATCTTTGAAGCGCAACACCACGCCACTGGCCTCGCCAACTTGGCTTTCCGTGTCAAATTTGACCTGCGAAGCTTGCACCATCCAGTCTGGCAACCAACTGGGCCCAGGTTTGCGCTCACAAGTGGTGTAGCGCACATTGCGTGCTACAGAGCGCTGTTCGTCTACAAAGTCAATCCTGTCGGCCTGCCCATGGCCTTGGGTGCGGGCAAATTTATAAGTGGGCTCTAAGATGAAGCCCTCCATTGCGTCCACTTTGATTTGCGCCTGAGGCCCTTCGTAAACATTGCCTAAACGGTTGAGGTGTACATTGCCACGGGCCTTGAGCAGATCATCGGGCTGGTAGTAGTCGATGCGGTCTGCACGCAACACCGTCCCTGCGCGGCGCAGCACCGCATTGCCCTCGATCGTGGTCTCCAAATCGGTGCGGCCAGAGAGGCGGTCGCCCAAAATAAAGGTTGGGGCATGACGACGCGTCTCCTCTGAAAGCAGCTCTTGGAGCATGGCAGTTGGTTTGAGTTTGACGGGTGCTTCTGGCTGAGCTGCCTCTTGCGCAAACGCCTTGCCTTGCGCAAGCAACAAACAGGCACACAGCGCCGCCCAAGCCACTGGAGTTGGCAAGGCGCAATAAGGGGCAGGGTGTCGGCAGTTCAAAAGGGGCTTGCACACTAGTAACAGCGGGCTCAAAGAATCAGCATTCAAAAAATCAATCTCTGGCTTGTGCCAGAGCTTTATACAATGGGATTATCCATGAATCAATCCATCCACTTATCCACTGCCCCCGTATTGCCTGTTCTTTGGGCAGACCCACAACGCG
Organism: Polaromonas sp.; assembly: GCA_031428975.1. Classification (GTDB taxonomy): domain Bacteria; phylum Pseudomonadota; class Gammaproteobacteria; order Burkholderiales; family Burkholderiaceae_C; genus JAAFIP01. The sequence continues at coordinate 43,465 of JANOYR010000263.1, read as the reverse complement.
AAGCTTGCTTTGAGGCATGGTTTGCCAAGATAAGCGAAAGCCACGGCTTAGTGCCGCAAAGCCTGTGTATCGCCAGCGCTGATGCCAGTTTTCGCCGTTATTTGCGGGTGAACACATTGGTTGGCAGCAGCTGTATTGTGATGGATGCTCCACCCGACAAAGAAGACTGCAAGCCTTTTGTCCAAGTGGCCAGCCTGATGCAGGCCGCGGGCATCCACGCGCCGCAGGTATTGGCATGGCAAGAGGTGCAGGGCTTCATGCTGCTGAGCGATTTGGGCAACCAAACCCTGCTAGACACCATCAACCGTGACAATCATTACGCTAATTTGCCACGCTTTGTAGAAGCCTGCGACACCTTGGTGCAGTGGCAACTGGCCTCCAAACCGGGTGTGTTACCGACTTATGATGCCACATTGCTGCAGCGCGAAATAGCGCTTTTCCCAGACTGGTATGTGGCCAAGCACCGCCAACTGGCCTTGAGCGACGAGCAAACTCTGGTGTGGAAGCAGGCCGCTGATTTAATTGTTGTGCGTAACCTGCACGCGCCGCAGGTCTATGTGCACCGCGACTATATGCCCAGAAACATGATGGTGGGGGGGGATATAGCCCCCACGCTTGCCGCTTCGCGTGCTGCGCTGCCCCCCGAGGGGGCTCTCGCGCCTAAGGGCGGCCTGTCGGCGCTCGGCATCCCCGCGCTTGCCGCGAGGGACGATCAAAAGCTTGGTATTCTAGATTTTCAAGATGCCGTCTACGGCCCCGTCACTTACGACATTGCCAGCCTGATGCGCGATGCCTTTTGGAGCTGGGACGAGGAGTTCGTCATTGAAGTGACGGTGCGCTACTGGGAGCGGGCGCGCAAGGCGGGCCTCTTGGATTTTGACGGCTGGAGCGAAGACTTTGGCGCTTTTTATCGCGCGGTGGAATGGATGGGTTTGCAGCGCCACCTTAAGGTAGCAGGCATTTTTGCAAGGCTCACCCTGCGTGACGGCAAACCCAAGTATTTGGCCGATACACCCCGCTTTATCGCCTACATACGCCACGCCGCCAACCGCTACCGCGAGCTGGGCATGCTTGAAAAACTCATCGATACCATCGAAGGCACCAGCCCTCAGATCGGTTTTGCGTATGGGCGCATGTGATCCTATGCCACGCATTTACAGCGCCCAGCCTTTACTGGCTTTTCTCCCAACCCAGGGTCAAACGCAGCCCGAATTGGCCTTAGATGCCGCTGCCGCCCGCCACGTCCAGGTGTTGCGCATGCAGCCGGGCCATGCGCTCACCCTGTTTGACGGCTTGGGCGGCGAATACACCGCGCAAGTGGCGCACATGGGCCGCTCCGAAGTGCGGGTGCAGGTGCTCAGCCACAGCTCTATTGAGCGCGAAGCCAGCCGCGCCGTGCATTTGGCGCTGGGCGTGCCCGCCAATGAGCGCATGGACTATTTGGTAGAAAAAGCCACCGAACTGGGCGTATCCCGCATCACCCCGCTGATGACCGAGCGCGGCGTACTGCGCTTAAGCGGCGAACGCGCCGACAAAAAGCGCCAACATTGGCAACAAGTGGCCGCCGCCGCCAGTGAGCAGTGCGGGCGCAACCGCGTGCCACAGATTGACGCGGCCATCGACATTAAAACGTGGCTTAGCCAGCAAGCGGCGCTGCAATCAAGCACACAGGCAAGCTGCGCAGCCTTAAAGGGCGCGTCCGGTTCGACGTCCACAACCCAGCGCTATGTGCTCTCCCTGCGCCCAGACGCTATGGGGGCTCTGTCTGCCGCGCAATCGCTGGCAAAAATGCCCAGCGACGTGCTCTTTCTCTCAGGCGCAGAAGGTGGCCTATCCCCCCTAGAGGAATCCACCGCTGTAACGGCAGGATTCGCCCCCTTAAGCCTAGGCCCGCGCACCCTGCGCGCCGAAACCGCGCCTTTGCAAGCTTTGGTGCTGTTCACATAGCGCATCACCCCATTACACTGCTCTTTATATGAATATAAATCTCTTGCTGTTGGCACTAGCCCAAGGCCTTTTCCTAACCAACAACGTGGTTTTCATCGCTGTCAATGGCTTGCTGGGCTTGTCAATGGCTCCTTTGGGCTGGATGGCCACCCTGCCGGTGATGGGATACGTGGTGGGTGCTGCGCTTTCTACTGGCGTGGTGGCGCGTACGCAGCGGCGCTTCGGGCGCAAGGGCTCGTTCCAAATTGGGCTTATTACGGGCATGCTGTCGGCGGCGGCCTGCTTTTATGCGGCTTCGCACCAGCAATTTTGGCTTTTGTGTGCCTCTACGGTGATTGCGGGCTACTACAGCGCCAATGCATCACTTTACCGCTTTGCCGCCGCTGAGCTGGCGCATGCTGGAGAGAAAGAGAAAGCCGTGTCTTGGGTCTTGGCGGGTGGTTTGATTGGGGCTATTGTGGGGCCCAATTTGGCAGCTTATGGACGCGATGCAATGGCCACACCTTTTGCAGCTGTGTATTTGTATTTGGTGGGCGTAGCGGCACTGGGCTTGGTGGTGATCAGTTGTATCAAATTCCCCGTGCTAAGCGCTACACAGGCAGCAGAACAAGCCGCCAAAGGCACTGGTCGGCCACTCTCGGAGATCATGCGCCAGCCTGTGTTCAGGGTCGCCGCTGCAGCTGGCGCACTGGGCTATGGCGTGATGAACCTTTTGATGGCGGCTACCCCTATTGCGATGCAGCAATGCGGCTTGCCCTTCAAAGACGCGGCCTTGGTACTAGAGTGGCATGTGATTGGCATGTTCGCTCCAGGTTTTTTTACAGGGCATTTAATTAAACGCTTTGGCGCACTGCCCATTATGGGCATCGGGGCGACATTGAATTTGATGTGTATCGCTATTGCGTTGTCGGGCACCGATTTGCACCAATTTTTAATTGCTTTGTTCGTTTTGGGCTTAGGTTGGAATTTTCTGTTCACGGGCTCTACTACGTTGGCGTTAGAAGCTTACCGGCCAGAAGAAAAGGACAAAGCACAAGGGGCACTCAATTTTTGTGTATTCGGCACTTTGGCTTTGTCGTCTTTTGCATCGGGCGCACTGGTCACCACACAGGGCTGGCAGTTGCTCAACAAAGGCTCCCTGCTGCCAGTAGCGTGCACTATTGCCGCTTTAATATGGCTGGCTTTGCATCGCCGCAAAACGCGGGCTTAATTTCTTACATAAACTGTCACAATGCGTATGTAGTATTTATTCCTCAATTGACACATTTTTTAGGAGCTCCTCATGGGTTTACTCGATTCAGTCTTAGGCGCAGCGTTGGGCGGTGGCCAACAGGGTGGTGGTGGTTTGGCCAGCATACTAGGCGCTGTGCTCGGTGGCGGTCAGCAGCAAGCTGGAGGCGGGCTTAATTCGGCACTCATCAGCGCGGCTATCGGTATGCTGGGTAACGACGGTGCACAGGGCGGGCTGGGCGGATTAGTCTCCAAATTCCAACAAGCAGGCTTGGGCGATGCCATGGGCTCTTGGGTGGGCAACGGCGAAAACCAAGCAATTACTGGTGACCAACTCTCCAGTGTTTTGGGCAACGGCGCTTTGGCTGATATCGCCAGCAAACTGGGCATGAGCAATGGTGACGCTGCCAGCCAACTCAGCCAGATTCTCCCAGGTCTGATCAACCACCTAACCCCCAACGGCCAAGCGCCCGAAGGTGGCCTTGGCAATGCGGGCGATTTAATGGGTATGCTCGGTGGTTTACTTAAAAAATAATAGCAATATATAACCATTTGACGCTGACATTGGTCATTTAATGCAAAAAGGACTCTACGGAGTCCTTTTTTGTGAACGCGCATACGGGTTGCTTCACTTGACGCCGCTTTTGGCTTACTTAATACAGACCGATCTGACCTGTTTGAGATCGGTCAGACCCATCAAAATTTTCTCCATGCCGTCCATCTTGAGTGTGCGCATGCCAGTTTCAACGCTTTTGGCAAAAATCTGTGCCACCCTCGCGCGCTCTTGGATGAGCTTCTTGATCGCATCATCGGCAATTAGCAACTCGTGCAGGCCCACACGGCCTTTGTAGCCCGTCTTGCCGCACTTGTCGCAGCCGACGGCGCGGTGCATATGCAATTTTCCATCGCGTCCGTAGTGCTGCATCCAGTCGTCTAGAAGCTTTTGGGATTCGCCGCCTTCGTCTTGCTTCCATGCGTCGGTGAAGCGAAGTTCATCGGCATATTCGTGCATGAACGTTTTAATTTCCGCAGGCGTGGGTTCGTATTCTTGTTTGCAGTCACACAAGCGTTTAGCCAAACGCTGCGCCAAGATACCCAAAAGCGCATCTGCAAAGTTAAAGGGATCCATACCCATGTCTAACAAGCGGGTGATGGACTCGGGCGCAGAGTTGGTGTGCAGCGTTGAAAACACCATGTGCCCTGTCAGCGACGCCTCTACACCCATGCTCACCGTTTCTTTGTCACGGCTTTCGCCCACCATGATGATGTCGGGGTCGGCACGCAAGAAAGCGCGCATGATCAACGCGAAATCAATTCCCGCCTTTTTGTTGATTTGGACTTGCCGCAGCCCTTTTTGGGTGATTTCAACGGGGTCTTCTGCCGTCCAGATTTTGGTGTCTGGCGTATTGAGAAATTTTAAAATCGAATGCAATGTAGTCGTTTTACCCGAGCCTGTGGGGCCACAGACATAAAAAAGACCATAGGGTTTCGTCACAGTGCGCTCTACACGCTCGCGGTTGTGAGCGGTAAGCCCTAGTTTTTCTAGTGGAATAGGCTCGCCTGCCGCCAATATCCGCATCACAACATCTTCAACTCCGCCAGCCGAAGGAATTGTGGCCACACGCAATTCAATATCCAAAGGACCGTATTTTTTAAACTTGATCTTGCCATCTTGCGGCTTGCGCCGCTCAGAAATATCCAGATCGCACATAATTTTTAAGCGTGTGACCATGGCTTGGCGGAACTGTGCGGGTACCTCGATATAAGGGGCAAGCGTACCGTCAATGCGAAAACGAATACCCGTTTTGGCTTTGCCTGGCATCGGCTCAATATGAATGTCTGAGACTTTTTGGTGGTAAGCGTCAATGATGACTTTGTTCACGAATTTCACTAATTCGTTGTCTGAAGCTGCAGACTCCAGCGATTCATCGTTGAAGCCGTCTTCATCTGGCGATGCGCTCAAACCCTCTAGCAATTGGTCTATTGAGCCACCGCCCGACTCTGTTCCAAAGAGTTGCCCTAAAGTTTCTTCAAATTCGGTTTGGGTGGTGACACGGTAAGCAAATTTTGACAACCTTTGGAATACTTGCGGCACAATCCGCGAGCCACGCGTGGCCTCAGGGTCGACACACATTACCACCAAACCCTCAGGCGTTTCTTCTAAGGGTATCCAGCGCTGCTCTTCTACAAAATCGCGCTTGAGCGAGGCATGGAGCATTTCTGAGCGGATACGGCCTGAATTGAAGGACTCGTAAGGCACACCAAAAAAACGCGACAGAGACGGCCCAATTTGACTAGGGCGTATATGAAATTGTGCCATCAGCATGTGCTCTACCGTCTTCGCTTGCTCCCGCGCTTGTAGCACACACTGCTCTAAATCTGACTGCGATATCACGCCATCAGACACCAAACCGTCAAATTTAGTGGCTTTGCGGCGTTGTACATCCAGCGCACGCTGGGTTCGATGGCGGATGGCTGTCGCCAATGTCTTACACAATTGGCTTGCACCTTCAATCTCTAAATCACCAAAAAGCGCATCGCTTTTGTTGTTGATGACTTGCAACACACCATACAAATCCTCCCCATTGGCAATGGGTATCACCAGCATTTGTTTGGTTCGATAGCCTGAGCGTTTGTCCACTTCTTTGAGAAAATTCAAACTTGGATGAATTCGCTTGAGCGCCTCATCGTCGTAGACATCCGCAAGATTGACCATGCTTTTGGTCAATGCAACATAGCCTGCCACACTCTGTGGACTTATTGGCAATTTAAGATCTTTCGCCGTTTGCAATCCCGTTTTTATTTTAGAAACAATGGAGGATTTATCATCGCTCAATGCATACAGCGTCAGTCGATCGGCATTGAGCAACTTGCAGATGTCTGCGCTGCTTTGCAGCATCAATTGGTCGATGTTGTCTGTTTCATGGATACGGGTGGTGACTACTTGCAGCTGGCGAAAAAACAAGGCCTCGAATGTGACACCGCGCTGCTCGGGAGGTTGAAGCTGAGAGTGCAAAAATGCTTGCTCAGTGTCGACACTATTTACAGATTTTACGGAAGTGTCCATGTCACATTGCCCTCAAATCTCGAACTCTTGGCCTGCGCGTAACCACCGGATGTCATGCGACACGTCCAAGCCATCCGGATGGGTACTGTCAAATCGCTGCACTTCCTCCATGATTAACTCGGTTTCGGCGGGTTTTGTATGCGTGATGTAAATAGGATACCGCTTAGTTTTATCAATGCAATCTAACTCTTGCGCCAGCGCGTACGGCGCTAGATGCAGACTGCGGCGTGCCAAATCACTTTCGCGGTTGCTGAATGCGGTTTCAATCACCAGCATGGAGACATTCAGCTGGTTTACACGCTTCCAAAAAGCTGGATTTCGTTCAGTGTCGCCCGTAAAGACCCAGCAACTATTGCCTGAACTAACCGCATAGCCGACTGCAGGCACCGTGTGCACGGCAGGCAACACTTCAATTGTCTTACCCCCCACAATCAGTGTTTGACCGACCCTGATCTCTGAAAAACGTAAAAATGGACGCTCAGGGCTAGGAATGGTGGAAAAATCTGGCCAAATAGTGCCATTGAATATGTGTGCGCGCAAAGCGGCGATGGTCTCCGGCAAAGCATGTACCACCAATGGCGTAGTGCGAGTCGATGCAACTGCATCCAGCATTAAAGGCAAAGAACATACATGGTCTAAGTGCGAGTGTGTGATCACCACTCTGTCAATCTGACGCATCTCCTCCAAGGAGAGATCGCCAACACCAGTTCCTGCATCCACCAACACGTCATGGTCAATTAAAAATGACGTGGTTCGGCAGTCTTTGGAGATAGCCCCTGAGCAGCCGAGCACACGTATGCGCATTTTTATATCCCTTTATTTAGCATCAAAATTCGTTGCGCCATCCCATTCGGGATCAAAAGGCAACTGACGCATTGAGGCTACTCTATCTGTGTAGAGTTGGTAAAGGTATTTTTTGACATTTTGCCGTTGTAAGTTAAGTAAATGCACATCGCATTGATCCCAATCTTGCGCACGGTAGCTTTTGAGCACCATCGCCCAAGTCTTCAGTTCATCACTTTGCTCTTTGGGTATTTGTCCCGTGGCGGAGGCAGGCCAGAAAATCGACACTGCTTGCTCCTTGCCTTTCACGCGCACTTTGTCTAGCTCCTGCCATACGTAATCAGAGGATTGCTTGCGTGTAGTTTCGCTAACCACAATGTCCACACCGTAGTTTTTGGACAAACCTTCCAAACGAGAACCCAAATTCACCGCATCACCAATCACCGTATAGCTGCGCCGAATGTCAGACCCCATGTTGCCTACGCACATTGTTCCTGTATTCAAACCAACGCCCACTCCAATCTCTGGGATTCCCTTTGCACGGTGCTCCTCGTTAATTTTCCGAACCGCTTGGCTCATTTCTAATGCGGCTTTGACGGCCAAACTGGCATGGTTTGGGGTTTCTAGTGGTGCCCCCCAAAACGCCATGACGCAATCCCCCATGTACTTGTCGGTTGTCCCGCGGTTGGCTTGGATCACCTCAGTCAACCGGCTAAATAAGTTGTTTAGCAACGCCTGAAGCGCAGTGGGCTCCATTTTTTCAGACAAATTAGTAAAACCCCGCATGTCGCAAAACATGACTGTCATCTCTTTGTTGATGGCCTTCATGTTGTAGCTCTCAGGGTCATTGACCATCTCGTCGACTAACTCTGGCGGAACATATCCTCGAAAAAGATTCGCCAGATCTCGTTTTGACTTACTTTCCACAAAATAGCCGTAGCTCATGTTGAGCGCAAACGCAGTCAACACCATGAGTACAGCGCTAGCAAGCGGCAATACCAATCCATAGCCCCAATACAACCAAAAATTAAGACCCACCAGTAAAATCAAAACCGCAGCACTGAGACCAACTGCTCGTGTTGCAGATAGCAAAGGCAAGGCAATAGCCAGCAAAAGGCCTGAGAGTACCAAAATAACTATTTCAAAACCAGGGGAGTAGTCTGGCCTTACCGACATCTTGCCATCCAGCATTCCTGAAATTACATTAGCATGGGTTTCTACACCAGGATATGCCTCGCCAACCGGAGTTACACGTAAATCTAGCAAGCCCGGCGCAGTTGTTCCAAATAAAACGATTTTGTCTTTTAAAGCGTCGGCAGGTACACGTTGGTTCAGCACATCCGATGCGGAGATATATTTGAAAGAGCCCCCAGCAACATTACCCTCCCCGCGAAATGGAACCAGAACAGAAACTTTATCGTCTACAGGAATAGCGATCGTCTTTGCGCCCTGTTTGAGCAAAATGCTCTCAAGTCCTTTGTAATTGCGCTGCAAAACTCTTTCTTGCGGAAAACCGGGCTCGATTTTAGGCAGACCAGCAAGCAAACGAAACATTGCCAAGGACAACGATTCATAGTATTTGCCTTGGTACTCAGCCACCAGAGGAATAGAGCGAACAACGCCATCGTTATCGGTAATTGAGTTGAAATAACCCCCTAGTGGAGCGGTTTTAGCCAGTGACTCAATGTTAGAGCCAAATCCGTTCCAACTCAAAAATTGAATCGGCTTGCCCAGTAACGACTCTTTTTGCATCACTGATGAGGGCAACACACCGCTGGTGCGTCCATCGCGGTCACTGGTCATGTAATAACCCATGACCACAGGTCTATTCGACAGCGATTTTGCAAACAGTGCATCGTAGTCGAGGCTATTTTGCAACTGCGCCACGCGTTCACCAAAGTTTGCTTGGTCTTTGAACTCTCCAGCGGCTAACTGCTGCAAGCGCTTCAGCCCAGAACTTTCATCTGCTTCGGCAAACACCATGTCGAAGCCCAGTAACGCTATTTTTTGGCGATCAAAGAGCTCATCGACCAGATTTGCCATTTTGTTACGCGCCCATGGCCAGCGACCTACTTCAGCAAGGCTTTTTTCGTCCACATCCAATATGACGATTCGGTTATCGAGAGTTCGCGGCATCGTAGTGCGCAACCTTGCGTCATAGATAATGTCGTCAATTCGCTTCAAAACACCAAGTGGCATTACCTCACTGGCATGTAGCAACGCGAGAATAAGCGGTATCAGCGTGACGGCTATACGACGCCAATGTTTGCGCACGGCATCCATATCATGTTGGCCTGTGTGAAGATTTGGGCATCCTTGGAACGCTATAGCACCAAGGGCTCAGGCTTTTAAGCTTGAATAAACTGCATTTGTGTGCCAGCCAATTCAAGCACATCGCCATTTTTGAGTGTGATCGGCTCTGCACCAATAGGGGCTCCGTTCAGCGTAGGTTTGTTTGCGCCTTCGACATGCGCCACCACAAAACCATGTGGCCTGCGGGTGATCGCGGCTACAGCAACCCCAGGCTTGCCGATAGTGGTAACCACCTTGACCAGCGCCACCTCACGGCCAGCCGCAGCTCCTGAGAGCACCTTGATCGCCGCGACGGATGCAGCCGCCATCACCGGCTGCCCAATAACGGCCCCAGCAGGTTGCGCGACTCCAACTGAGCCCGCCTTGATTACCATGGTTTTCTCAAACCCTGGGTTGGCGTTTTCATTCACAAATTTAATTTTGTACTTGCCAATTTCAATGGTGTCGTTGTTTTGCATGAGCTGTTTTTTTACAGCTTTGCCGTTCACATAAGTGCCGTTGGTACTATTGAGGTCTTCAAGGTGCACCTCATTGCCAGCCATTTGTAGCACTGCATGCTCACCGCTGACCGCCAAGTTGTCAATCACAATATCGTTGTAAGGCCTGCGCCCAAGACTGGTTCTATCCTTCGTGAGTTGGACTTCTTTGATAACTACTCCGTCAATTGAGACGATCATTTTCGGCATGGCCGACTCCTCTTTGTAAGCGTTACGACTGCATAACTGCAATGATATGCCATTTATTTACCCAAAAGTCTGGCCACTAGGCCGCGCTTGGCACTACCTTCGGTCGCTTGCGCCATCAATACAGTGATATTGTCGCGCCCACCAGCAGCATTCGCCGCAACGATAAGTGCTTTCGCTTTAGTCTCAAGCGTACCTTCTCCGCGTAGGATTCTAGCAATGCCCTCATCATCTACCATGTCAGATAATCCATCTGAACACAACACATAAATATCGCCTTCATCGACTCGGTGCTCATTGACCTCCAGAAGTACGCTGTCTTCAACTCCAAGCGCTCTAGTAACAAGGTTTTTATTCAGTGAAACTGCTGCTTGCTCTATCGTGATCAAGCCCGCATCAATCTGCTCTTGCAGAAGTGAGTGGTCTTTGGTGATTTGTATGAACTCTTGGCCACGCAAGCGATAGCAGCGCGAGTCGCCAATATGGCCAAGCATCAAGCGCGATTGGTCAAATACCGCCACAACCAGTGTCGTGCCCATGCCACTGTACTGTGGGTTTGAGTTGGCGGCGTTGAAAATAGAGCGATTCGCGTTGTCTACGCAAATTTCCATGGCACGTCTCACTTCTTTTGCATTGGCATTTTTACCCACCTGCGCGAGCCAACGCCCCATTTCAGATTTGATAAAAGCAGTTGCCATACCACTGGCTATTTCCCCTGCGTTGTACCCTCCCATGCCGTCAGCCAGCACACCCAATCGCGTCGCACTGTCAATACTTACAGAGTCTTCGTTGTTGTCGCGGGCTAGCCCAGGATCCGTGTCAGAACAAAAATGGTACATCATGGTGAAACTACAGACTTATATCGGTATCCGGCAACTTAGGAGCTCGGGCTTCTCCGAGCGTGTGCGGGGTGGGGCTGACCTGGGTTTTTTCAAAATTTTGCGCGCTTAAGACCAATGTTTTGTCTTGAAGAGACTGCTCTGCCGCAGCAGACATAATAACTGTCTTCTCCTGAGCTTGCGAATTAGCATTCAAAACTTGTGTTTTTTCGTGGCCTGTCGATTCTAAAGTATTACCAAGTGTACTGGACTGCGTCATCACAGTGGCATTGCTAGTTGTTACAGCACCAGAAAACACGGCGTTTAAATCGGCTGCTAGCTGGTCTCCGTCTTGGTAACGGGTTTCAGAGCGCTTTGATAGCGCCAGAGCCACTATGTCTGCCAACGCATTGGGAATATCAGCGCGAACGATTCGAATGTCTGGTGCTTCTTCGTTGGCAATTTTATACATGAGCTCAGCCATTGAGTCACCTCTAAATGGCAGCACACCAGTGAGCATCTGGTAAAGCATCACACCTAAAGAATACAAGTCTGAACGTCCATCTACTTTCTTACCTGCAATTTGCTCAGGCGACATAAAGCTAGGCGTCCCCAGCACAAGTCCGGTTTTAGTCTTGCTTGAATCGGTAATACGTGCAATGCCAAAATCAGTAACCTTAACTGTATCGCTTTCTAGCTCATACATAATGTTTGCAGGCTTGATATCGCGGTGCACCACATTTTGTTTGTGCGCATATGCCAATGCTTGGGCTACGCGTGCAACGATGGAGACGACCTTGGGCATTGGCAGCAAATGGCCGTCTTTGCAGTTGTCCACCAAGTCTTTGCCCTTCAGAAATTCCATGGCAATATAGGCTAAATCATGCTCTTCACCGGCATCAAAAATCGTGACGATATTTTGGTGCTGCAAACGACCAGCAGTTTCGGCTTCGCGGAAGAAGCGTTCGCGTGCATCTGTGAGCTCTTCCCCTTCAAATTCATTTGCCAGCGCCATCGTTTTAATAGCCACCACACGTCCAATTTTTGGATCTTTACCCAAATAAACGACACCCATTGCACCTTTGCCCAGCTCTTTTTCAACTTGGTAGCGACCCAACATGGGTTTTTCAACTCCGCCGCCGTCAAGTAACATGGTACCGCCAGGATGGCCACCACTGCCACCCAAAATTACGGTTTCTGAAAGGTTCTTGGCACGGTTGAGTTTATCTGCCAAGCCTTTGTAGTTTTTGTCTAAACCCGCCATATGCTCGTAAACAGCTTGGGCCTTGTTGAATTGGCGCTTGCGCTCAAAATCAAGCGCTAAATTATTCATATTCCCCATCACCGCATCACTCGCAGGGACACGGCGAAATCTGTCAAAAGCCATATCAAGTTGGCCTTGGCCTTGCAAAGCTAAGCCCATCATGCGATTGGTTTCTGCCGACTCTTCGTCGGATTTGGCTTTGCCCTCTTCGGTCATCAAAAAACGCTTAGTGGTTAGCGCTAAATGGCCAATCAGGAGCAAAGTAGCGGGCAATACGAGTTTGATCCACAAAGCAGCCCCAGCCAACATACCACCTTCTAAAACCAGCAACACCACAAACAATGTTGCGGTGATCACCGCTGCCATGCCAGCCGAAAGCCTCGGTAATGCGGCGACCAAGTAAGCCGCCACCAGCAAAAAGGCCAGCAATGCAATCCAAATGCCCCAGCTCGGATGCACAATAAAATGTTCATTGAGAATACTGGAGGTGATGTGCGCCATCGTTTCCACAGGTGTCAGACTAGGATATCCTGGCGCAGCAAACTGCGTGCCCACACCAGCGGCGGTTGCTCCTATGAGGACAATTTTGTCGGCGTATTTTGAAGCGGGAATTTTTCCACTTGCGACATCGTAAAACGAATCAATCGCAAACGGGTGCTTGCCATCTTTGCCTACATAAAATTGCGGCAACATCAAAGCCGACTCATCCGTCTTGATTTTTAACTTGCCAATTTGTACTGATTCACCACTATTGAGCTTGATATCAGAAGGCAATAGATTGAGACTGTTTGCAGCAGCCAGCAAGGCCATGGAAGGTACAGCCTTGCCGTAATAATTGACCAGCATGGGCTCTTGGCGTACAGCGCCGTCGCGGTCTTGGTATTGATTTAAATGCGCAACACCCGCAGCCGCATTCCCTAGTGCCTCTAATGGCTGCTGAAACTTGACCGCAGGCAAGGAATAGTTACCATTTTCAGAAATGGCACTCTTTAAAGCAAAAGCTGGCAAAGCTTGGTCTGGCTTGCCCAGAGGCTCACCCAATACATACACAGAAGGCAGCAGTACATTTTTAGCGTTCGCAATACTGGTTACCAATTTGGCATCCGTGTCAAGCTCCACCTCGGCTTGTGCAATGATTTTTGCCACTTGTTCGTTGCTGTTAGACGCTAGTGAATCAACTGTAGTTGCAGCAATGACATCTTTGATTTTTCGAATGTAGCCTAAGCCACGATCGGTTTGAGGCTCAAAAAAGAAGGTGGTGTGCACGATCGTTTTGGCCTTGGCCGCTGCCAACTGGTCGATGATTTTGGCGTGGACTTCACGTGACCAAGGCCAACGGCCTATGTTGGCGATGCTTTGGTCGTCTATGGCAATGATCGCAATCCGATCGGACGGAGCGCGCGAAGTAGCGGTGCTAGAAAAATCGTAAAAACGCCGCTCTAAAGTGCCAATAAAGTCCGTACTTTGGTGCAATATAAGCACCAATAGAACAACCAACACACCGAAGAACCAATCGGTGCGCCAAAATGTACTACGCTTTGAAGACAATGAACTGGCCACTTCCAGCCTTTCGCATGTGAATGTGCGCTATCTAAGAAGTTAGCAGAGCAGCGGCATGCTGCATCTACCCTCCGTGACGCTTTACTGAGCCTACGTTAACAGAGGTACGCCGACACCACAAGGTACTTTGTCACACGGATACCGCCTTTTGTTGCAAATTGGCGGCAATTTCAATGCGCGGAAGAGCTTGCCTTGCTTCTTTTTTGCATCCATGTGCCTAGTGCGACGACCAGAGCTGCACCAATCACACCGGCAAACACAATCGTTTGCTCACTCATTTTGCCAAACCAGCCCACCACAGCAGGGTCAGTTAGCAGCATTTCTCCGGCTAGAAAACCAAGTAATGCGGCACCAATTGTGATGATAATCGGGAATCGCTCCATGATTTTCATCAGCAAAGTAGAGCCAAATATAATCAGTGGAATACTCACGAGCAAACCAGCAATAAGCAGCACCAAGTTACCTTTAGCCGCTGCGGCTACAGCCAAGACATTGTCTAAACTCATGACTAAGTCTGCAATCAAAATCGTGCGAATGGCAGCGCCCATCCCACTGATTTCTTTGCCATCGTCTTCCTCGCCATGGCCACCGCTTAACAAATCCACGCCGATATAGACCAATAAAACAGCTCCGATAAGCTTTAAATACGGCATCGACAGCAGTTGGATCGCCACAATTGTCAGCGCAATCCGCATCACAATAGCCGCTGCGCTGCCCCAAAAAATAGCCTTGCCTTGCTGCTCTGGCTTGAGTGAGCGTGCTGCCATAGCAATCACCACAGCGTTGTCACCCGACAACACAATATTGGCCAACATAATAGAGCCAAAGGCGCTCCACACGGCTGGCGACGACAGGTCAAGTCCAAAAAACATCGTATTTCTCCATTTATAAATGATAAAAAGCACCCGATCCCATGGATGCGGGTGCTTCCAGTGCCGCTTTAATTTTAGCGGCGCTTACCAGCAACTGACTGCGGAAACTGCTTACATGGCTATTTGAGCAGCGCTTTAAGCAGTTTGGCCATTTCTGAGGGATTGCGCGTGACTGTGAAGCCGCACTCTTCCATCACTGCCAGCTTGGCATCGGCAGTGTCAGCACCACCGCTGATTAACGCGCCAGCGTGGCCCATACGCTTGCCGGCTGGTGCTGTCACGCCAGCTATAAAGCCCACAATCGGCTTTTTCATGTTGGCTTTGCACCAGCGGGCTGCATCTGCCTCGTCTGGGCCACCAATTTCGCCAATCATGATGACTGCGTCGGTGTCTGGGTCGTCGTTAAAGGCCTTCATCACGTCGATGTGTTTGAGGCCATTGATTGGGTCACCACCAATACCGACTGCGCTGGATTGGCCGAGGCCGATTTCGGTGAGTTGCGCCACAGCCTCATAGGTGAGGGTGCCAGAGCGGCTGACCACTCCAATGCGGCCTTTGCGGTGGATGTGACCGGGCATGATACCGATTTTGATTTCGTCTGGCGTGATCAAACCTGGGCAGTTGGGGCCCAGTAGCAGGGTGCGCTTGCCGCCAGCGGCTTCTTTGGCCTTCATGCGGTTGCGCAATTCCAACATATCACGCACGGGGATGCCTTCGGTGATGCAAATGGCCAAATCGAGATTGGCCTCTACAGCTTCCCAAATGGCGGCGGCTGCACCGGCAGGCGGCACATAAATCACGCTCACAGTGGCACCCGTTTGCACGGCGGCTTCTTGCACCGAGGCGTAAATTGGGATGTTAAAAATACTCTCGCCCGCTTTTTTCGGGTTCACGCCCGCGAAAAAGCAGTTTTTGCCATTGGCGTATTCTTGGCACTTTTCGGTGTGAAATTGACCCGTTTTGCCAGTGATGCCTTGGGTGATGACTTTGGTGTTTTTGTTGATGTAGATTGACATAAATTCTCCTTAGCCCTGAACCGCTGCTACGACTTTTTGGGCTGCTTCGGCCATGCTGTCGGCGCTGATGATCGGCAGGCCGCTTTCGGCCAACATCTTCTTGCCCAAGTCTTCGTTGGTGCCCTTCATGCGCACCACCAGTGGCACGCTCAGGTTGGTCGCTTTGCAGGCGGTGATAATGCCCGTGGCAATGGTGTCGCATTTCATGATGCCGCCAAAAATGTTGACCATGATGGCCTTCACGTTGGGGTTTTTCAGCATGATTTTGAAAGCTTCCGTGACTTTTTCTGGGGTTGCGCCGCCGCCCACGTCCAAAAAGTTAGCCGGTTCTGCGCCATACAACTTGATGGTGTCCATGGTGGCCATCGCCAAACCTGCACCATTGACCAAGCAGCCGATGTTGCCGTCCAGCGAGATGTAGGCCAAGTCAAACTTGGATGCCTCGATCTCGGCCGGATCTTCTTCGTCCAAGTCGCGCAAAGTAACGATTTCTGGGTGGCGGAAGAGGGCATTGCTGTCAAAGTTGAATTTAGCATCCAAGGCTTTGATGCCGCCATTGCCTTCCAAGACCAGCGGATTGATTTCGACCAAGGCCGCATCGGTGTCCATATAGCACTTGTAGAGTTTTTGCAACACATCGATGCAAGCGGCCGTCGAACCCGCTGGCACAGTCATGCCGTCTGACAAGGTTTTGCCTTGTTCAGCGGTGAGGCCAAGCGCTGGATCGACAAAAACAGAGATGATTTTCTCAGGCGTGTCGTGCGCCACAGCTTCGATGTCCATGCCGCCTTCCGAGCTGGCCATAAAGGCTACGCGCTGGGTGGCGCGGTCTGTGACGACCGATACATAGAGTTCTTTTTGGATGTCCGCACCGTCTTCGATGAACAAGCGGCGCACTTTTTGGCCTTCTGGGCCGGTTTGCACGGTTTTGAGCTGCATGCCCAAAATCTCGCTGGCGTGTTTTTTCACCTCGTCAATGCTGCGTGCCAGCTTCACACCACCGCCTTTACCGCGTCCACCTGCGTGGATTTGGGCTTTCACGACCCACACGGGGCCGCCCAACTTTTGCGCGGCCTCAACGGCCTCTTGTACGGTGAACGCAGGAATACCGCGTGGAACGGGGATGCCAAAAGAGCGCAAGATGTCCTTGGCTTGGTACTCATGGATTTTCATAGTGTCGTATCTGGGGCGAGATGGAATAAGATGAACAAAAAGCGGTGTAATGGTGTAGTTTTGATACACATTTACCCGCCGACAACAGCCCCGCAACTGTATCATGTTGCAATGCACCATAAATGTGCCTAAACTTACAATTATTTTTTACCTTTTAAATCGGCTCTGATCCATGTCCACTGCAAAAATCTTCATCGATGGCGAAGCCGGCACCACGGGTCTGCAAATTCGCGAGCGCTTGGCCGCTATGCCCAGTGTGCAAGTGCTCAGTATTGCGCCAGAGCTGCGCAAAGATGCACAGGCCAAGGGTGACTTGATGGCGCAGGCAGACTTGGTTGTGCTGTGCTTGCACGACACGCAAGCTATTGAATCAGTAGCAATGATTGACGACATGGCAGCGACATTTGGCATAAAACCTCCAAAAATTATCGACGCAAGCACGGCACACCGCACCCATGCCGATTGGGTGTTTGGATTTCCTGAGCTTAGCCAAGCGCAGCAAACGGCAGTGCGATCCGCCCAGCGGGTGTCCAACCCGGGTTGTTACGCTACAGGCGCAATCGCTATGTTGCGGCCTTTGATTGATTCGGGCTTGCTGCCGACAGATTTTGCGGTGAGTTTGCCCGCAGTCAGCGGCTACTCTGGCGGTGGGCGTCAAATGATGGAGGCCTACGAAAAAGCTTCTGCGCCCGCTTTTGAACTTTATGCACTCGGTTTGGGGCACAAGCATGTGCCCGAGATCATGGCGCACACGGGTTTGGCACGTCGCCCGATTTTTGTGCCCAGTGTGGGCAATTTTGCGCAAGGCATGTTGGTGCAACTGCCTTTGCATTTGGACTTACTGCCTGGCACACCCAGCGCCGCTGATGTGCATGCCGCTTTTGAAGCGCACTACGCTGGCAGCGAATGGGTGAAAGTAGTGCCCGTGGGCGATGCCACAAAACTCGACGCGCTGGCACTTAATGGCACGAACACGCTGGAAATCAGGGTGTTTTCGCATCCGTCGCAGCCGCATGCGCTGGTTGTGGCCCGGTTGGACAATTTGGGTAAAGGTGCGAGCGGTGCAGCGGTGCAAAATCTGCGCTTGATGCTTGGCGTTTAGTTTTCAAGGCTTGGATGATTTTGAAAAAACTAAAACTCAATGGCACGCGCCAATGTGCCTGCGGCAGCACGCAATCGTTTGATGCCTGCTGCGGACAATGGCTAGACGGCCTGGCAATGGGCCGCCACGCCACCAGCCCTGAAATACTCATGCGCTCGCGCTACAGCGCCTATGTGCTGGGTGATATTGCATATTTGATGGCCACTTGGCATCCCAGCACGGCCCCCGGCGAGTTAGAACTGCCGCCTACGCAATGGGTGAGCCTGCGTATTTTGCATGTCGAGCAAAGCTTGGAGGCTGGCGTGGTCGAGTTCCTCGCCATCTACAAAGTCAACGGCAAAGCTGCCAAAATGCATGAAGTGAGCCGTTTTAGCTTTGAAAATGCCCGCTGGCTGTATATTGACGGACAAATTGCAGAATAATTTTTTGCTACTAAAATAGTAGCTTAATATAACGTGTACGCAATGACATTGGCAGTATTTTTCATATAAATAATTTACATGATGCCACCAAACATCGTGCATCTAGCAACTTCGGTATTGCGCGGATTTCGCCTGCGGGTGCGCCGTGTTGCTGCTGCGCTGGTTTTATTCGCTATGGCCGCTGGCTGCGCCAGCCCCCACTACGCGCCCTTACCCACCATAGCCAATGTGGATTTGCCACGCTACATGGGCGCATGGTACGAGGTGGCATCTCTGCCCAACAAATTCCAAGCGATGTGCGCAACTGACACGCAGGCGCGTTACAGCCTTGACCAGGGCGAAGTCATGGTGAACAACCGGTGCCGCACTGCCAATGGCGAAGTGAAGTCCGTAGACGGTTTTGTCAAAGTGGTCGAAGGCAGCGGCAATGCCAAGCTCAAAGTGAGTTTTTTTAGACCTTTTTATGGCGACTATTGGGTGTTGGCGCTCGATCCCAGCTACCAATGGGTGTTGGTGGGCGTGCCAAGCCGCGAGCTGGCATGGGTGCTTGCGCGCAATCCAGTGATGAACGCGTCGGTACTGGATGGTATTTTGGCAAAAGCCGCTGCTTTGGGTTTCGACCGTTCAGCCTTTAAGCCAACGCCTCAAACCGCCCCACTCGCGCCCTAAGCCCGCTCTCAGGCGGCAGGCAAGGGCAGATTTTTTAGCCATTGCCCGATAATGCCCACGGCATACGGGCCGGCCACCGTTTGTATAAATTTGGCAAAATCGACATGGGCTGCATCGTCTGCTCGGTCTGACAGCGTGCGAATGGCCGCAAATGGAATGGCGTAATCGTGGCAGACCTGCGCCACCGCTGCGCTCTCCATCTCGACGCACAGTGCCTTGGGTAATTCGGCTCGTAACTTTTGCACTGCGGCCGAGCTGCTGACAAATTGGTCACCGCTGGCAATCAATCCTACGTGCACTGTGGGGCTTCGAAAATGATGGACTATTTTGCCATTTGACGCTTGTAGGTAGTCATTTATAGCTATGAAAAGTGAAGCATTAAGCGCTTCATCCGCGTCAAACTGCGAGCGACCATAGCTGGGGACGACGTGGCGTGGAAAAAGCGGCGAAACGTCCATGTCGTGTTGCATGAAAGCACTGCCCAGCACCACATCGCCCACCCGCACGTGGCTGGCAATTGCGCCCGCCACCCCGGTGAAGACAATACGCCGCGCACCAAAGCGCTCCACAAGCGCAGTAGCCGTAGTAGCAGCCGCTACCTTGCCAATGCCCGATAACGCCAAGACCACGGCATGGCCATGCAAGCGGCCTTGCAAAAATCGCCTGCCCGCGTGTTGTACCGACTGCGGATGGTCGAGCAAGGCATGTAAGCCCGTTTGCTCGTCTGGCAGGGCGCTGAGGATGGCCGTGGTCATGCTGAAGGATTCCCTTGCACTAGTTGGAGCAATGCATCTATTTTTTATCGCGCAATTCACGCCGCAAAATTTTACCTACGGGTGTTTTAGGTAGCTCCGTGCGAAACTCAATAACTTTGGGTTGTTTGTAGCCCGTTAGGTTCGCGCGGCAGTATTCCCTGACTTGGGCTTCGGTCAGTTCAGGGCTTTTCTTGACGATCACGAGTTTGACTGCCTCACCGGTCTTTTCGTCGGCTACGCCCACCACAGCGCACTCCATCACCCCCTCAAGGCTACTGACCACATCCTCTACCTCGTTGGGGTAGACATTGAAGCCGCTGACCAACACCATGTCTTTTTTGCGGTCGACAATTTTGAAGTACCCTTGGGCATCTTGTATGCCGATGTCACCTGTCTTGAAGTACCCGTCGGCGGTCATTACATTGGCCGTTTCGTCGGGGCGTTGCCAGTAGCCGGCCATGACTTGTGGGCCCTTGATAGCGATTTCGCCCGGTTGGCCTAGCGGGACTTCAAGGCCGTCGTCGTCCAAACACTTGAAATAGGTGGACGGCAATGGAATTCCTATAGATCCGGTGTATTCCAAGCTGTCAGATGGGTTGCAGCTGGCAGAAGGCGATGTTTCTGACAGTCCGTAGCCTTCGCAAATGGAGCATCCCGTTTTCTCCAGCCAAAGCTTGGCCACGGCACTTTGCACAGCCATGCCGCCACCCACAGAAATTTTCAGATGGCTC
The DNA here is from genome assembly GCA_031428975.1 of Polaromonas sp. Lineage (GTDB taxonomy): Bacteria > Pseudomonadota > Gammaproteobacteria > Burkholderiales > Burkholderiaceae_C > JAAFIP01. Next base: position 23,060 of record JANOYR010000263.1, on the reverse strand, counting down.
CAATCGACGGTGTCGAAGTCAGGATGGTTTGCCATGCCATTAAACAGGGTGTTGACCGCTGGCAGGGTGTGGATTTTGTGCCGAGAAAGCTCTTTGAGCATGCCAGCAATATCACGCGGGTTGGCGATCAAAATACCTTTGCCACCCATGCGCATCCCAAGCATCATGCTGACTGTGAAGGCGAAAATATGGTACAGCGGCAAAGCTACAACACCCACCAATTGCTCCCCCGCCGGGATGCGCCGCATCGCGGGCTCGTTCCAAGCCTCTGACTGGATCACATTGGCAATGATATTGCTATGCAGCAGCACAGCCCCTTTGCTAACGCCCGTGGTTCCACCGGTGTACTGCAACACCGCGATATCATCCGATTTAAGGCTGGCTTTGACCAAAGTCATACCGGCCCCCTTGGCCAGTGCGTCATTGAATTTCACTGCATGGGGCAGTCTGAAAGCGGGCACCATTTTTTTGACTTTGCGCACCACATAATTGACAACGGCGCCCTTGAGTAAGCCCAACATGTCGCCCATGGCAACCAACACCATATGCTTAATGGGTGTGCTGGCAATGCATTGCTGCAAGGTGGTCGCAAAATTTTCAATGATCACAATCGCCTTAGCGCCAGAGTCTTTGAGCTGGTGCTCCAGCTCGCGCGGGGTGTACAGGGGATTGACGTTGACCACCACAAAACCTGCACGCAACACCGCTGCAACCGCAATCGGGTATTGCGGCACATTGGGCATCATGAGTGCAACGCGGTCACCCTTGACTAAACCTAAACCTTGTAAATACGCCCCAAATGCTTGCGAATAAGTGTCGATTTGCGCATAGCTCGTGTCTTTTCCCATGAAGCTGTAGGCAGTGCGCGTAGCAAATTTTTGGAAGCTTTCTTCCAATAGGCCAACAAGTGAGGGATAGGCACTGACATTGACATCAGCAGGAACGCCTGCAGGGTAGGCACTAAGCCAAGGGCGATCGGTCATAAAAACTCCAGATTTCACGAAACAAACCTGATTATGGGCTGTAAGCAGGCTGTAGGAAACTAGGTTTTCCCTAGGTGGATTCGTATCCGTACGCCTTGCTCCATTTTCGGAGCAAGGCATGTACCACTTCGCTATTCAATTGCCTTGACCATGTCTTCCACGACTTTTTTCGCATCGCCAAACACCATCATGGTTTTGTCCATATAGAACAATTCATTGTCTAGACCGGCATAGCCCGAGGCCATCGAGCGTTTGTTGACAATGATTGTTTTAGCCTTGTAGGCTTCCAATATTGGCATGCCGTAAATGGCGCTGCCCTTGGTGTGCGCAGCGGGGTTGACCACGTCATTTGCCCCCAAAATAATTGCCACATCGGCTTGGCCAAATTCGCCATTGATATCTTCCATTTCATGCACTTGGTCATAGGGCACTTCGGCCTCGGCCAGCAGCACATTCATGTGGCCGGGCATGCGGCCTGCCACAGGGTGGATGGCGTATTTCACAATGATGCCTTTGGCCGTGAGCTTGGCAGCCAGCTCTTTCACTGCGTGCTGTGCACGCGCCACGGCCAGGCCATAGCCGGGTACGATCACCACGGTTTCGGCATTGCCCAAAACGAAAGCTGCGTCGTCGGCACTGCCGCTCTTGACTGGCCGCTGCTCCTTGGCTCCGGCAGCAGCAGTCACCGCATCGCCACCAAAGCCGCCCAAAATCACGTTGAAAAAGCTGCGGTTCATGGCTTTGCACATGATATAGCTCAAAATAGCGCCTGAGCTGCCCACCAGTGAGCCCGCCACAATCAGCATGGCGTTGTTCAGGCTAAACCCAATGCCCGCTGCCGCCCAACCGCTGTAGCTGTTGAGCATGGACACCACCACGGGCATGTCTGCGCCGCCAATCGGAATGATGATGAGCACACCCATCACAAAAGCCAGCGCCGTTGCAATGGCAAAGTAAGTCTGCTCTCCAGTCAGTGCGTACATCACCACATTGGCCAGCAAAATAATACCCAGCACCAAATTCAGCTTGTGCTGCCCGGCAAACTGCACCGGTGCACCTTGAAACAGGCGGAACTTGTACGTGCCAGAGAGCTTGCCAAACGCAATCACCGAGCCGCTAAAAGTAATAGCGCCAATGACCGAACCCAGCGCCAGCTCCAAACGGTTACCGGCAGGGATGGCTTGGCCTTTGGACACTATTTGGAACGCCCAAGGCTCCACCACGGCTGCAATGGCAATGAACACTGCCGCCAAACCAATCATGCTGTGAAAAAACGCTACCAACTCGGGCATCTTGGTCATCTCCACCGTCTTGGCGCGGTATGCGCCATAGCCGCCGCCCGCCACCAAGCCAAGCATCACCCAGGCCATGCCTTGGGCCTTGCTGCCCGCCAGTTGCACAATCATGGCGGCGGTGGTGAGCACCGCTATCGTCATGCCGACCATGCCGAACAAATTGCCCCGAATCGAGGTGGTGGGGTGGGAGAGGCCTTTGAGCGCTTGTATAAAACAAATAGAAGCCACCAAATACAGCATCGTGACGAGGTTCATGCTCATGTTATGCGCCCTCCTTCACAGTAACTTTTTTGTCTTTCTTTTTAAACATTTCCAGCATGCGGCGGGTCACTAAAAACCCACCAAACACATTCACCGCCGCCAGCGCTACTGCCAACACGCCCATGCTTTTGCCCAGCGTGGTTTCGGTGAGTGCAGCAGCTAGCATGGCACCCACAATGACAATGGCTGATATGGCATTGGTAACAGCCATCAGCGGAGTATGCAGAGCAGGAGTGACTGTCCAAACCACGTGGTAGCCCACGTAAATGGCCAAAACGAAAATGATTAAGTTGAGTACGGTAGGGGATACGATATCCATGACAATAGTTCTTTCAGTGCGTGGTGGAAGGGGTCAAAATGTGCGTGAGTTTGGTAACGAGTTGAAGGTGTTTTGCAGGATTCAAATCGCCAATATAAGATCGCAACAGTGCATGGTTGGCGGTAAACAATTTTAAAGGGCGCGCAAAGCTGGTAATTTTCAAGCCATGTCCGCCGACTTCATTGGCTTGAATTTCTATAGCTGATGAATCACCAAAAGGCTGGCTGGTGATTTGGCAAAGCAGCCAATCGCCACGCCCTGCATCAGCAAGAACCAAGGCAGGCCGCATTTTGGTACTGCTAAGGTCTGAAAAAGGAAAGGCAACGGTTAGAACTTGGCCTATTGCAGGTGTGACCATGCCGCCTCCTCCTGCGCACAGAGCCAGTCTTTAGCCAAAGCGTCTTGGCTAAGCAATGCCCCTGAAAAAACCTCGTCCATAACCGTACCAACCAGAGGCTTAGCAAACAGCACATAGACTTTGGTAGGTCTAGTCAATGCGGGCATAGGCTCCATAAAATCAATGCGCCCGTCTGGCTCTACGATGGCTTCAACTGCATTTAGCATAGCGGCTCTTTGCTGCGATAGAAACGGTGTCCGTTTTAATTGCACGGCGAACGCGCACCCAAAACCACAGCTCCAAGCCCATGGCTACGAAAGCAAGAGTTTCTGCAGGTTTGGCGAGTCCAATGGCATAACTGCCAATTGCTGAGAATAAAATCAAGAGCGAAATCAGGTGGCGCATGGATGAATCCTCAGGGCTTGAAAGTAATAGTGGGCATAGGTGTGTCACCGCTCATAGAATGCACGCTGTCGCGCACGCTTTTGGCTAGTAGTTGCCCCCAAGCTGCGGCTTCTGGCTTGATCGTTGACGGCAGTCCATCAGCGATTTGACCAGTTTCAGCGCCAACCCATGTCTCGTCCAACAATATCCCGATGTATAAATAAGTACCGCTTCCGATGCCAACCATTTGCACAACATAACTAGCCTTTTGTGGAAGTTGTAGCTTTTTCTCTTGGATTACAGTTAAATCAGCTTTGAAATTACGCTCTAAAAATACTTTGGGATAGGCAACATTGAGCAACCGCAAACAATCCATCTCGGTAAAACTGCCGCGCGTTGCGTCATATGCGTAGGCATTGGGGTCCTTGAACTTTTTGCAACCACCAGTAAAATTCATTCTCACACCAGCACCTGCATCAGTACTTTCTATTTTTAACATGGCCAAGAGCTTGCCAGTTTCGTCTGAAAGCACCAGTGTTTTTTGTGCAGCCCCGTAAGTGCCAGATACTTCGCCGCCATAGGCTGCAGGCTTATTGCTCTGCGACAACACCTGCCACTTGTCGCTATTAAGGGCGAGTTTTGCACGCCCTACCTGCACGTCTAAGCCCCAGCTAAGCCCCGCGAAAAGTAGCGCAGCAGAGCACAACACAGTTTGCAGTGTTTTCATTGCTATTTCCTTTTAACTTCGCCGCCTTGCGTCATCAGGCAGGCTGCCACAATGTCGTCTTCCATGTCGACCTTCAGGCCGCCATCTTTGGGCAAAATCAGTTTCAAAAAATCCAGCACATTGCGGGCATACAAGGCTGAAGCGTCTGCGGCCACGAGCGCTGGTAAATTGGTGTCGCCAACGATGGTGACGCCGTGTTTCACCACCGTTTTGTCGGCCTCGCTTAAAGGGCAATTGCCGCCTATGCTGCCGTCAGTGTTTTTAGGACCCTTGCCCGCTGCAATGTCCACGATCACCGAGCCGGGTTTCATGGACTTGACCATGTCTTCGGTAATCAGGGTGGGCGCGGCGCGGCCAGGAATCAGGGCGGTGGAAATCACGATGTCGGCTGCCGCCACGCGCTTGGCCACCTCCACCGCTTGGCGTGCCAACCAGCTCGGTGGCATGGGCTTGGCATAGCCGCCCACGCCCACAGCGGCTTCTTTTTCTTCGGGTGTGTCATAAGACACGTCGATGAATTTGCCGCCCAAGGATTCGATTTGCTCTTTCACGCTGGGGCGTACATCAGACGCTTCGATCACCGCACCCAAGCGCTTGGCCGTGGCAATGGCTTGCAGCCCCGCCACGCCCACACCCAAGATCACCACACGGGCGGCTTTGACCGTACCCGCTGCGGTCATCAGCATGGGGAAAAAACGCTGGTATTTGTCAGCAGCCATCATCACGGCTTTGTAGCCGGCAATATTGGCTTGCGAAGAGAGCACATCCATGCTCTGGGCGCGGGTGGTGCGTGGCGCGGCTTCTAGGGCAAAGCCTGTCACGCCAGTTTTGGCCAATTGTGCCAAGCCGTCTGCATCAAAAGGATTGAGCATGCCCACCACTGCGCTGCCAGACCGCAAATGTGGCAACTCGGCAGCCGAGGGGGAGCGCACTTTGAGCACCACCTCACAGCCAAAAGCGCCCGCCGCGTCGGTAATCGCAGCGCCAGCGGCTTCATAGGCTGCGTCGGTCACGCTAGCGGCCACACCAGCGCCACTTTGCACGCTGATGGTGTGCCCTTGGGCGATGAGTTTTTTAGCCGTCTCGGGGGTAACCGCTACCCGGGTTTCTCCGGCCATGGTTTCTGTGGGTACACCAATGCGCATGCGCGTCTCCTCGTGTGGTTCGTCATTGTGTCAATTATGAATGCAAGCTTACATGAATTTTTGCACTCTGGACATCTGGTAAACCGCCATTTTGCCCATTTTGAAGCATTGCCTCTAAACATGCCCATGTAACGCCAGCTTGCTGCCTGCATAATAAAACCATGCAAGAAAGATTCAAACCCAGCGTGACCGTCGCTGCCATTATCGAGCGCGGCGGCCAATTTTTGATGGTGGAGGAGCACACACCCGAAGGCCTGCGCCTGAACAATCCCGCCGGACACTTAGAACCGGGCGAAAGCCCTGCGCAGGGCTGCGCCCGAGAAACGCTGGAAGAAACCACGCATCCGTTCACGCCTACCGCACTGGTGGGCATCTATCTTGCCCGCTTTGAACGCCCTGCGCTGGCGGGGCACGCGTATGAAGACATCACCTATGTGCGCTTTGCCTTTTGCGGTGAACTAGGCCCTGCGGTGTCAGGCCGAACGCTCGATACAGGCATTGTGCGCACGCTGTGGATGCGGCCCGATGAAATCCGCGCATCGGTCACCCGCCACCGCAGCCCGCTGGTGCTGCAATGCATAGAAGACTACTTGGCAGGGCAGCGCTTGCCTTTGTCAGCGGTGTTTACGCACACGTCAATTGCTATACAATAAATAGCATACTATGACCGTATGACGGTGACATTGCGCTAAAAACTTAGAAATTAAGGCAGCAAGCGCTTCAAATACCGCCCCGTGTGGCTGTCCGCATTCGCCGCCACATCCTCAGGCGTGCCCACTGCCACCACCAGCCCGCCGCCGTTGCCGCCTTCTGGGCCCATGTCAATCACCCAGTCGGCGGTTTTGATGACATCGAGGTTGTGTTCGATGATGACGATGGTGTTGCCAGCGTCGCGCAGCTGGTGCAGCACTTTGAGCAGGAGCTCGATGTCGGCAAAATGCAGGCCTGTGGTGGGCTCGTCTAATATATAGAGCGTACGGCCGGTGTCGCGCTTGCTCAGCTCCAAAGCCAGCTTGACGCGCTGCGCCTCACCGCCTGAGAGCGTGGTGGCGGCTTGGCCTAGCTTGATGTACGAGAGGCCCACATCCAGCAGGGTTTGCAGCTTGCGCGAGAGCGTGGGCACGGTGCTAAAAAATGCAGCGGCGGCCTCCACGGTGAGCCCCAATATTTGGCTGATATTTTTGCCTTTGTAGGTCACCTCTAGCGTTTCGCGGTTGTAGCGCTCGCCCTTGCAGACGTCGCAGGGCACATACACATCGGGTAAAAAGTGCATTTCTACTTTTTTCACGCCGTCGCCTTGGCAGGCTTCGCAGCGCCCGCCTGCCACGTTAAAGCTAAAGCGCCCGGGCCCGTAACCTCGCTCTTTGGCAATGTTCATCTCGGCCATGAGCTCGCGAATGGGGGTGAACAGCCCCGTGTAGGTGGCGGGGTTGCTGCGTGGGGTGCGGCCAATGGGGGATTGGTCTACGTTGATCACTTTGTCGAAATGCTCAATGCCTTGGATTTCCTCGTGGGCAGCCGGTTCTTCGTGGCTGCGATACAACACTTTGGCCACCGCCGCGTAGAGTGTGTCATTCACCAAGGTGGATTTGCCCGAGCCACTCACACCCGTCACGCAGGTGAGCAGCCCCACAGGGAACTCAGCGCTCACGCCACGCAAGTTATTGCCCGTGGCGTTGAAGATGCGCAGCACCTGCATCTCGCCCTGCGTGGCCAAGTGCACGGCTTGGCGTGCGCCCCAAGCCAGCGCGGCCTTGCTGGGTGCGAATTTGCTGGCTTTTTTCTCGGCTTTGGTGGTGACCGTGGGCATCCATGTGTGGCGTTTTAGGGGCACTTCAATGCGCCGCGCACCGCTGAGATACTGCCCCGTGAGCGAGGCGGGGTTGTTTTGCACCTCCAGTGCCGTGCCTTGGGCGAGTATGCGTCCGCCGTGTATGCCAGCGCCCGGGCCTAGATCAATCACATGGTCGGCTGCGCGGATCATGTCTTCGTCGTGCTCCACCACCAACACGCTATTACCAATGTTGCGCAGGTGCTTGAGCGTGTCAATCAAGCGGTCATTGTCGCGCTGGTGCAGGCCAATGCTGGGCTCGTCCAGCACATACATCACACCGGTGAGGCCGCTGCCAATTTGCGATGCCAAGCGGATGCGCTGGGATTCACCGCCCGAGAGCGTGTCGGCGCTGCGGTCTAGGCTGAGGTAGTTGAGCCCCACGTCGTTTAAAAATTTTAAACGTGCTGCAATTTCGCGCACGATTTTGTCGGCTATGTCGGCTTTTACGCCAGTGAGCCTGAGGTTTTGAAAATAGGCCAAACTCTCTTTTAGGGTTTGGTGGCTCACGCTGTAAATCGACTGGCGTGGTGAAGGCATTTGGCCCTGCTTGGGGGATGCTTCAGGTGGCGCATCGGTTACAGCAACTTGCCTGTCGTCTACCAAAAACACATTACGCGCCTCGCGCCGCAGGCGTGTGCCATCGCATTCGGGGCAGTGCTGGCTGCCACGGTAGCGCGCCAAATCCTCGCGCACCACACTGGATTCGGTTTCCACATAGCGCCGCTGCATATTGGGAATAATGCCTTCAAACGGGTGTTTTTTGGTCAGTTTTTTGCCCTCAAATGCACCCGACTCCATGGTGTAATTGAATTTAATATCCTCTTCACCAGAGCCATGCAGTACCACTTGTTTAGCGACTTCAGGCAAGTCCTCAAAGGCTTGTTCGATATCAAATTTATAGTGCTTGGCCACGCTCTCTAACATGCTGAAGTAGTAGCCATTGCGCCTGTCCCAGCTTTTAATCGCGCCACTGGCAAGGCTCAGGCTGGGGAAGGCTACCACGCGGGCAGGGTCAAAAAAGTCTTGGTGGCCCAAGCCGTCGCAACTGGGGCAGGCCCCCACGGGCGAGTTAAAGGAGAACAGGCGCGGCTCTAGCTCGCTGATGGAGTAATTGCAACTAGGGCACGAGAATTTGGCGTTGAACAAATGCTCTGCACTGGAGTCCATCTCCATGGCAATAGCGCGGCCATCGGCCAGCTTGAGCGCCGCCTCAAAGCTCTCGGCCAGCCGCTGCTTCATATCTTGGCGCACCTTGAGGCGGTCAATCACCACGTCTATGTCGTGTTTTTCCGTCTTTTTAAGCTTAGGCAGGTCGTCAAACTCGTGCATTTTGGCTTGCTCCCCGCGCCCCACCCGAAAACGCACATAGCCGCGCGCTTGCATGTCTTCAAACACGTCTAAAAACTCGCCCTTTTTCTCGCGCGCTATCGGCGCAAGAATCATCAGCTTAGTGTCTTCGGGCAGCTGCAGTACGGCATCGACCATTTGGCTTACCGTTTGCGATTGCAATGCAAAGTGGTGCTCGGGGCAATGCGGCGTGCCGGCGCGGGCAAACAAAAGCCGCAAATAATCGTGGATCTCGGTTACCGTGCCCACGGTGGAGCGCGGATTGTGCGAGGTGGCTTTTTGCTCAATGGAGATGGCTGGCGATAGGCCTTCAATGACATCGACATCGGGCTTGTCCATCAGTTGCAAAAACTGCCGCGCATACGTGGACAAACTCTCCACATAGCGGCGCTGGCCTTCTGCATACAGGGTGTCAAAAGCCAAACTGGATTTGCCCGATCCCGAGAGCCCCGTGATCACCACCAGCTGGTTACGCGGGATGTCTAGGTCAATATTTTTCAGATTGTGGGTGCGCGCCCCACGAATGCAAATATGCTGGTTGCGCAATTGCGCCAAATACCGCCCCTCGAGCTCGGCATTGGTTTTTTCGGCAGGCATGCCGCGCGCGGCAGTTTCAGGTGATGCGTTCACAAATTTTGGCTCAAAAGGGCAACTCTCCATCATAACTAAGCTTTGCTGGTCTGGGAACAGTTTGAGGGACAATACATGCTGCTGACAGCATTCTGGCCAGCCGACTCGATTGCTATTGCCTCAAACATGTCCATTGCCGAAATTTCTCCCTCTATGCTTCCTTCGGAACGACGCGCCAGCCTGAGCTTGGCCGGTATTTTTGCGCTGCGCATGCTGGGGCTTTTTTTGCTGCTGCCCGTCTTTGCCTTGGAGGCGCGGCATTACCCTGGCGGTGACGACCCCGCCTTGATTGGACTGGCCATGGGCATTTATGGCCTGACTCAGGGGCTGTTACAAATTCCATTTGGCATGGCATCCGACCGCTTTGGGCGCAAGCGGGTGATTGTTGGCGGGCTATTGGTTTTTGCTTTGGGCAGTTTTTTGGCCGCCGCTGCCCCCTCTTTAGAGTGGTTGCTCGCTGGCCGCGCACTGCAAGGCGCCGGTGCAGTGTCGGCAGCGGTCACTGCGCTGCTGGCCGACCAAACCCGCGATATTGTGCGCACGAAGGCTATGGCACTGGTGGGTGCAAGTATTGGGCTGGTATTTTCCTTCTCGCTGGTCGCTGCGCCGCCTTTGGTCAAAGCAATTGGTTTGCATGGGCTTTTTGCCCTCACTGGCGTAATGGCGCTTGGCGCTATCGGCGTGCTACTGTGGATCACCCCAGTTGCGCCTGCTTTAAAACCCGTAGGCCGGGGTGGGCTTTTGGAGGTGCTGCGCAACCGGGCTCTGCTGCGGCTAAATTTAGGCGTGTTTGTCTTGCACGCTGTGCAACTGGCCATGTGGGTGGCCATTCCGGCCATGTTGGTACAAGCGGGCCTTGCGCAGGCAGCGCATTGGCAAGTGTATTTGCCCGCAGTACTGGGGGCGTTTATCGTCATGGGCGCTACGCTTTTTCCGCTTGAACGCCGCGGCTATCTGCGTGCAGTTTTCATCTCTAGCGTGGCCTTGCTTTTTACCGTGCAGTTGGCGTTGCTTTGGATCGGATCGGGAGCACCCCGCGTGTGGCAGCTCGCTGCGGTGTTGTTCGTGTTTTTTTGTGGATTCAATATTTTAGAAGCCAGCCAGCCAAGCTTAGTCTCCAAGCTTGCCCCACCGCAATTGCGCGGGGTGGCGCTTGGCGTGTACAACACGTTGCAATCTTTGGGCTTTTTTGCGGGCGGCGCACTCGGCGGAATTCTCCTCAAACGTGCAGGCACGCAAGCGCTTTTTGCTGGCTGCGCATTGGCTATGCTCGGTTGGCTAGTCGTTTGCTGGGGCATGCAAGCCCCCAAAAAAGCCGGATAATCTCCTGTCTACGCACACAACACCCCATTCACATACGAAAAGAGATACGCCATGGCATCGGTTAATAAAGTCATTATTTTGGGCAACTGCGGGCGCGACCCCGAGATTCGCTACCTGCCCTCAGGCCAAGCTGTGGCCAATGTGAGCGTGGCCACCACCAGCCGCCGCAAAGACAAAACATCGGGCGAGAATATCGACACCACCGAATGGCATCGCGTCACTTTTTTTGACCGCTTGGCCGAAATCGCTGGCGAATACCTGAAAAAAGGCAATCCTGTGTATGTGGAAGGCCGCCTCAAATACGGCAAATTCACCAACAAAGACGGCCAAGAACAAAACACCTGCGACATCATTGCCACTGAGATGCAGTTGCTTGGTGGTCGCCAAGGCATGGGCGGCTCCGGTGGCGCTGGCGGTGACGAAGGCGGTGGCGGTTCGGGCTATTCACGTCCTGCCGCGCCCGCCGCACGCCCAGCACCGCCCCCAAAACCAGCGGCCAAGCCTGCTGGCAGCGGTTTTGACGATATGGATGACGATATTCCGTTTTGAACCTTGGGTTTGTAGTTTTTGAATGTCTGGCCTTTAAGCACTGTTCCCATGCTTCAAAAGCCAGTGCAACGCCTTTTCCTGTATTCAGACCTCATCCGATTCAACCGCCCTGCCGGTTGGCTGCTGTTGTTGTGGCCGACGCTCACGGCTTTATGGGTGGCGGCGGGCGGATTTCCGGGATGGCATTTGCTGCTTGTGTTTTGCTTTGGCACGGTTTTGATGCGCAGCGCAGGCTGCTGTATCAACGACGTGGCCGATCGGGATTTTGACAAACACGTCAAACGCACCGCACTTCGACCCGTAACCAGCGGCAAAATCGCCCCCAAAGAGGCGCTAGCTGTAGGACTTGTATTGGCGTTGGCTGCCTTTATGTTGGTACTCACTACCAATACCAGCACGATACGGTGGTCTTTTGCTGCTTTAGCCATCACCATGGTCTACCCTTTTGCCAAGCGCTATGTGGCCATGCCACAAGCCGTGCTGGGCGTGGCATTTAGTTTTGGAATACCGATGGCCTTTGCAGCAGTGCTTGGCTATGTGCCCGCTTTGGCTTGGATTTTGCTTATTGGCAACCTTTTTTGGGTATTGGCCTACGACACCGAATACGCCATGGTGGACCGAGACGACGACCTGCGCTTGGGAATGAAAACCTCGGCCATCACACTGGGGCGATACGATGTGGCATCTGTACTGGTGTTTTACTGCCTTTATTTGGGTATTTTTTTAGCTTTTTTGCCCAATGTCACCGTTAAATCTTCACATATTGCTATATATTTTATAGCTTTTTTGGTTTGTAGTGCGCAAATTTTTTGGCATTACACCCTTATCCGCACGCGTTCTCGCGTGGGCTGTTTTGCTGCTTTTCGTGCCAACCATTGGCTAGGCGCTAGCGTGTTTGCTGCGGTCATGTTGTCGTACGCGGTTTGAGCTTTTTTACGGCACACACAACAAAACCCGCGTAGCTTGCGCCAACGCGGGTTTTACAAGGTGAGGAAAGCTTACGCCTTCTTCTTGCCCTTGCCTTTAGCTGCTTTTTTCTTCGTTGCCATGATGTGCTCCAAAAAGGTTAATTTGCGGAAATCGCAGCCATGCTTATAGCACGCCTGCCCACATATAACGCTTAGCACGAAACTTGGTTGACGACTAATGCACTATTTTGTAGTACGTCTGCGACAGCATCAAACCAAGCTTTGGACACACAATTTAGCTACTTATTTTGGCAAAATAACGCTGTCTAGGACGTGGATGACGCCATTGCTCGCGGCAATGTCCGTAGCCACCACTTTCGCGCCATCAACCATCACGCCACCCGCTGTTTTAACCGTAATGGACTGGCCATTTACCGTGGGCACCATGCCTGCTTTAACATCAGCGGCCATGACTTTGCCTGCCACGACATGGTAAGTCAGCACTTTGGTGAGCGCTGCTTTGTCTGCCAGCAATGCATCGAGTGTGGCTTTGGGCACTTTGGCAAATGCTTCGTCCGTGGGCGCAAATACCGTAAAGGGGCCAGCCGACTTGAGGGTGTCCACTAAACCTGCTGCTGTCACCGCCGCAACCAGTGTTTTGAAGCTACCCGCCTTGACAGCAACATCCACAATATCTTGTGCGAATGCACCTGCGCTTAAAGTAAGGCCAAGTGCGAGAGAAACGATCGATTTTTTCATGGGATTTCCAATAAAGTTAAGTGGGTCTTTGGCAGCTTTGTAGGCGGCCTGCGGACCGTGGTTGTAATGCCTCCAGCCGCAATTTTATACCCGTAGGTCTTGTTTGCGACCAAATGGTTATTTAATAACCATTTGGTTACACAATGATTTAGTTGTGTAAAACGTGACTTTTCCGTAAAATTAAAGGTTGTACTGTCATCTACTCCTATGAGTCCTCAAAAAGCCCCCCCCAAACCCAGCTTTAAACAGCAAATGCTGCTGGCGCGTGAAGAGGCTATTGTGGATGTGGTAAACCGCATGTTGGCCGATAAAGGCTTTGATGCCATGACGGTGGATGCCGTGGCTGCCGAGGTAGGCGTGGCCAAGGCCTCACTTTACAAGCACTTCCAAAGCAAAGAGGATCTGGCGGCGGCGGCCATGGTTCGCATGATGCACCGTGCGCAAGCGTTTTTAGACACTTTGTTGCCTTCACAAGCCCCGATTGACAAATTAAAGGCGGTGGTGCGCTGGATGATGCTGCTCAAGCTGGCCGGAGAAATGCCCAATTTGCCCAGCCAAAACTCTAGCCTGCGTGCGGCGCTGATGGGCAATCGCGCCTATGTAGACGGGTTGATGGCTATCAGTGATTCGCTGGGCAATTGGATCGAAGCCGCGCAGGCCAGTGGATCGCTCTCAAGCAAGACTCCTGCCCACGTCATGCTCTACACGCTGTATGCCCGCGCCTGCGACCCCGTGTTGGAGTTTCTCAAGGCCAGTGGCTTGTATGCAGACGAAGAGATCATTGCGCTGGTAATGGCGACCTGTTTTGATGGCTTGGCGGCTAGGCCTTAAGGCCGCGGGCGCTTAGGGTGTTAGCACCGCAGCAGGGTCGTCAGCGGCCATAACCCGCTGCGCCCATGCCTGTAGTTGCTGGGCATCAGAACGCAGCACCTCTTGCTTTACAGCCAAAATTTGCGAGGGATGCATCGAAAAGCTGGTCAAGCCCATGCCCAACAATAGCTTGGTGTAGGCAGTATCTCCAGCCATCTCGCCGCACACAGAGACAGGCACACCGCTGGCGTTTCCAGCCGCAATGGTTTGGGCAATCAATTGCAAAACCGCTGGATGCAAAGGGTCATAGAGATGCGCCACACTTTCATCGGCACGGTCGATCGCCAAGGTGTATTGGATCAAGTCGTTGGTACCAATCGACAAAAAGTCAAAATACTTCAAGAACACCCTCAAGCCCAGCGCTGCAGCCGGAACCTCAATCATGGCCCCCAACTTGAGTGGTCCGTAAGCCACGGCGCGCATATCCAGCTCGCTTCGCGCTAGGGCCAATTGGGCCAAGCAGGCGTAAATTTCGCTGGCCGAGCTGAGCATAGGAATCAGCAAATGCACCTGTCCGTGGGCCGCTGCACGCAAAATTGCACGCAGTTGGGTACGAAACATGGCTGGGTCTGCCAGACTCCAACGAATGGCCCGTAAACCCAAAGCTGGATTCAAGTGGCTGTCTAATTTCATGCCTTTTTCTAATGGCTTGTCTGCCCCCACGTCGACAGAGCGGATCGTCACTGGCAAACCATGCATCCCCTCTACTGCCTGCACATAGGCACGGTATTGCTCTTCTTCGTCGGGCAAATGGTGCGCCCGGCCCATGAACAAAAACTCGCTGCGAAACAAGCCTACACCCACTGCGCCTGCTTTGACGGCGGCAAGCGTGTCATGCGGCGACTCGATGTTGGCCAAAAGCTCAATGCGAACACCATCCAGCGTGGTGGCGGGCGTGCTTTTAAGGCGGTTGAGCCGCTCGCGCTCCATCTCGGCTTGGCGTTGCTTGAAGCCGTATTCGGCCAAAATAATCGGCGAAGGATCCACCACCATCAGCCCCGCATCGCCGTCGATGATGACCCAGTCGTCTTGGTGCACCAGCGCACTGGCGGTGCGCGCCCCAACCACCGCAGGAATATCCAAACTGCGTGCCACAATGGCGGTGTGGGAGGTTTTGCCACCCACGTCGGTCACAAAGCCCGCAAACACCGAGCTTTTGAACTGCATCATGTCGGCGGGGCTTAAATCATGCGCCACCAATATTAAAGGCACGTCAATCGTGTCATCGAGCAGTAAATCTTGTTGGCGTTTTTGGCGGGCACTGGGCGCTGGCGCTTGCACAGCCGAACCCATGCCTTTGAGCACACGCAGCATGCGCTCTACGACTTGCTCTAAATCGGCCTTGCGCTCACGCAGGTATTCGTCCTCCATCTCGTCAAATTGGCGCGACAGCATGTCGAGCTGGGTGGTAAGCGCCCACTCTGCGTTGTACAAGCGGTCGGCGATCCAGTGTTTTACGCCGTCTTGCATGGTTTGGTCTTGCAGCAGCATCACATGCACGTCTAGTAGCGCACTGAGCTCTGCGGGTGCATCTTTGGCCGCTTTGCCCGAGAGGCTGCGCTGCAAGCGCATGAGCTCCTCTATGACGCTGTCGCGGGCAATCCGCACGCGGCCAATCTCGGCCTCGACTTTGTCTGCCGTGATGAAGTAATGCGCCACATCCATCCGGCTCGAAGCCACCAGCACGGCACGCCCAATAGCGATACCGCGTGATACTGCAATGCCATGGATGCTAAATGTCATGCCCCCACGCTCCCCGCTACGTGTGCTGCGCTCATTCTCCCTCTCCGAATTTGTCATTGATCAGCGCTAAGAGGGCATCCATCGCCTCCTGCTCACGCTCTCCACTGGTCTCCACCAGCACCTCTACCCCTATGCCAGCGGCCAGCATCATCACGCCCATGATCGATTTGGCATTCACGCGGCGCTCGCCGCGCGCCATCCACACCTCGCAAGGGAAGCTGCCTGCGCATTTGGTGAGTTTGGCCGACGCGCGGGCATGCAGCCCCAGCTTATTGCTGATGGTGATTTTGGTTTGGATCATGGGGTTTTTGGATTTGGTTTTGAGGGGCGGTCACCGACACTTGCATCACGCCTTGGGCACCACCTGCCAGCGCCCGGGTGACCAGTAGCTCCAAAGGTTCGGCACGGTAATTGATGCAACGCACCAGCATGGGCATGTTCACGCCTGTCACCAAGCGTGTGCTAAGGCCATTTGCAAGCATTTTGGCCACATTGCAAGGCGTAGCGCCAAAAATATCGGCAAGAATTAACGTGTCGACATTGCCCGCCATTTCCAGCATGATGCGGGCGCTGGCCAGCGTTTCTTCGGGGGCGGCATTAGGCGACACATCCAGCGCCAACACGGCATTGCCGCAATCTGGAAACACATGCAAGGCACAACTGCGCAAGGCACTGGCCAGCGGGGCATGGGCAATGATAAAAATGGTATTCACAGTTTAAGAATGCGGCAAGGGTGGCGACAAGGCAAATTATGCAACCGATATTTGGCTAATCTTCCCCCGGACCATGTAAAACGCATAGGACAGGGCACAACACAGCCCAAACACAGCCATAGCCGCGCTAAAAGCCTGCGCAGTCACTAAGCCCTGGGCTTTAAAAAGATCAATCAGCAATCCAATGCCCCATTGCACCGCAAACACACCCGAAAATATCACCAAGTTATACGCCGACAGCGCCCTGCCTGCCAGTGCGGGGGGGAAAGCCATGCCAATTGCGGGCTGCGCCAGCGACATGAAGCTGTAGGCCATACAAAACAAAGCCCAGCCCCACCACTGCACCTGAGCACCGCCCCAGCAAATGAACGCCACCACCAGCAAACCCAGTGGGAAGCCGCGCGCAATCAACCAGTCGGCATGCAGCCCTTGGCGAGCCAGCCATGGATTCAAGGAGCCCCATGTGAAAAACGTGCATAGCATGCATAAATTAAGCCAAAACAAGCCCGCCGCCGCCTCTGCGGGCGAATAGCCCGATACCTGCACCAACCAAGGGCCCGCCCACAGAGTTTGCATAGCCAGCAAGCCGCCGTAGCAAAAAAAGCCCATGGGCAAGTGGCGCACAAAATACGGGTGGCAAAAAATGTGGCGGTAGATTTGCCACAGGCTGGCCGACTCAGGCGTGTTGGCAGGCGCACGCTCCCATGCTGGCAAGCGCCATGCCAGTAACGCCGCCGCCGCCGCAATGGCCACCGCCAGCAGAACAAACAGTGCCCGCCAGCCCCATTGCGGCACAAACCACTGCACGGGCAGGGTGGATGCCAACATACCCAGCGAACCGGTCATCAGCATCCACGAGTTCGCCCGCAGCTGCGTTTGCAGGGCAAACCAGCGGCGGTAAGCCGTGAGCGGGGCCATCAAACAGGCACTCACTCCTATGCCGCAAAGCACACGCGCCGCCAGTAGCCCCGAAAAACTACTGGCCCAACTAAACGCCAAGCACCCCACCACCGCCAGGCTTAAAAAGCACAAAATGACTTTTTTAGGGCCATGCGAGTCAAGCCAAAACCCCAGTGGAAGCTGGGTCAGCGCAAAACCCAAAAAATAGCCCCCAGCCAACAAACCCAAATCACCCGAACTTAACCCAAACTCAGCGCTCAGGGCGGGCGACAAAGTGGCCGTAACGGCGCGCACCAAGGCTGACAGGAAGTAAGCCGCTGCAAAAGCCAAGAAAACTTGCACAGCGAGGCTTTTGGAGAGTCCTGTGCGTGGCGCAGGATGTACAGAATCAATCATGCAAGCAATTGTAAGGATATTTTGGCCATTGTCACCGCCAAATCGTCATATTGTGCTATATAAATCATAGTAAATATCAGCGCTGCAAGGACAAACCACCAAAGAATGTTTCCACCGCCTGCGCACTTAGCGCCGAAGGCCCATCGCGTTCGGCATTGGGTGTGCCATATACAGCGGCTTGTACCAGCTGCGTGCCATGAATTTGGTAAATCGTCTGTGCGGTTTTGGTGGCGGCTTTCCAGTCTTTCATGGCGCGCTCTAGTGCCGCTTTAGCGTCTGCACCAGCGCCCACATCAATGTAGGACACCGTGAACATCGCCCCGCCCGCCTCGCAACCCGCCATCACCATGTCGTGCGCCACCCCGCCCAGCGCCACACTGCGCGTGGCGCGGTCCGGTTTGCAAGGCAGCAGCGCCGCTACCGGGCTGTTGTCAAAGCGCACTTCGCGCCAATTCATGGTGGGGGTGCAGGCGATCAACGAAAGCAACAAGATGCCAAACATTAGTCGCAAAGGGTAAAAGTGCTTTTGCATGGCTAGATTATCGTGGGTTCGACACACGGTGTATTAAAGGGGACTTGACTGAATTTCTTTAAATTTCTATAATTACTGAAATTAAAGGAATTACATGAATTTAACACCTCTCGTGCAAAGTTTTGTGCTCCATTTCGGTGAAATGGGCAGCCGCTGGGGCATTAACCGAACCGTTGGACAAATTTATGCATTGCTTTTTGTCAGTGAAAAACCGCTCAATGCCGACGATATTGCTGAAGCATTGGCATTTTCGCGCTCCAACGTCAGCATGGGGCTCAAGGAGCTAGATGCTTGGCGTTTGGTGCGCTTGCAACATCTACCCGGTGACAGACGGGAGTATTTCTCCACGCCCGATGATGTTTGGGCCATCTTTCGCACCCTGGCCGACGAGCGGCGCAAGCGAGAGATCGACCCCACTCTGTCCATGCTTCGAGACGCATTACTGCTAACCCCCGAGAACGCTCCCGATGCGCACGCGCAAAAACGCATGGGCGATATGCATGAATTGATCGACTTGGTGACCCATTGGCTCACCGATGTGCAGCGTTTGGATGAGCAAACTCTGCGCCAACTGATGAAACTCGGCGCTGCCGCACAAAAATTTTTGGAATTGAAAGAAAAACTAGGTTTTGGAGGCCCACATGAACGCTGAGTTTGACCCCCTCATCTTGCACCGCATCCAGTTTGCGGCCAATATGAGTTTTCATATTTTGTTTCCCACCATCACGATTGCGCTGGCATGGGTGTTGTTGTTTTTCAAGCTGCGTTTTAACGCCACACAGAATGCCAAATGGATGGATGCCTATGCATTTTGGGTGAAGTTTTTTGCCCTGACCTTTGCCTTGGGCGTGGTCAGTGGCATCACCATGAGCTTTCAGTTTGGCACCAATTGGCCGGGCTTTATGAAAACCGTGGGCAATATTGCAGGCCCTTTGCTGGCCTACGAAGTGCTCACTGCATTCTTTTTAGAGGCCACGTTTTTAGGCATCATGCTGTTTGGCCGCCAGCGGGTCAGCGACAGGGTGCACACCATCGCCACGTTCTTAGTGGCTTTTGGCACGAGCATGTCGGCGTTTTGGATTTTGGCACTCAATTCTTGGATGCAAACGCCGCAAGGCTTTGAAATGCGCCCAGATGCCAGCGGCGCACTGGTGGCCTACGCGACTGATTGGTGGGCCATTATCTTCAACCCCTCGTTTCCCTACAAGTTTGCCCACATGATGACGGCTTGTTTTGTCACCGTGTCGTTTGTTTTGGCTGGCATCAGTGCTTACCGCTGGTTGCGCGGCGACCGCGTGCCTGCGGTGGTGGCCGTTCTGCGTACGGGTGTGGCCATGGCCGCTGTGCTGGTGCCTTTGCAAATTTTTATCGGTGATTTGCACGGCCTGGACACCTTGCACCGCCAGCCGGCCAAACTCGCTGCCATGGAGGGCATATGGACCACCCAGCGCGGCGTGTCTGCGGTGTTGTTTGCATGGCCCGATGAAGCTACCCGCTCTAACCGCTGGGAAATCGCGATACCCAAACTGGCAAGTCTGTATCTCACCCACAGTATGGACGGTGAGGTAAAAGGGCTTAATGCCTTTGAAGGGAAAGCTCCGCCAGTAGCCCCTGTATTTTGGGCGTTCCGCGTGATGGTTGGCGTGGGGCTCTTGATGCTGGCTCTGGCATGGTGGGGGACATGGCAACTGCGGCGACAGGGCTCGCCCAGCATCTGGCTGGCCAGAGCGTTCGTCGCCATGACTTTTGCAGGCTGGATTGCCACACTGGCGGGCTGGTATGTCACAGAAATTGGACGCCAGCCTTACCTTGTATATGGTGTGTTGACTACCGCACAAGCCGCCGCCAAGATTCCCACCCTCATGTTAGGCAGCACCTTGGCCATGTATTTGACCTTGTATGTGGCGCTGTTGGCGGCCTACATTTATGTCGTTTTTTACTTGGCCCGCAAAGCCGCCTCAGGAGCAAACCATGCACCCGCTTGACACTTTCAACGACTGGTTACCCGTTATTTTTATGGGGGTGATGGGATTGGCCATGCTTGCCTATGTGGTGCTCGATGGCTACGATTTGGGCGTAGGCATCTTGCTGCGCCGCGCCAACGCCGAAGACCAAGACATGATGGTCAGTTCAATTGGCCCATTTTGGGATGCGAACGAGACTTGGTTGGTCTTAGGCATCGGCATCTTGCTTACCTGCTTTCCCGCCGCGCATGGCGTGATTTTGGGCGCTTTGTATTTGCCTGTGGCATTGATGCTGGTAGGCTTGGTGGTGCGCGGAGTAGCCTTTGAATTTCGTGCCAAAGCGCCTGCCCTGCACAAACACCTGTGGAATCGGGCCTTTTATGCGGGCTCCTTGCTGGCGGCGCTGTCTCAGGGCTGGATGCTTGGGCGCTATATTTTGGGGTTTGAAAACAGCTATGCCGCCTACGCATTTGCAGCGTTAATTGCAGGCTGCTTGGTTGCTGGTTACAGCTTATTGGGGGCTAGTTGGCTCATCATGAAAACGGAGGGCGCTTTGCAAATACAGGCTGTGCGCTGGGCCAGCGGTGCTTTGCTGTTCACCGCCTGTGGCATCGCTGCCGTTTCCTTGGCTACACCTTGGGTAAGCAGCGCCATTTTTGACAAATGGTTCACGCTGCCGTATGTGGTGTTGCTCGCTCCCGTACCGCTGACTACAGCAAGCTTGTTTCTTATCATGTGGCGTAGTCTCAAGCGCTTACCTGTGCGCCTGCAACTTGGCAACAATTATGGCGAGTGGATACCCTTTGCCTGCGTGGTTGGCGTCTTTGTTCTTGCGTTTTACGGGCTCGCTTACAGCCTGTTTCCCTACCTCGTGGTCAATCAACTGACCGCATGGCAAGCAGCAAGCGATCCAGCGGCGCTCAAGATTATCTTCATCGGTGCGGCAATCGTATTGCCAGTGATCATTGGCTACACCATATTCAGTTACCGTGTGTTTAGCGGCAAAGCCCGTGCACTGAGCTATAGCGCTTCCTAGCAGCCTGCCCAAGCCTGCTGCATTGCGACGGATAATAGCGTTATGAATGCATTAGACGGAATCCGTGTTTTAGACCTCTCGCGCGTGCTGGCAGGCCCTTGGTGTACGCAAACCTTGGCTGACTTGGGCGCGGACGTGGTCAAAATTGAGCGTCCCATGAAGGACGGCCTGGGCGGGGACGACACGCGCGGCTGGGGGCCGCCGTTTTTAGCCGACGACGCGGGACAGGACACATCTGATGCGGCCTATTATTTGGGCACTAACCGCAACAAGCGTTCTGTGACCTGCGACATTGCCTTGCCCGAAGGCCAAGCCTTGATCCGCGAGCTGGTGCTGCACTGCGACATATTTGTAGAAAACTTCAAAGTGGGCGACATGGCGCGCTATGGGCTCGATTTTGCTGCTTTGATCGCGATCAAGCCCAGTTTGGTGTATTGCAGCATCACAGGATTTGGCCAAACCGGGCCTTATAAAGACCGTGCAGGCTACGACTATGCAATTCAGGGCATGGGCGGGCTGATGAGTGTTACGGGCGAGCGCGACGATTTGGGCGGCAACCCGCAAAAAGTGGGCGTGGCCGTGGCCGATTTGTTCACCGGCATGTATGCCACCACCAGTATTTTGGCCGCGCTGCGCCACGCCGAGCGCACAGGGCAGGGGCAGCATATTGACATGGCGCTGCTTGACACGCAGGTGGCTATGTTGGCCAATTTGGGGGCCAATTACTTGGTGAGCGGCCAAAAAACCGGCAAAGTGCCCGGCCGCGCGGGCAATGCGCACCAAAACATTGTGCCCTACCAAGTGTTTGAAACCGCGCCTGGCGCAGCAGGGGACAAAGACCACATGATTTTGGCGGTGGGCAATGATGGCCAGTTTGCCAAGTTTTGCGCCGTGGCTGGCCACCCCGAAATCGCCACAGACGAGCGCTTTGCCAAAAACCAAGCCCGTGTGCGCCACCGCGATGTGCTGGTGCCCATGCTGGAAGCCTTGATGCGCACGCGCAGCAAAGCCGACTGGCTGGCCGCGCTGGAAGCGGCCAAAGTGCCTTGCGGCGCAATCAACAATTTGGCCGAAGTATTTGCCGACCCCCATATTGCCGCGCGCGGCATGGTTACCCACTGGCAGCACCCGCGCAATGCCGATGTGGCCTTGGTCAGCAGCCCCATCAAAATGTCGGCCACACCGGTGCGCAACGACATAGCGCCACCGCTCCTAGGCCAGCACACCGATGAAGTGCTGCGCAGCATACTCTCAAAATCAGAGCATGATATGACCATATTACGCAGACATCAGGCTATTTAACTGTAAATATATGAAAAAACCAGCTTTTGTACTCGTTCACGGCGCCTGGCATGGCGCTTGGTGCTGGGAGCGCGTGACGCCGCTATTGCAAGCTGCCGGCCACGCCACGCACGCCATCACGCTCACGGGCGTGGGTGAGCGCGCCCACTTGCTGCCGCTTTTGGGGAAAGGCATCACGCTGCAAACGCATATCGACGACGTGCTGGGCCTGATACAGGCGCAGGAGCTGGACGATTTTGTATTGGTCGTTCACAGCTATGGCGGCATGGTGGGCACGGGCGTGGCTGACCAGATAGATACCAAGCTGCCGGGCCAGCGCATCCGCCATATGTGCTACCTTGACGCGGTGGTGCCCGAGGTGGGCGAGTCCTGGGGCAGCGCCCACAGTGCGGCGGTGCGCTCTGGGCGATTGGCCGATGCTGCCAGCCACCCGCACTACGCCATATCAGCACCCAAAGCCAGCGTCTGGGGGCTGTCGGATGCCGATGCTGCGTGGGTGCAGCGGCGCATGACGCCCCAGCCCGCCACCCCCTATACCGATGCCCTGCACTTTGACGCGCAGCGCGTGGCCCGCATACCGCGCTCCTACCTTAGCTGCACAGCGCCCGCCTCTCCCACCATCGACCCGAAGCGCGCGCGCGTGGTGAGCGATTCAACGCCCAGCCATTCGTAAAGCAAAAAATTCAATTCGCGGCGGGGTAATTGCATTATCGTCATCACTCAATTTAATTATCTTGGCTTGCGCGGCATATGGCTGAATACGCGGTCGTATAGCCAGTTCGGCACCACCCGCAGCGTCCTCG
>JANOYR010000262.1:0-19959 GCA_031428975.1 Polaromonas sp. | reverse complement strand
AACCGGCGCTCCGGCCACGCCGGGTTTGACAACGCCGCCAGCGGGCTTGTGCAAAGTGCCTTTTACAGGCTCTGGTTTTTTCGGTTCTTCAGGTTTTTTGGCCACCAAAACGCGCTTGGGCGCATTCATCATGGCACGAATAGCCTCGGCCTCGGCCAAAGCGGTCTTGCGGCGCGAATCTAAATCGGCAGCGCGTTCTGCTTCGTAGGCTTTGGCTTTGGCTTGCTCCGCCTCTTTGGCCGCAGCTTCGGCTTGGCGCTTGGCCTCACGCTCGGCAAATGCAGCTGCAGACGCAGCGGCTGCGGCAGCTTGGGCATCGGTAACGGTCGTAAACGCTACGTTATCGATAGCAGTTGATGCCGTCTTGGCGGCGACATCTGCTAATTTTTCTGTAACTTTAACTTCTTGGGCGATCTTTTTGGCCTGTTTGGCTGCTTCGAGTGCTTGTTCGGTAGCAATCGCGGCGGCTTCGCGCTCTTTGGCTTCAGCGGCTTCGCGGTCACGGCGGCGTTGGGCCAGCTCTTCTTCTTGGCGGCGAATCAGTTCTGCTTGGCGACGGGCTTCTTCTTCGCGGCGCTGCAATTCTGCATTGTCAATGATCGGCTCGGCGGGGCTGGCCACCTGCTCAGGCTCGGCTGCGGCGGTTTCCACCTCATCTTCGCGCTGGATGAAGGTGCGTTTTTTGCGCACTTCTACTTGGATGGTGCGGGCTTTGCCCGTGGCGTCGGCCTGCTTGATCTCGCTGGTCGATTTTTTCACCAAGGTGATTTTTTTGCGCTCAGTGCTGGCAGTGCCATGGCTGGCCTGCAAATAACCCAAGAGTTTTTGCTTGTCAGAGTCTGACAATGCGTCTGACGCAGCTGCTTTGGCTACGCCAGCGCTGCTCAATTGCTCAAGCAGTTTTTCGGGAGTTTGTTTGAGTTCGGCTGCGAACTCGGCTACGGTCGTATTGGACATGGGGATGGTGCGCTTTCATAGCCGTTATTCGGAGACAGGGGGAGCAGGCTCTGCCAAACTGGCAGAAACGTCCGTTACAGGAGCTTCTACAAACCAGTGGGCGCGCGCCTTCATGATGAGCGCCTTGGCCTCATCCTCGGTGTGTGCAGTGATCTCTACCAACTCATCCACTGCCAGATCGGCAAAATCATCCAACGTGTGCACGCCAGCGTCGGACAACTTAGCGATCAAGGTGGGCGTGAGTCCCTCGAGGTCGCGCAGGTCTTGCGTAGCGCCTTCTACACCCTCTTCTTTGGCGATTTCCATCGTCAACAGTGCGTCTTTGGCACGGGTGCGCAACTCGTTGACCGTGTCTTCGTCGAAGCTTTCGATCTCCAACATTTCTTGCAGCGGCACATAGGCGACCTCCTCAAGGCTGGTAAAGCCTTCGGCGATCAGAATATCGGCGACTTCTTGGTCCACATCGAGCTTGGCAATGAACAAAGCACGGGTGGCATCGGTCTCGCCCGCCTGCTTTTGCGCCGACTCGGCGGCATCCATGATGTTGATTTTCCAGCCAGTCAAGTCAGAGGCCAAGCGCACGTTTTGGCCGCCACGGCCAATGGCAATCGCCAAGTTTTCTTCGTCCACCACCACATCCATGGCGTGGCGCTCTTCGTCCACCACAATTGAGCTGACGTTGGCGGGAGCCAATGCGCCAATGACAAACTGCGCAGGGTCTTCAGACCACAACACAATATCGACACGCTCGCCCGCCAGCTCAGTGGTGACAGCGTTGACCCGCGTGCCGCGCACTCCTACACAGGTACCGATCGGGTCGACGCGCTTGTCGTGCGACAACACGGCGATTTTGGCGCGTGAGCCTGGGTCACGGGCGCAAGATTTAATCTCAAGCAATCCCTGCTCAATCTCTGGCACTTCGTTGCGAAACAATTCCACCATGTATTGCGGCGATGAGCGCGAGAGCACAATTGGCGCCCCGCGCAAGGTCAAGTCCACCTCCATGATCATGGCGCGCACGCGGTCGCCAGAACGCAGGTTTTCTTTAGGGATCATCTCGGAGCGGCGCAAACGGCCTTCTACGCGCCCGCTTTCAACGATGATGTCACCCTTGTCTAGGCGCTTGACGGTGCCGACAAAAATCTTGTCGCCACGGCTCATAAAATCGTTGAGCAAAATCTCGCGCTCTGCGTCGCGGATTTTTTGCAAAATGACTTGCTTGGCAGCCATGGCGCCAATGCGGCCAATGGGCACAGATTCCACCGGTTTTTCGATGTAATCGCCCTCTTCCATATCGGCAATGATGTCGCGTGCGTCCATAAGAAGCTCTTCGGCATCGGGGTTTTGCAGCCCAGCGCCATCGGCCACCACCAACCAACGGCGAAAGGTCTCGTAATTTCCGGAGTCGCGGTCTAACGCCACACGAATGTCGACTTCGCCGTGGCCTTCGGTTTGGTAGAGCTTCTTGGTAGCCTGCGCAAGTGCAGCCTCAACCGCACCAAAGACGACATCTAATTCGACGTTTTTCTCACGCGATATGGCTTCCACCAGCATCAACATTTCACGGTTCATGTCACGATACTCCTAAAATTTATTCTGAAAACTTAAAAATAATTTCAACTGTTTTAGACGGAAGCAAGCGATTGCCGCCCCTTGAAATCCACAATAGGGGCAAGCCGCGCCTCTTTGATTTCACCCAAATGGAAAGCCAATGCCTGCAGCGGTGCTGGCGCACGTTTTTTAGAAACCTTAGCTCCCGGCTTGGCCACTGGCGCATCACTCCAGACGATTTGCCATTGCCCTTGCACACCAGACTCAGCACACTCTAAAGTGCCACGAAATTTCTTGCGACTGGCCGAAACTTTAGTTGCGGGTTCTGCTGCCAATTTTGCCGCCAATACTGCCGCCGATACCGGGGCAATCATGGGCTCAACAGCCGCATCAAGCTTGGCCTGCGGCTTAGCGGCGGTCACTTTGCCAATTGGCGCTTTAAGGGTGATGTCCACTACTTGCCCAACAAAACGCGCAAAGTCTTTTTCGCCACGCAGCGGCCGGTCAATCCCGGGCGAGGAAACCTCCAAGCGGCGGTATTCCACCGCATCAACTTCCAGGGCAAACTGCAACTGGCGCGTTACTTTTTCGCAGTCTTCTACCGTGACCAGCGCCTCTGGGGCACTCGCCACCCAAGGATTTTCAATGGTCACACGCAGCAAGCCACCCGCAGAGCGGTCAATCTCAACGCAGTCGTAGCCTAAGCCGCGAACGGTGGTTTCGATAAGGGTGTGCATGGACATGGGCAAAAAACTTAACGGCGGAAAATATGAAAACGAAACGGCCAAAAAAAAACGAGCAGTGAGACCGCCCGTTTGGTTGATTTGCGCAAATTATAGCAGATTCGCCAGTGAAAACCCTTGTTTTATATGGCTTTTATGGCAGTTTTGTGGCTAAACAGCACCCAAAACAGGGGCTTGCCCAGATGGATGCTTCAAATCGTCTAAACGCTTGTGCATCAGCTTGAACCACAGTGGCGTGCAAATGGCCAAAAACAAGCAGCCCGCATAGCCCGTGGGCAGTTGCGGCCCGGGTAATGGATGGAGCGTAGCATAGGGCTTCCAAGCGTGCATGTGGTGGTCAGAATGGCGCTGCAAATTAGCCAACATGCTGTTGGTGAGCACATGGTCGGCGTTCCACGCGTGCCCCATGCCAAATGGCTCGCGACGCGTGCCTTGCATGTGGCGTTGCAAGCCGTAATGCTCGATGTAATTCACAATCTCCAAAAGCGTGAAAGCCACTAACGATTGCAGCAACAAAAATGCTACTACTTTAATAGCTACATATGACGGCAGGAAAGCGACAATTGCCAAAATGAGCATTAAATCTAAAGCAAAACTCCAGACCAGCGGACTGCGAAACCATGACGATTTCATTTGTGCAATGCGCGCAGCTTCTAAGCGCCAGCCACTGATAAAACTGCCCCACACGGTGCGCGGCCAAAAGGCATACAAGCTCTCGCCGCGCCTTGCCGAGGCTGCATCTTCAAAAGTGGCTGCGCGCGGGTGGTGGCCACGGTAATGCTCCACCATGAAGTGGCCGTAGCAAACGCTGGTCATCAGCACCCAGCCGCAAAAACGGTCTATTTTGGACTTGCTGTGCCCCAACTCGTGCGCAAACGTGATGCCCTGCGAGCCGGTGATAAAACCGATGCTAAACGCCAGCCCCAACACCACGAGCCAGTCAGATCGGGCTGCGGCGTAAGCGCCAATGGCGATCAACATCAACTGCAGCGGCACAAACAAGCGCAGCACCCAGCTGAAATAGGCCAAACCCGCCGATTCGGGCAACGCATCGGGAGAGTGCTGGGCCGCTGGCACAAGCGCATCAAGCAAGGCAATGCCAAGCCAAATGGCCAAAGTCCAGATCCATGCGGTGTGGGGTTGAAATAAAACGCTCGACAGGGTCAGCAGCGGCAGTGCTAAAGCCAGTAAAAATCGGGTGTCGGATAAACGCATGGCAAAAAGTATTACACAGATGCGCATTGATTGCCAGCGGGGAAACCAACAAGCTGCCCCTGTCGATGGGATAATTAGGCGATGAACCCCTTGCTCGCACAGTTAAATCCCTACCCCTTTGAACGCCTCAAAGCACTTTTTGCGCCAATCACGCCCAACCCTGCGTTCAGCCCTATCAGTTTGGGCATTGGAGAGCCCAAGCACGCCACGCCCCAGCGTATTAAAGACGCATTGGTTGGCAATTTGCAAGGTTTGGCAGGTTACCCAGCTACCGCAGGCGAGCCCGCACTGCGCCAAGCCTGCGCGGCATGGCTGGCGCGGCGTTACGCTGTGGCAATCGACCCAGCCACTCAAATTTTGCCGGTGAATGGTTCGCGCGAGGCACTGTTTGCGCTCACGCAAACGCTGATTGACCCCACTCGGGCGGGCGCAACAGTGATCAGCCCCAACCCGTTTTACCAAATCTACGAAGGCGCGGCGCTCTTGGCGGGTGCGCAGCTGTATTTTGTAAACAGCGAGCCAGCGCGCAATTTCTCGCCCGATTGGCTGGCCGTACCCGACGAAGTGTGGCAAAAAACCCAGCTGGTTTTTGTCTGTTCGCCTGGCAACCCGACTGGCGCGGTGATGGACATGGCGCAGTGGAAGCTGCTGTTTTCTTTAAGTGACCGTTATGGATTCGTGATCGCGTCCGACGAATGCTACAGCGAGATTTACTTTAGAGACGAGCCCCCGCTTGGGGGATTAGAGGCGGCGATGAAACTAGGCCGCACTGATTTTAAAAATCTCATCGCACTCACATCGCTGTCCAAACGCAGCAATGTGCCGGGTATGCGCAGCGGCTTTGTGGCCGGTGATGCCGCCATCATGAAACAGTTTTTGCTCTACCGCACCTACCACGGCAGCGCCATGGGCAGCACAGTGCAAGCGGCCAGCGTGGCCGCTTGGAACGACGAGGCGCATGTGCTGGACAACCGCGCCCAATACCGCGCCAAGTTTGCACAAGTCACGCCCATGCTGGCTGCGGTGCTCGGTGTGAAGCTGCCCGATGCGGCCTTTTATCTGTGGGTCAAAATTCCAGCCAATGTGTGTGGAGGCTCAGACACCTTGTTCGCGGCGCAACTGCTCGCGCAATACAATGTGACGGTGCTGCCAGGCAGCTACCTTGCGCGGCAAGCGCAGGGCGTTAACCCCGGTGCCGGCTACATCCGCATGGCGCTGGTGGCGCAAACTGCCGAGTGTGTGGAGGCGGCCTCCCGCATCGTTGCGTTTGTAGAACGCAACCGCCTTTAGCCCACGCAAAAACGCCAAAAGAATTAAAAGCACAAAAATACGCTTTATTTTTTTGTATTTTTTGGGTTTTTTTAGTGTTTTTTGCGTTACCTTAAGCCCAGTTTAACTATTAACTTTGAAGATAAAAACCATGACCCAACAACTCCAAACCCTCATTGATGCCGCATGGGAAGACCGTGCCAATTTGTCGGCCAAATCCGTGCCCGCCGAGACCATGCAAGCCGTAGACCATGTGATTGGTGAGCTTAACAAAGGCCGCCTGCGCGTAGCCACCCGCGAGAGCGTGGGCGTGTGGACTACCCACCAGTGGATCAAAAAAGCCGTGCTGCTGAGCTTTCGCCTCAAAGACAATGTGGTGATGCGCGCTGGTGATTTGGGCTTTTTTGACAAGGTGCAAACCAAGTTTGCCCACCTGACCGAAGAGCAAATGCGCGCCACTGGCGTGCGCGTGGTGCCCCCAGCCGTGGCACGCCGTGGCAGCTACATTGCCAAAGGCGCTATTTTGATGCCCAGTTATGTCAACATTGGCGCTTATGTGGACGAAGGCACGATGGTGGACACTTGGGCCACCGTGGGCTCTTGCGCCCAAGTGGGCAAAAATGTGCACATCTCGGGCGGTGTGGGTTTGGGCGGCGTGCTAGAGCCGCTGCAAGCCAACCCTACCATTATTGAAGACAACTGCTTCATTGGTGCACGTTCCGAAGTGGTTGAGGGCGTCATTGTGGAAGAAAATTCAGTGATTTCCATGGGCGTTTTCATCGGCCAAAGCACCCCCATTTACGACCGTGCCACCGACACGGTGAGCTACGGCCGCGTGCCTGCTGGAT
Source organism: Polaromonas sp. (assembly GCA_031428975.1). Lineage (GTDB taxonomy): Bacteria > Pseudomonadota > Gammaproteobacteria > Burkholderiales > Burkholderiaceae_C > JAAFIP01. The sequence goes on along the minus strand of JANOYR010000262.1, from coordinate 13,376 downwards.
CGGTGGTGGTCAGCGGTAGCCTGCCCAAGCCCGGTGGCAAATACAGCCTCAATTGCGCCGTCATTGTCAAGCGCGTAGACGCCAAAACCCGCGCTACCACATCGCTCAATGATTTATTGCGTGATTGAACCAAAGTTTTCAATGAAACTGACCAATGTCACGGTGGTATGGTCATATTACGCTATTTAATAGTGAGCAAATAGGGAGAATGCTATGAGCATGATGGAACGCATATTAAAGCTGATGGCAGAAAAAAAAGCCTCTGATGTGTACCTGTCGGCGCATTCTCCTGCCTTAATCAAAATCAACGGCCAATGTATCCCCATCAACAGCCAATTGCTGCCGCCGGATGCGCCTAAAAACCTGCTGGCCGAGATTTTGCCACCTAGCCGTATAGAAGAGCTAGAAGAATCGGGCGAACTCAATATGGCTTATGCCATTGAAGGCGTGGGCAATTTCCGTGTCAGTGGCATGCGCCAACGCGGCACCTATGCGGCAGTGATTCGCTACATACCGTCTGAGATTCCAGCCCTAGAAACTTTGAACGTGCCCTTGATTTTGGGTGAATTGATGCTGGAAAAGCGCGGTTTGATCCTGATGGTGGGGGCTACAGGCGCTGGCAAAAGCACCACCCTCGCGTCCATGATTGACCACCGCAACGGCAAATCTTCAGGCCATATTTTGACCATTGAAGACCCCGTGGAATTTTTATTTACCAACCGCAAATCGGTGGTGAACCAGCGCGAGGTGGGGTCGGACACACAAAGCCTGCAAATTGGCCTTAAAAACGCCTTGCGCCAAGCGCCTGATGTGATCTTAATTGGCGAAATCCGCGACCGTGAAACCATGAGTGCAGCATTGGCCTATGCCCAATCAGGCCACCTGTGCTTGGCCACCATGCATGCCAACAACAGCTACCAAGCGCTCAACCGTATTTTGAGTTTTTACCCCGTTGAGGTGCGTGGAACCATGCTGGGCGATTTGGCTGGTGCGCTCAAAGCAATCGTCTCGCAGCGCTTGCTCAAAACCATGGCTGGCGGTCGCGCACCGGCCGTAGAGGTCTTACTCAATACCAAGTTGATTGCAGAACTTATCGAAAAAGGCGATTTTTCAGCAGCCAAAGAAGCCATGGAAAAATCCATGACCGAGGGCTCGCAAACCTTTGAAAAAGATATTGCACGTTTAATCACCGAAGGCATCGTCGACCGCAAAGAGGGTTTGGCCAATTCCGACTCGCCCACCAACCTCATGTGGCGCTTGCAAAACGACATGGCAGCCGCGCAAAAGCTGGCCGCTGCGGCCCAAGAAGAAGACCCCGACGATTCACCGTCGTTCACTGAAATTGTGTTGGATGTGAAACAATGACGAAACAGACCCCCACGCTTGCCACTACGTGGGCTGTGCTGCCCCCCGAGAGTGCCCTCGCGCCTAGAGACGGCTCGTCGGCGCTCGATACCATCCGCCTCACCGAGCAACTGATTGCCGCACAATCGAACACCCCGGACGATGCAGGTTGCATGGATGTGATTGCCGCGCGGCTAGCGCCATTGGGCTTCACATTCGAATGGATGGACAGCGGACCGGCTTCATTCAGAGTTCGTAATTTATGGGCCAAAAGAGCCAGTGTCGCCGTTGAATCGGCATCTAGCGCTATCAAAACATTAGTATTTGCAGGCCATACCGATGTCGTGCCTACGGGACCATTAGACCAATGGACTAGCCCACCATTTTCGCCCAAGCACCAAGGCGGCAAGCTCTTTGGGCGCGGCGCGAGTGACATGAAAACGTCGATTGCAGCCTTTGTGGTGGCTGTTGAAGAATTTGTCGCCAAGCAACCCAATGCGCCCCTGAACATTGCCCTGATGCTCACCAGCGATGAAGAAGGCCCGGCCGTAGACGGCACCGTGCAGATGTGCCGCATCTTGCAGGCGCGCGGCGAGGTGCCGGACTATTGCATTGTGGGCGAGCCCACCAGTGTTGAAAAAACGGGCGACATGATCAAAAACGGCAGGCGCGGCACCTTAAGCGGCAAGCTCACCATCCAAGGCGTGCAAGGCCATATTGCCTACCCTCATTTAGCAAAAAACCCCATCCATGCCTTTGCACCGGCTTTGGCTGAATTGGTGCGTATTAACAGTACAGAGGATTGGGACGCTGGTAACCCCTTCTTCCCCCCCACCAGCTGGCAAATCAGCAATATCCACGGCGGCACGGGTGCCAGCAATGTGATTCCTGGGCATGTGGTAGTCGACTTTAATTTCCGCTTTTGCACGGCATCCACACCTGAGAGCCTGCAACAACGTGTCAACCAAGTTTTACAAGCCAACGGTTTAGGCACACAAGACTACGATTTAGTGTGGACGCTGGGCGGCCTGCCCTTTCTCACCACGCCTGGCAGCTTAGTAGATGTGGTGCGCGCTGCTATTTGGGCCGAGACTGGCATCCACACCGAGCTGTCCACCACAGGCGGCACCAGCGACGGCCGCTTTATTGCCCAAATTTGCCCCCAAACCATCGAGCTTGGCCCGCCGAATGCCACTATCCACAAAATCAATGAATACGTGGTGGTGGCCGATATTGAGCCACTCAAGAACATTTATCTCGGGGTATTGGAGCGGCTGGCGGCTCAAGCTTTGGCTTAATTTGCATTTTTAACTGCGCATTGTGTATCTGCGCAAAATGAGGTGCATCAATTTGATAAAATGCATCAAATACACAAAGGTGCATCACCATGAGAACCACACTCACCCTAGGCGACAATGCGTTCGCCCAAGCACAAACTTATGCCCGCGCCAACGCCATGCGCTTGGGAGAGGCGGTGTCTGAGCTGATTGAGCGCGGTATGCAAATCACCGCCAAGGGTGAGGTCACGATCGTTAAAAAAGGGGATTTTTATGTTTTTCAGTCCCCGCCCGGCACGCCAGTGCTCACCTCTGCCCAAGTGCGCGAGATGATGGATGCAGAGTAAGCCCCTCCCATGCACACCAGCGAAAAAGCAAGTTATTTGCTTGATGTCAATGCGATACTCGCCTTAGGCTGGGTCAAGCACGAACACCACGACACAGTTTACAACTGGATGCAGGTCTATGGCCATCTGGGATGGGCCACATGCGCGCTCACCCAAGCAGGTTTTGTACGACTGAGCACGCAAGTGCAGGTCATTTCCGGCAAGAAACAGACACATGAGGAGGCCGCTACTGTTTTAGAGTCGTTTCTCAAGACAGCAAACCACCATTTTTTGCCTTTGGATTTTGACCACTGCGCAGTTGCCGCTGCCTGCTCTGGCGGCATCGTCGGCCACCGCCAAATCACCGACGCTTATCTGCTCACATTGGCCATCCACAAAGGCTGCAAACTGCTGACTTTTGACCAAGGCATTCAGGCGCTTTTGGCCACTGAGCAAGAGCGCGAGCAGCACCTGTACGTTTTGAAATAAATCAATGACCCTCGCCAAACTCATTACCTACCACGCAGCCGCATTAACAGCCGCCAACCTAAGCTACGGCCACGGCACTACCAATGCGCAGGACGAGGCGACTTGGCTGGTTTTGTGGGCTTTGGGGTTGCCGCTTGATACCGACACGGCAGATGTTGTCTATAACGCACAATTTATAGAAAATTTGCCTGATGTCACCGCCAAACGGTCAAAGCTAGCTAGCATTATAGAAGCACGAGTTGCTACGCGAAAACCAGCGGCCTACCTCACGCAGGAAGCGTGGCTGCAAGGTGTGGCCTTTTATGTGGACGAGCGGGCGATTGTGCCGCGCAGCTTTATTGCCGAGTTGCTGGTGGACGAAAGCTTGGACTATTGGCTTGCGCCCAGCTACGCGCCCGACGGCTCTGAACGGCCGTTTCGCATACTAGACCTTTGCACCGGCAACGGCAGCTTGGCTGTGCTGGCTGCCATGGCCTACCCCGATGCGCTGGTGGATGCAGCGGATTTAAGCGTTGACGCGCTGGCCGTGGCCGCTGTCAATGTAAATAAACACAGCCTTGCGCAGCGCATCACGCTCCTGCAAGGCGAAGGCCTAGCCGCCTGCGCACAGCGCATTGCACAACACGGCACTTATGACCTGATCTTGTGCAACCCACCCTATGTAAACGCCACCAGTATGGCCGCCCTGCCCCCAGAATACCGCGCCGAACCGCAGATGGCGCTGGCCTCGGGCGCTGACGGCATGGACTTTACGCGCAGCCTTATATGCGAAGCTGCAGCATTTATGAGCGAAAATGCGGTATTGGTTCTTGAAATCGGCAACGAGCGCGAGAACTTTGAACACGCATTCCCCCGCCTTGAGCCAGTTTGGTTAGAAACCAGCGCAGGGGAAGACCAAGTGCTCTTGCTCACGCGCGATGCGTTGGGTGCTTTGGTAGCTTAAACGAACAACAAACGAACACGCAATCTGCTTTGTGTGCAGACCATGCGATAATGTAGTGACTTGCAACCCAATTGCACTACATCAAGGGTAAACACTATGCAAACCATGACCGCGGCCAATGCCAATCGGCATTTTTCAAGCCTGCTGCGCGATGTAAACGCGGGGCAAACGATTCAGATCACCTCGCGTGGCAAGCCCGTAGCCGTGGTCGAACCAATTGCAGCCTACGATGCCAATGCAGCCAAAAACAATGCGGGCAACGCGGTACGTGATGCCCTGTTTGCGCGGCTGCAGGCGCAGCGCAGCGCATCAGCACACAACACTGCGCAAAGCACGACGCAAAACACCGAGCGCAGCTGGACAAGGGGCGAGCTGTATGACTGAGCCCAAAACCATGCAATGCGCCATTGACACCAACATTTTGGTCTATGCAGAAGGCTTTGGCGACGACCTGCGCTGCATCCAAGCGGCCACGGTGCTCTCACGCTTGAACCCCAAAACCACCGTGCTGCCCGTGCAGGTGCTAGGCGAGCTATGCCGCGTGTTAACTGCCAAAGCCAAACGCGATGCTACCCAAGTGCGCACCCATGTGCTGCAATGGACGCAGCTATTCCCCACAGCCCCCACGCAAGCCAGCGCATTGCTTGCCGCTATGGATTTGACAGCAGAGCGCCAAGTGCCCACATGGGACGCCATCATACTGGCCGTGGCTGCCGACCAAGGCTGCAGATGGCTACTGAGCGAAGACTATGCCGAGGGCATGACGTACCGAGGCGTTACTGTGCTCAACCCTTTCACCAACGCGACGCACCCAGCATTACAAGCTTTGCAAGCGTCTTAACTTTTGATTTTTTTGCACTTACGATAAGTGCGTTTCTACAATGATTACTCTTAAAAACGTGGTGCTGCGCCGCAGCGCCAAAGTCTTGCTTGACAAAGCCAATGTCACCATCAACCCTGGCGAAAAAGTGGGCTTGGTGGGGCGCAACGGCGCTGGCAAATCGACCCTGTTTGGCCTGCTCAACAAAACCCTGCACGAAGACGGTGGTGACTTTTTCATGCCCGCTGCGTGGCGCATGGCCCAGGTAGAGCAGAACATGCCAGAGACTGAAGACAGTGCCACCGACTATGTGGTAGCGGGCGACACGCGCTTGGCAGCGCTGCGGGCACAGCTATTGATTGCAGAGCAGTCAGACGACGGCATGGCGATTGCCCATGCCTACACCGACTTGGCCGATGCAGGCGAACACGATGCCGTGCCGCGTGCACAGGCGCTGATTTTGGGGTTGGGTTTTCAAACGCATGAGTTGGACAAAGCCGTTAACAGCTTCTCAGGCGGCTGGCGCATGCGCTTGCAGCTGGCGCGCGCCCTGATGTGCCCCAGCGATTTACTGCTGCTAGACGAGCCCACCAACCACTTGGACTTGGACGCGCTGGTATGGCTAGAAGCGTGGCTCAAGCGCTACGAAGGCACGATGATTGTGATTAGCCACGACAGAGAGTTTTTGGACGCGGTAACGCAAACCACGGTGCATATTGAGAGCGCCCAACTCACGCGCTACGGCGGCAATTATTCGAGCTTTGAAGACCAAAAAGCCCAACAAATGCTCTTGCAGCAATCGGCTTTTTCTAAGCAGCAAGACAAAATTGCGCATTTGCAAAAATTCATTGACCGCTTCAAAGCCAAGGCCAGCAAGGCCAAGCAGGCGCAAAGCCGCGTGAAAGCGCTGGAGCGCATGGAGCGCGTCGCACCGCTTTTGGCGCAGGCCGATTTCACGTTTGAGTTCAAAGAGCCGCTTAATTTGCCCAACCCGATGCTGGCCATATCAGATGCCAGCTTTGGCTACACCACCGAGGCGGGCACGACCACCATTTTGCAAAACGTTAGCCGCAGCGTGCTGGCAGGCCAGCGCATTGGCATTCTGGGGGCCAACGGCCAAGGCAAATCTACATTGGTGAAAACCATTGCCCGCGATATGCAGGCGCTGGCGGGCGAAATCACCGAAGGCAAGGGTTTGTCGATTGGCTATTTTGCGCAGCAAGAGCTGGACGTGCTCAGGGCCCAAGACACACCGCTAGAGCACATGATTCGCCTGGCCAAGGAGCACGCGGCAACGTCTGGCAATTCCAAAGAAGCGGGTCGTGAACAAGATTTGCGCGGATTTTTAGGCAGCTTTAATTTTGCAGGCGACATGGTCAAGCAGCCCGTGGGCACCATGAGTGGCGGCGAAAAAGCGCGGCTGGTGCTGTGCATGATGGTCTGGCAGCGGCCTAACCTTTTGCTGCTGGACGAGCCCACCAACCACCTGGATTTAGCCACCCGCGAAGCGCTGGGCATGGCGCTTAACGAGTTTGAAGGCACGGTGATGCTGGTCAGCCACGACCGTGCCCTGCTGCGCTCGGTGTGTGACGAATTTTGGATGGTGGCGCGCGGCGGCGTTGCGCCATTCGATGGCGATTTGGACGACTACCAAAAGTATTTGCTCGAAGAATCCAAGCGCCTGCGCGAGGTGGCCAAGGTGTCGGCCAAAGAAGCGGCCAAGGATTTGTCGCGGTTTGAGCCAAGCCCGGCTGAAAAAATTGAAGAGGCCTATGTTTCCAAGAAAATTACTTCTAAAAATATAGCAAACAATGACCATTTTACTGCGACATTGGGCAAAAAAGCCTTGAAAAATGATAAGGCATCACCGAGCACCAGCACCACCAAACGCGAACTGCAAAAAGTAGAAGCCAGCATCAGCGCCCTGCAAGCAGAGCAAGCCGATTTGCACAACAAGCTCACAGCGCCCATGAACCCGCACGAGATTGCCAGCGCTGGCAAACGGCTTAAAGACATCGAGATGGACTTGGCTTATGCCGAGAACCGCTGGCTGGAATTATCAGAAAGCCTAGAAGCAGCTGCATAAACTTTTTGTAAAAACCGTGTACAGTGCAAGCGTGTTGCATGCGGCAATTCTGCTGCTCGCAACACGCTCTGTGACACCGCCTGCAAAGCAGGTTCACAGTTTTATCAACCACTAGGAGAACTTGTCATGATGTCAATTATCGGAACAATTATTGTCGGCCTTATCGTTGGATTCATCGCCCGCGCTGTCAAACCCGGCGATGACAAGCTCGGCTGGATCATGACCGCCGTGTTGGGTGTGGCAGGCTCGTTTTTGGCTAATTTTGCAGGCACTGCTTTAGGGCTGTACAAACAGGGGGATGCGGCGGGCTGGATTGCCTCTGTGGTGGGCGCAGTGATTTTACTTTTTGTGTACGGTTTAGTCACCAAAAAATCGGGTGGCGACGGGTCCGGTCAAGCCTGATATCGCCATGGGCATTTTGTCAAACGCGCTCTCGAACGCCACACATCAGATCATGCCTCAGCGCAAAGCCAGCAGCGTCACATTGGCCAGTGGTGACCCTGATCTGCTGGCGGCTATTTCACGCTGCAAAAAGCTGCTCAACCGCCGCGCCCTCACTGCGGCTGTGGCCAGCGCAGTGCCCGTGCCGGGGCTCGACTGGGCAGTTGACGCGGCGCTTATGAGCAAGCTCATCCCCGAAATCAATGCGCAGTTTGGCCTGACTGAAGCCCAAATTGAAAAGCTCGACCCCGCCAAACGCGAAAAAGTGCAAAAAGCCGTCACCGTGGTGGGCACTATGCTGATTGGCAAACTCATCACCAAAGATTTGGTGCTCACTGCGGCTAAAACCGTCGGTGTGCGCATGACGGCTAAAACCGCTGCCAAGTTTGTGCCCCTCGCTGGCCAAGCCGTCTCCGCCATGATTGGTTATGCGGCAATTCGTTATTTTGGCGAGCAACACATTGCCGACTGCGTGCGCGTGGTGCAAACCGCCCAACTGCGACTACCAGCCGCCGCATAAACCCCATCTGCTTTGTGGTTATTGCATTTTTTTGTTTGCATAACTTTGCGCATCCGTTACATTTTATTCACGAAGGGGAGTAGCTCCCGTTTGTGCGGTTACAGGGAGGCAATTGCTTAAAGGCAATGCAATGCACAAACATCAACGCGTCGTCATTACGAAGATAACACTTCCGGCGCGTTGGGCAAATTCTGCACACACCATGCCGAGCCAGACCTTCGATTAGCACCTTTGGAGTCATCCGTCGGCTGCTGAATCGAAGCGTTGTGTGCCCGAACAGGCAACACGAACCCATCTTTGGGTCTTGTGTGATCTGCCTGCAAGCAAACCGTTTCAATTCAGCTGCGTCAATGCCTCTTGGGGATTTGATCGAATGTTGTTCTATACAAAACGGAGCTTAACAAATGGAACTTTTTTCTAACCCTTGGTGGTCGGCGTTGCTGGCAATCATATTAATAGACTTGGTCTTGGCGGGTGACAACGCTATTGTGATCGCCTTGGCGGCGCGCAACCTGCCGCCGCAACTGCAAAAAAAGGCGATTTTATGGGGCACAGTGGGCGCTATTGCCGTGCGCAGTTTGATGACTTTGGTGGTTGTCTGGCTACTCAAAATCCCCGGCCTGATGCTTTTAGGTGGCCTTGGCTTGATTTGGATTGCCTATAAATTATTGGCCGACCAAGGAACGGCTGAGCATGACTCACCAGCGGCTAGCACCTTCATAGGTGCCATGAAGACCATTGTGGTGGCAGATGCTTTGATGGGTGTTGACAATGTACTGGGGGTTGCTGGCGCAGCCAACGGCGCCATGGACTTGGTCATTATTGGTCTGCTCATCAGCGTGCCCATAGTGGTCTATGGCTCGCAAATGGTGCTCAAATTAGTCGAACGCTTCCCAATCATCATCCAGTTCGGCGCTGCAGTGCTGGCTTTTACCGCCGCCAAAATGATTATCAGCGAGCCATTGCTAGACCCATTGTTTGACCCCCCAGCCTTGCTGCACAGCATCGCACGTTGGTCAATTTACCTCTTAGCAATCGTCGGCGTTCTGCTAGCGGGATATTGGGCTACCCGAAAAAATACACCTACAACACATTGAATTTTTATTGGAGTAATTTATGGACACTTTAATCACCTACATCGACGACGCTGAGTACGCTTTGCGCATCATCACCCCAATGTTGAACAGCAGCAGCAAGACCCGCTGGATACTGGTTGCCTGCTCCCCCCGCATGAGCCGCCATATCACCAAATGGACGACCCACAGCGCACGCGAGAGCTGGACTAAGTCTTGGTCTGATAAGCAGTTTGCTCTGATCCGTCCTGCACTTGAAAAGAGCCAAGGCCATGCCGCTGGCAATGTGTTGTGCCTCGTTGCCAAAGGCCCCTTGCCAGAGTTCACCGCTGCATTGCGGGCTGAACACGGCCTTGCCAGAGTAGTAGATGCACGCCGCCCCAAGTTTGGCCAAGAAATGCAGGCCGTCACCCAGGGCCAGCCCAATATGACTGCCCGTTGGCAACTTCCCAGCGTGGTTGGCTCGCTAGGGGCCATCATGGCATTGGCTGCTGAATAATTCCATACCAACGTCTACCTGTATTGAATACTTTTAGCTAGGCCCGCAAACACCCGTAACGGGGGTTTGCGGGCTTTTTTTCGCCCTGATTTACCTGCGCTTTACGATTTTCTGCCATGATTGAGTCGTACATTTTTTGGAGCTTCCCATGTTGCGAATCAATCGTGCCTTTTTTACCTTGCCAACCTTTCTTCTCTTAAGCCTTATGGGCACCATTTTTAATGCCCAGGCCACAGGCCTAGCCACCTGCAATTCTGGTGACAAAGCCACTTGGCAGTCACAGGAAAAGTTAGAAAACACCCTTAAAGAGCGTGGCTGGACGGTGCGTCGCGTCAAAATTGACGGCGGCTGCTACGAGGTGTATGCGCTCGATGAAAAAGGCCAACGTGGCGAGTTTTATTTTCACCCCGTCACGCTGGCGCGTGTGCCCACCAGCCGCGACAAGTAAGCCGTGGCTACTACGCGGGTATGGAGCTTGGCGCAGCGGCTGCTGCATTGGGGTTTGGCGATCAGCGTGGTGGCCGCCTTTGCCACGCACGAGGGCGGCGGACCATGGCATGAGTGGACGGGATACGCCGCCTTGGCCATTGCTTTGTTTCGCATCGTGTTGGGCTTGGGCGCATACCGCTTTGCGGGTATTCATGCGCCGTTTGCAAGCTTCGTTCAAGCGCCAGCTGCCACCCTGGCCTACGCACGCGCCCTGCTGGCACGCCGCGAGCCACGCACCCTAGGCCACAACCCGCTCGGCGCATGGATGGTTTTGACCTTGCTGGCCACTGCGGCGCTGGCCAGCCTTAGCGGTTGGCTCTACACCACCGACCAGTTTTGGGGCGTGGAATGGGTGGAGCAAATGCACAGCGTTTTTGGGCACGCTTTTGTACCGCTGGTAGCGCTGCACCTGTGCGGGGTGGCCTACACTTCGTGGCGGCACCGAGAGAATTTGGTCAAATCCATACTGACTGGTGATAAAAGCGCCCAATAGGCTTAGGCCAGTCATTTCGCCACGCTTTTTTGCGACTTGATTTCAGCGCTTTATTTGACCGCGCCCAGCCCCATGCTGCGCGAAATCACTTCTTTCATGATCTCGTTGGTGCCGCCATAAATGCGTTGCACCCGCGCATCAGCATAGGCACGGGTAATTGGGTATTCCCACATATAGCCGTAGCCGCCAAACAGCTGCACGCATTCATCCATGACCTTGCACTGCAAGTCGCTGCACCAGTATTTGGACATGCTGGCCGTGGCGGTGTCGAGCTTGTCTTGCAATAGCAATTCAGTGCATTTGTCAACAAACACCTGCGCCACTTGCACCTCGGTTTGCATTTCGGCCAGTTTGTAGCGGGTGTTTTGAAAGGCCGCCACGCTCGTGCCAAACACCTTGCGGTCTTTCACATAAGCGATTGTCCAATCGATGGCCGCTTGCGCTGCCGCTATAGCGCCTATAGCAATTTGCAGCCGCTCCCAAGGCAACTGCTCCATCAGGCAAATAAAGCCTTTGTTTTTATGCGCATCACCACCCAGCAAATTCTCTGCGGGCACGCGCACATTGTTAAAAAACAATTCGCTGGTGTCTTGCGCTTTAAGCCCCAGCTTTTTCAGGCGCTTGCCTTTGTCAAAACCGGGCATGCCGCGCTCCACCAGCAGTAGGCTGGTGCCCTTGGCGCCCGCGCTTGGGTCGGTTTTGGCCACCACCACCACCAAGTCGGCATGCCAGCCATTGGTGATAAAGGTTTTGCTACCGTTTAGCAAATAACTGCCATCGGGTTGCAGCAAGGCCGTGGTTTTAATACCCTGCAAATCACTGCCTGCCGCTGGCTCGCTCATGGCGATTGCGCCCACCATTTCGCCGCTGGCCAGTTTTGGCAGGTATTTGGCTTTTTGCTCGGGTGTGCCGTAGTGCAATATGTAGGGCGCTACTATTTCGCTATGCAAACTGTAGCCCACACCCGAAAAACCCGAGCGGCTGATCTCCTCCATTTGAATCACTGAATACAGCTTGTCTGCGCCAGAGCCACCGTATTCTTCTGGCATGGTCATGCACAAAAATCCATTGACTCCGGCCTTGTTCCACACCGCGCGGTCCACATAGCCCTGCTCTTCCCATTGCTCGTGAAAAGGCGCAATTTCTTTGTCAATGAATTTGCGAAAACTGTCCCGAAACGTATCGTGGTCTGGTGTGTATAAAGTGCGTGCAATCATGGCCTATGCTCCGCTTTTGGCAATGGCGCGCTGGTAGGCAGGCCGCGCTTCTATCAAATCCACATAGCGGGCCAGCGCAGGAAAAGCCGCTCGCCCCGCCCCGCGTGTGGCCACCTGGGCCACAAACGATATTTGCACATCCGCGCCCGTGAGCGCATCGCCCACCAAATAATCTCGCCCCGTAAGCTCGGCGTTGAGGTAGCCCAAGTGGTTGTTGATTTCGCTCTCGATGCGCGGCGCAAGCGGTGCGCCCGCATCACCCAGGCGGCTCACATAGAGTTTGAGCATGAGCGGCAGCATGGCCGAGCCTTCGCCGTAGTGCAGAAACTGCATATAGCGGTTGTAGTCCGCCGTATCAGCCGCAGGCGCAAAGCTGCCCCGCCCGTAGCGGCGCACCAAATACTCAATGATTGCGCCCGACTCAATCAGCACCTGCCCCCCATCGCACAGCACAGGGGCTTTGCCCAGCGGGTGAATGGCGGTCAGCTCAGGCGGCGCAAGCCGCGTTTGCGCATTGCGCTGGTAGCTGATCACTTCATAGGGCTCGCCCAGCTCTTCAAGCATCCAAGTGATGCGGCGCGAGCGGGATTCGTTGAGGTGGTGGATTTGGATCATGTTTTTTACTATTTGTGAATTTATAAAACCCGCATGCGCGATGCATCGGTAGTGGGCACACCGCGTTGTGCACAAATACTAAACCCAACCAGACCGCCATACAAGCCAAACTTAATATGCTTTTTGTGAATATGTGGCTATATTTTATCGCAAGCTCCATAAAAGTGCTATTTTTACTGTTTATTCATACATATTTTATAACCAGCCAACATCACCATGCGAGTCTGCCAAAATACGGCTTATAAATTCAAACAATAGGCTACCCATGGCGCACACGCAATCCAGAAAAAACAGCCGCTTGCCAGCCCTGCCCCGCTTTGACAACGACGGTGTGCCCATTTTTAGCACCCCCCATGCAGACACGGTGAATGCCGGATTAAGCCAAGAAGAACGCGCCGCCAAAGCAGAATACGCAGCCGCCGTGGACACGGCCTACGCGGCTGGTCAGCAAGCCGACTACGCAGGCAAGCCCATATCCAGCCACACGCGCTTAGGCAGCTTCATGGCTAGACTTCTTAAGTTAGACTTTTACTCACAAAATAGTAGCGCACTATGTCCATATGACGGTGACATTGGGCAAATAGAGCTTGAAAACTGGAAGATTGAAGGTAGAACGGGGCGCAAACTTGGGACACCTCGAGCCTACAACCTTGCGGGATAGCGTGAGAGATCAGCATTTCAAGAGAAAAAGTGGCAATGTCAACGTCATATGGTCATAGTTCACTATGTATTTAATAGTAAATT
>JANOYR010000261.1:0-8773 GCA_031428975.1 Polaromonas sp. | reverse complement strand
GGGTCAACGACAAGACTGATTACACGCCCGGTATGCAATCGCTCTACCGCTGGGAGGTAGATTTAACCGCCAAAAGCCTGACCGACAAACCCAGCGTGCAAACCGCAGATTTCAGCCAACTGGGCGCAAGCGCCGCCTACAACCAGTTCGACATGGCGCGTGAGCGCAGTGTGCAAATTGGGGATGCGGTGTTTCAGCTTAGTGGGGGGCTTTTGGGCGCATTTGCGTGGTGAACAGGCCGCACACACCTGCTTGGTCAGCAGGCACATTGAACAAGCTCAGGCACAATACGTTTTTGCGCTGCACATCACGCCTTAAATTGCCAATAAGTTACCAATAAATGGCCACACTATGAAGTTAAATCTACACGCCCTGTTTGCACTGTGTGCAACCGCTGTCTTTTCTGCCCAAGTATGGGCATGGTCGCCAGAAATTGGGGAGGTGCCCAAGGAGATTCAAACCTACGAATATGTAGACGGCACGCCTATTGTTTGGGCTGCGCTTAAGGGCAAACCAAGCATTGTGTACTTTGGAGGTGACTGGTGTCCGCCCTGTGCCCAAACACGCCCCACCATAGTGAAGATAGCGCAAACTAAGGCGGACACCATCAATGTAGTCTTTGTCAGTTCCGATGACAACAAACTCAGAGCCAAAAAAATAGAAGAGGCCAGCGCTGGCGGATTGCGTATTGCCATGCCTAAGTTGGCAAACCATCCAACGGGCGCTGCCGTCAAAGGCAGAGGAAACATGGGGGAATACGGTCGAATCTATGTTTGGCCAACCGCAGTGCTCTTAGACAAAGAGGGGCGCGTAGTGCGCAAATACGAACGCGGCACGTCGATACTCAACAGCATTGAGGCGGACGCTAGTAAACTTCAATGAGTGCCATGGCCTGCGAATGAATGGCCGCACACCGCACAGCCTGCATTGCGCCCCACTCGCACTTCGCTGAACTCCATGGCGCGGCCGTCTAGCATTTGCAGGCGGCCTGTGAGTGGCGTGCCCACTCCTGTGAGCAGCTTCAAAGCTTCGGCCGCTTGCATGCTGCCTATGATGCCTACCAGCGGCGCAAACACGCCCATGGTGGCGCAGCGGGTTTCTTCAAATGTGGCCTCGGGTGGGAAGACGCAGGCGTAGCAGGGGGATTGTGGGTTACGCGCGTCATATACCGTGATTTGGCCGTCAAAACGGATGGCTGCGCCGCTGACCAAGGGCACTTTATGCGCCACGCAGGCGGCGTTGATGGCGTGGCGGGTGGCAAAATTGTCGCAGCAATCTATGACTACATCGGCGCGTGCGACAAGGGGAGCTAACAGCGCAGCATCAGCCCGCTCGCTGATGCATTCAACACGCGCCAATGGGTTAATTTCTGCTATGCTTTGCGCAGCAGACAATGCCTTATTGATGCCGACATTGGCCGTTTTGTGTGCGATTTGTCGTTGCAGGTTGGTGGTGTCCACCACGTCGTTGTCCACAATGGTGATATGCCCTACGCCTGCCGTGCCCAGATAGAGTGCCACTGGCGACCCCAAGCCGCCCGCGCCGATGATGAGGACGCGCGAGGCTAGGAGTTTCTCTTGGCCTTCTATGCCAATTTCGTTGAGCAGGATGTGGCGCGAATAGCGCAGCAGCTCGTCGTCAGTCATGGTGGTGAACCCTTCGACGGGCTCAGGGCGAACGGACAGCTTGGCATGCTTTCCCCGGCCATCGCAGCCTTATTCCTTCTTTTCTTCTTTGCGCTCAGTCAAGGTTTTGCTCACCAACACGGGCTTGCCTTTGAGCTGGTTCAGCGCCTGCTGGAGTTGAAAATCTTTGTCGCTGCCGTATTCGGGCAGGCGGCGTTGCTCGGGTGGTTTTTTGCTCTCTTCGTCGAGTTTTTTGCGCGCCTCTTCGCGGGCTTTTTCCATCTCTTTTTTACGCAGGTCTTCGGCTGCTGCTTCTTTGCTGGCATCGCCTTGGCCGCTGTTGATGTGTTTTTGCAAATCGGCTTCGCGGGTGCGCAGGGCTGCAAATAAATTGCCCTCTTCGGTTTCGTCCACCATCACGTCCGGCACAATGCCTTTGGCTTGGATCGAGCGGCCCAGCGGTGTGAAGTAGCGGGCGGTGGTTAGCTTAATGCCCGTGTCGGGCCCTAGCGGCCGCACCACTTGCACACTGCCTTTGCCAAAGGTTTGGCTGCCCATGATAGAGCCGCGTTTGAAGTCTTGCAGCGCACCGGCCACAATCTCGCTGGCCGATGCTGAGCCTTCGTTGACCAACACCACCAGTGGTACTGTTTTGATAGCGCCCTTGGTGCTGCTGGCAAGCCGTTTGATCGGGTCGTTGCTGCCCACGCGGCGGTAAAACTCGGGCGACGCTTTGTACACCGATTTGCTTTCAGCCAATTGTCCATTGGTGGTCACCACGGTCACGTTTTCGGGCAAAAATGCGGCGCTAATGGCCACAGCCGCATCAAGCAGGCCGCCCGGGTCGTTGCGCAAGTCCAGCACGAGGCCTTTTAAATTGGGCTCTGCTTTGTAGATTTCTTCGAGCTTGCGGACAAAGTCGTCTACCGTGGCATCTTGGAACTGGCTCACGCGGATCCATGCGTAACCAGGCTCGACTACTTTGCTGCGCACCGACTGTGTGCGGATTTCTTCGCGGGTAATAGTGACGGGGAATACGCGGTTGTTTTCTTCGCGGCGCAAGATCGTCAGCATCACCTTGGTGGCAGGCTCACCCCGCATCTTTTTCACCGCGTCGTTCAGGCTGATACCTTTGACGGCGGTGTCGTCAATTTTGGTGATTAAATCGTTGGGTTTGAGGCCCGCCCTGAAAGCCGGCGAGCCTTCAATGGGGGAAACCACCTTCACATAACCGTCTTCTTGGCTGATTTCAATGCCTACGCCCACAAAGCGTCCAGTGGTGCCTTCGCGGAATTCTTTGAAGGATTTTTTGTCGTAATACTGGCTGTGGGGGTCTAAGCTGGCCACCATGCCCGTAATGGCTTCGGTGATGAGTTTTTTCTCGTCAACGGGCTCCACATAGTCCGACTTGACCATGCCAAACACGGCTGCAAGTTGCTGCAATTCCTCTAGCGGCAAAGGTGCAAGTGCGTTTCGGGCAATAGACTGAAGTGACATGGTGGTCAGCGAGCCCGCCACCACGCCCATGGATATCCAACCAGCGATTTTGAGTTTAGTGTTCATTTGACCTGCCTGTGTGCCTAGAAGCTTTGTGTGCAATATACACCTAAGAGCCTGCTTGTGCCCTTAAGTTGCGGGCAACCATGGAGAATTTAGGCTTTACCTTGTGAGGCGACCGCAGCGGCGGCTGCGGCGGCGGCTTGAGCATCGCCCAAATAATAGTGTTTGATGGGCTTCAAATTCGCGTCCAGCTCATAGATCAGTGGGATGCCGTTGGGGATATTCACCCCCACAATGTCGTCGTCGCCAATGTTGTCAAGGTATTTCACCAGTGCGCGAATCGAGTTGCCGTGCGCTGCAATCACTACGCGCTTGCCCGCTTTGATAGCGGGCGCAAGGGATTCTTGCCACAGCGGCATGACACGCTCTACCGTGTCTTTGAGGCATTCGGTGAGCGGGATTTGGTTGGGGTTGAGCTTGGCATAGCGCAGGTCGCCGCGCTCGCTGCGTGCGTCGCTGGCCTCTAGCGCGGGCGGCGGCGTGTCGTAGCTGCGCCGCCACACCAGCACCTGCGCGTCGCCGTATTGCTTGGCCATATCGGCCTTGTTCAAGCCTTGCAGTGCGCCATAGTGGCGCTCATTGAGCCGCCAAGCGTGCACCACCGGCAGCCATGTGCGGTCCATTTCGTCAAGCGTGTGCCACAGCGTGCGGGTGGCACGCTTGAGCACGCTGGTATAGCAGACATCAAACTCGTAGCCGCCTTCTTTAAGCAACTGGCCGGCACGCTTGGCCTGCGCCACGCCTGTGGGAGTTAAATCAACATCGGTCCAGCCGGTGAAGCGGTTTTCTAGGTTCCAAGTGGATTCGCCGTGGCGGATTAAAACGAGTTTGTACATGTTTTTGGTGCTAATTGCGTGCCGAGGCGGCGTTAGGGAAGCTTGTATTTTAGAATAGAGGGTTTACGCCGTACGGCAACCAAGTGAGCTTGAATGAAATTTTTTATCGACAATTGGACTTTAATGCTGGTGGCTTTGAGCTCCGGTGCTATGCTGCTGTGGCCCACAATTAAAGGGGGCGCTCTGGGGGGCGGGCTTACACCTGCCGGGGCTGTGCAATTGATTAACCGTGAAAAAGCGGTGGTGATTGACGTGAGCGAGGCAGAGGAGTTTGCCTTGGGCCATATGGGCGGTGCCAAAAATATCCCTGTCAACGACATTGAAGCCAAATTAGAAGGGGTGGTGAAAAACAAAGCCCTGCCGGTGATTTTTGTATGCGAAAAAGGTCCACGCGCCTCCCGCGTGGAAGGCATGGCCAAAAAGCTGGGCTATGAGAAGGCGCAAGCACTCACTGGCGGCCTCAAGGCTTGGCGCGAAGCCAATTTACCGGTTGAAAAAACCTAAAAACGCTGCATTTAAGTTGTATCCAAGGTTTTTCTAGGAATCACACCATGAACAAAGTCACCATGTACACCACGGCCGTGTGCCCTTATTGCATCCGTGCCAAAAGTATCCTCAAGTCCAAGGGCGTGGAGCATATCGAAGAAATTCGCATCGACACCGATCCTGCCCAGCGCGATTTGATGATGCAGCGCACCCAAAAGCGCACGGTTCCACAAATTTTTATAGGCGATACCCATGTGGGTGGCTGCGACGATTTGGTGGCGCTGGATGCCAAAGGCGAGCTGCTGCCCATGCTAGCCGCCGCCTGAGTGCTCTTATTTTTGAAATCATGGTTTTTTTTCAATTGACCATATTTCAGCGTTGTATTTCACGTTTTCCCTGTTTCCCCTTTGCCTCTTTTCCACCCTCCGTTCGGGCTGCGCTTGTCGAAGCCTTCACACAAATTTTGAACCGAAAGAAATTCCATGGCTGACACCATTGCCCCTGTTGCTGAAAACACCGTCACGCTCGATCCCGTATTCCAAATCCAGCGCGTATATCTGAAAGATTTGTCTCTTGAGCAGCCCAATTCCCCTGCAATTTTGCTAGAGCAAGAGCAACCAGCGGTTGACATTCAGCTGGGCATTGATGCGCAGGCGGTGGCCGATGGTATTTTTGAAGTGGCGGTCACCGCCACCGTGACCACCAAAATTGGTGACCGCACGGTGTTTTTGGTAGAAGCCAAGCAAGCCGGAATTTTTGAAATCCGCAACGTGCCGCAAGAGCAAATGGGCGCCATCATGGGCATTGCTTGTCCGCAAATTGTGTACCCGTACCTGCGTGCCAGCGTGGCCGATACCGTAACGCGCGCAGGGTTTCCGCCTGTGCATTTGGCCGAGATTAATTTTCAAGCCATGTATGAGCAGCAACAGGCGGCAGCGGCTGCTTCGGCTGAAGGTGTGGCGGCGGCCTAAAAACTCAAATTCCCGGCCGCGAAGGGCGCGAAATTTGCGCGAAATACGCTAAAAATACCTAAAGCCGGACGCAGAGGGCGCAAAAGTTACGCAGAGGACGCAAAAGGAATACCAAAATTTGGTTTTGAGGTTTTTGCGTTGCGTCTAATTGCCGGAACTGCTGGGATTTGATCGTAGTTTGACTGGGTGATTTTTTATGAAAAATACTGCCAATGTCAGCGTCATATGGTCATAGTTAACTATTAATTGTGTAGCATGCGTATTCTTGTCATTGGTGCGGGGGCTTGGGGCACGGCGCTGGCTGTGGCTGCCGCTACCCATGTGGATGGGGCTGGGGTGGCGCGACATGCGGTTACCTTGCTGGCCCGTGGCGCAGCGCAGCGTGATGCGCTGCTGGCTGCGCAAGCTGCAGGGCTAGGTAATGCGCAGTATTTGCCCAATACGCCGCTGCCTGCGGCGCTGCGGATTGGGGATGCGCAGGCTTTTACGGCATGGTTAAACGAATCAACTTTTAGCGCCACGGATGCGCCTTCTTCCCCATTGAGCACCGATTTAATTGTGATTGCCACTCCTGTGTCTGGCGTGCGCCAGTGGCTCACCACCTTGGCTGATTGCCCGCTACCTGTGGCTTGGCTGTGCAAGGGTTTTGAGTCAACCCAAACGCTTGAAAACGGCCAATTTATAGAAAAATCGCACAATATCGGCGACATATGGGCATCTGTTGCTCCGCATTTGAGAGCGGGTATATTGAGCGGCCCAAGCTTTGCCCAAGAGGTGGCCAGTGGCCAACCTACGGCTTTGGTGGCGGCCAGCCCACACGCTGCGGTGCGCGATGCTTTGGTAGCAGCCTTTCACTCGCCCACGCTGCGGGTCTATGCCAGCGACGATTTGGTGGGCGTGGAGGTGGGTGGCGCGGTGAAAAACGTGCTGGCCATTGCCACCGGCTTGTGCGATGGGCTCAATTTAGGGCTAAACGCCCGCGCGGCGCTGATTACGCGCGGTTTGGCCGAAATGACGCGCCTTGGTGTGGCGCTGGGGGCTAAAACCGAGACTTTCATGGGGCTGAGCGGTTTGGGCGACTTGGTGCTCACCGCCACTGGTGGCCTTAGCCGCAACCGCCAAGTGGGGCTGCTGCTGGCCAAGGGGCAGAGCGCCGAGCAAGCCACGGCATCACTTGGCCACGTGGCCGAAGGCGTGCGCTGCGCCAGCGCCGTGCTGCAACGCGCCCGCAGCTTGGGCGTGGACATGCCCATTACCGAGTGCGTGGTGGCGTTGCTTGATGGCCAACTCAAGCCTGCTGAGGCCGTTGCGCTGCTGATGGGGCGCGAACCAGTGGCCGAGTGAGCTGACAAGTTAGACCAACGCTCCCAGCGCGGCTTCTGGCGCGCGATCTAGTATACGCAGCAGCGTCTTGGCCGCACCAGTTGGGCTGCGTTTGCCCTGCTCCCAATTGCGAATCGTCTCCAGCGATACATCAATGCGCTGGGACAACTGCTGCTGCGTGAGCCCCAGCCGCAGACGCACCCGCCGGGCGTATTTGGCGGCGTCTTGCATGGCTGATGCATTATCATCCGCTTGCTGCATTGCCAGCGCCCGTGCGTCGGTGGCATCAAGAAGAGCAGCATTTAACCTGCCTGTGGGCAAGGTGTGCGGCTGGCTCAGGTCAATTTTGATTCGCGTGCTTGTCATAGCGTTCTACCTCCCGTTGGTTAGCCTTTCGTGCTGAAATGATCCGTATTCTCGCGCCACGCAATGTGTAAACCAGTAAAAACACACGGTGCGCCACACGCCCTAAAAGTTGAAAGCGCTCCTCGCCGTAGTCCGCGCGCAGATCCTGCGAAATCAGTCTTTAAATTATAGGCCAATGGCCTACCTGGTGCAAACAGCCGAACCGATACCGCCAAACCCTTCAAGGTTTGGCAGTAGCCTTGTCCGCTAAGGCTTTGTCCGCGGCATCTGCAAGCACTTTAAAGTATGAATTACGTTGTGTTTGTACTTGCTACAGGTACAAATACACAAAAATGCATACTTATAAAACGGTCAACACTCCATATTGTCAATCAGCCGCGTCGTCCCCAGTTTGGCTGCGCCCAGCGCCACTAAGCTACCCAGCGCGTCACCCGCTTGGGGCGCGGCTAAGTCTGCGCGGCGGCGCACTGTGAGGTAGTCGGGCTGCCAGCCACGGGCGTGCAGGGCTTGCATAGCCTGCGCTTCTAGGGCGGGGATGGCTTGGGCAAAATTGGGCGAAATGCCTTGCTGCGATTCATTGGCTGCCATGGCATGCAGCGGGGCAATCATGCTGCGCAGCGCGGCGCTTAGCTGCACAGCCTCAACCCGCTCGGAGGCGCTTAAAAAACCGTTGCGCGAGCTCAGCGCCAAGCCGTCGTCTGCTCGCAGGGTTTCGCCAGCGGCCATGTGGATGGGCATGGCAAACTGCTGCACCATATTGCGCAGCACCATGAGTTGTTGGTAGTCTTTTTTGCCAAACACAGCGGCCACTGGCTGCACGCATTGGAATAGTTTCATTACCACGGTGCTTACGCCCACAAAGAATCCCGGGCGAAACTCGCCCTCTAATACATCGGCCATGCCTGCGGGCGGATGCACCTTAAAGCCCTGCGGCTGGGGGTAAAGCTCTTGCTCGTTGGGGGCAAACAACACGTCGCAGCCTGCGGCCTCTAGTTGGGCGCAGTCGCTTTGCCATGTGCGCGGGTATTTGTCAAAATCTTCGTGCGGCAAAAACTGCAAGCGGTTCACAAAAATGCTGGACACCACCGTGTCGCCCAGCGGCTTGGCCAGTTGTAGCAACGAGATATGGCCCGCATGCAGATTGCCCATGGTGGGGACGAAGGCGCTGCGTTTGCCGCTTAAGGCGCTGCGCAGATCGGTAATGGTGTGACAGATTTTCATGGGGTATAGATATAAAAGCGCTACCAAGCGTGCAGCGCATTGTCTGGAAACGCGCCGCTTTTCACGGCGTTGACATAGGCCTCTATTGCGCCTTGCACGCTGCCCTTGGTGTTGGCCGCGTCTTGCATGAAATTGCGCACAAATTTGGGCATTTTGCCAAGGTTAATGCCCAGCATGTCGTGCAACACCAGCACTTGGCCTGCACAGCCGTTGCCAGCGCCGATGCCAATGGTGTGGCAGTTGGTTAATTCGTCGGTGAGCGTGGCCGACAAGGCAGCGGGCACCATTTCTAGCACCAACATGGTTGCGCCCGCATTTTGCAGGGCGTGGGCGTGTTGCTTGAGCAGGGCGGCCGATTCGTCAGACCGGCCTTGCACGCGGTAGC
>JANOYR010000260.1:0-7474 GCA_031428975.1 Polaromonas sp. | reverse complement strand
CGGGCATTTTCCAAGCGCGTTCGCTCACACCAAACGTTTGCTTGAGGTCGATTTTTTTGGCCCGCAGGGCATCGAACACCAGGTAGGCGGTCATCAGCTTGGTCAGCGATGCGGGCTCTAAGGGGGTGTCGATGTCTTTAGTGGCCAAAATTTGGCCTGTGGTGACATCCATCAGCAGGTAGCCACGCGCTGCAATTTCAGGAGCGGCTAATAACGACTGGGCGGTGACATTGGCCGTTTTTTCTGTAGATTTTGCGGTCTGGGTGGCTGGGGTGGTTTGGGCGGTTGCCGCTGGGCTAAAGACTGCTGCGGTGCTGATGGCAACGCAGGCTACGAGCATGGCTAGGCGCTTGCTTGGCTGGTGCAAGCGGGGTTTGGTGGGGTTTGCGGGGGGTTGCATGGCTGAGGTGGTTGGGTGGCAAGGGGCAAAATCGGACTGCCGGACGCAGAGTACGCGATTAAATTTATAACAAATGGCGGCTTACTAAAGATTTAAGCAATGGCAGCTGGCCGTGAAAAAAGTGGCCTGCTGCGGGAACAACGGTGACCGGCAGTGCCTGCGGGCGGGCCCAGTCCATCACGTCCGCCAGCGGCACGGTGTCGTCGGCCTCGCCGTGGACGACCAAGCTGCGGGGGTGCAGCGCAAGCGCCAGTGGCGCAACGGCAAAGCGGGAGGTGGCAGTGCCAATAAATACTATTTTTTCTATAGCATACTGTGACGGCTGCACAGTGAGATTGGCCTCAAAAAGCTTAAAAATCAGGTGGGAGATGACATGCGAGCCAAAAGAAAAGCCTGCCAACACCACGGGGATGGCCTGCACACCCGCTCGCTCTGCCTGCCATGGTGCAGCGCAAAAATCTAATGCCGCCCGCGCGTCGTCCACCTCGCCGCGGCCTTCGTCGTATGCGCCTTCGCTTGCGCCCACCCCCCGAAAATTAAAACGAATCGCCTCCCAGCCGCAGGCCACTGCGGCGCGGGCCATGGTTTGCACCACTTTGTTGTCCATGGTGCCACCAAAAAGCGGGTGCGGGTGGGCGATTAACGCCATGCCACGGGACTGCGCCCAAGCGGCAGGGTCGGGCGTGTCGCGCAGGCACTCTAAAGCACCGACGGGCCCGGGCACTGTAAAACGGCTGGTTTGGGGGTTCATGGCTGCTGTCGCATTGCGCGGCTACTTGCCCACGCCAGCAGGCGTTAGCAGGCGCTCCACCACCACGCCATTTTTCAGGTGCGACTCGACGATTTCGTCAATGTCGTGGTTGTCGACATAGGTGTACCAGACCGCTTCGGGGTACACCACACAGACTGGCCCCGCCGCGCAGCGGTCAAGGCAGCCCGCATTGTTGACGCGGACTTTGCCCGGCCCGCTGAGTTTGGCGGCTTTCACCGCTTGTTTGCAGTGCGCCAGACCATCGGCGGCATGGTGGTTGGCGCAAGAGTCTTTGCCAGCGTCGCGGGTGTTGGTGCAAAAGAAAATGTGGCGTTCGTAATACGAGGCCGGTGCGGGGGGATTGTCAAGATTCATACACTTGATTTTAGACCCTTGCAGCGCCGCTTAGCGCTGCACCAAACGCGCCAGCGCGTACACGCCCACACCAAACGGCCAGACCCAGCCAAGCCACTGCGCCAGCCCATAAAAATGCACAAAACGGCCTTGCTCCCAAGTTTGCAAAGTTTGGGCAAAATACGCGCTGGCCGGCGCTTGGTTGAGCAAGCCCAGCTGCACCACCACCGCCACCAGCAGCAGCCCCATGCACCAACGCGGCGGAAAAAACAGCGCCAACACGCACACCAGCAGTCCCAAGCCCAACCCCACCTGCACCGGCAATGCCAACCACACCCAAGCGTGGGCGGGCCCCCAGCTCAGCACGGCCGATAAGCCCGAAACCAAAAGCGCCACCGCGCACAGCATTGACAAAAATGCCAAACGCCGCCCCAAAGAGCGAATGACGGCATAACCCAACAAACAAGGCACCAACAGCCCCAAACCCACACACACCAACTCGGCCAAAGGCACCAGCGGCTGCAACTCTACGTCGCGCACGGGCAGCCATTCTAAAAACGGTGTGCTGCTTAGCGCTTCGGCCAGCGCCGCCTCTAGCCGCTCCATGACCTGACCCAAACCCAGCGGCACAGCGGCAGGGAACAACAGCGCAAACGGCCACATCAACAGCAGCACCAGCGCCCCCCGCGCATCGGGCGCAAACCAGCGTGCGCGAAAGCGGCTCCAATGGTCAATCGCCCCCGCCGCCTCCAGCCCCACCGCCAAAGCCGCGCCACACAGGCCCCCCAAGGTGTTAAGCAGCCAGTCGGTTAAGGCCGAATAGCGCGATGGCAAATAGGTTTGACCCGCCTCCATGACAAAAGAAAGTCCGCAAGACAGCGCCACACCCAAGCACAGGGCCAGCCATTTTTGGCCATGCCAGCCCTCCGAGCGCATCGTCCCAAGTGCCACCAAAAAGCCCAAGGGAATGTAGCCCGCCCAGTTCATCCACACGTCAAATCGGTCAATATAGCGGGGCCAAGGCGCGGTCACAAAGCCCCAAGGCATCAGGCCTTGGTCGCGCCAATCGCTAAAAGGGTAGAGGCTGGCATAGCCAATCACCAGCGCAAAAAGCACCGCTAAAACGGGAGCCGAGCTGCGCTGGGAGTGCATGGCGGCTAAACCCTATGGCACCGCCTAAAAAGGCTTGACCACCACCAGCACCACCGCCAGCGCCAGCAAAATGACCGGCAGCTCATTGAACCAGCGGTACCACACATGGCTGCGCATCGGTGCGCCAGCTTTGATCTTGCGCAGCAGCACCGCACAGCCATGGTGGTAGCCCACGGCCAACAGCACCACCGCCAGCTTGGCATGCATCCAGCCATTGCTCGGCCCGCGCCCAATGCCATAGCCCAACCATAGCCACAGCCCTAAACCCAGCGCAGGCAGGGCCAGCAGCGTGGTAAAGCGCAGCAACTTGGTAGCCATAAGCAGCAGGCGGCTGCGCTCGGCCTCTGAGTCGGGGCTAACCAGTGCCAAATTGACAAAAATACGCGGCAAATAAAACAACCCCGCAAACCAACTGGCCACGAAGATAATGTGAAAAGATTTAACCCAAAGCATGGGGGCAGTGTAGTGCAATCACATTCGGCAACTTTCAGGCCAAAAAAAACCCCGGCACGAGCCGGGGTAGTAAGCCTTTTTTGCTGTCACACATTGAGGCACCCGCTCAGGGAGGAAAAGCGGGACGCAGCGAACTGCGCATGTGAAATATATCAAAGACAGCTAGGCATTGCAATAGTATTTGCACGTAAGAATCAAGGTAATTTCACACAACTGCAAAAATAATGTCATTTTGGTGACACTGGCCATTACACGCGCCGCCCTTAGAACGCGGCACAATGCATACCTATGACACAAAACCTCCTCCCCAGCTTTCCCGCCAGCCGCCCACGCCGCCTGCGCCGCGACGACTTTAGCCGCCGCCTAGTGCGCGAACATGCGCTAACCGTTGACGATTTGATTTACCCTGTGTTTGTATTAGAAGGCGTAGGCCGCCGCGAAGAAGTGGCCTCTATGCCCGGCGTGGCACGCTTGAGCTTAGATTTGCTTTTACCCGTGGCGCAGCAATGCGTGGATTTGGGAATTCCGGTCATGGCGCTGTTTCCTGTCATCAGCCAGTCGCTTAAAACGCCCGATGGCGCTGAGGCTTGGAACCCGACCGGTTTGATTCCCACCGTGGTGGCGGCACTTAAAAAGCAGTTTCCGCAGCTGGGCATCATGACCGATGTGGCGCTCGACCCTTACACCTCGCATGGGCAAGACGGGCTACTTGACGATGCCAACTACATCATGAACGATGTGACGGTGGAATGCTTGGTTAAGCAGGCGCTGGTGCAGGCGGCGGCGGGCGTCGACATGGTGGCGCCCAGCGACATGATGGACGGCCGCATTGGCGCCATTCGCACGGCGCTAGAGGCGCATGGCCACATCCACACCCGCATCATGGCCTACAGCGCCAAATACGCCAGCGCTTTTTATGGCCCGTTTCGCGACGCAGTGGGCAGCGCAGCCAACCTTGGCAAAGCCAACAAAAAAGTCTACCAAATGGACCCGGGCAACAGCGATGAGGCCCTGCGCGAGGTGGCGCTGGACATTGCCGAGGGTGCTGACATGGTGATGGTCAAACCCGGCATGCCTTACCTAGACATTGTGCGCCGCGTGAAAGACGCATTTAAAGTGCCCACCTTTGCCTACCAAGTCAGCGGTGAATACGCCATGCTCAAAGCCGCCGCCATCAATGGCTGGCTTGACCACGACGCGGTGATGATGGAAAGCCTGCTGGCCTTCAAGCGCGCAGGCGCAGACGGCGTGCTGACCTATTTTGCACTGGATGCCGCGCGCTTGCTGCAAAAGAATTAGGGTCAGAACCTAATTAAACAATAAAACAATAGCAAGCTTTCCCCATAAAACGCTGACATTGCCACTTTTTTCCATAAAACACCATGCGTATCGTTGAATTCACCGCTGACAGCCTGCGCTTTTTAGAGGCTGTGCCCGCCACATTGCCTGCAGACGGTTTTGTCTGGATGTATTTAGACCAAAACGATTTTGAACGCCAACAAGCGACCATTCAAGACGCGGCGCAGCGCTTGGGCGGCTCGGTGCTGCTCGATTTGCACTGCCAAGACTTGGCCAGCGCCGTGCACCCCTCGCATTACGACTACACCTCGGTCTACGACTTGGTGATTTTCAGGCGCTTGGCCACCAAGTCTGAAACACAGGCCGAAGCCGCCGCTGAAGCGGCCATCCATGCCTACCATGGACAGGGCGGCAAGCCACTGACCAAAGCCAAACGCGGCATCCCCTCGTTTAGCCGCATCAGCTCCAAAGCGGTTGGTTTTGCCGTGTTTGACCGCCTGCTCATCAGCGTGCACCCCAGCGGCTGCTATGCCGCCAAAGGCTTTGTCGAGCGCTTTTTAGCCGATGCCAAATTCAGCGTGGACACCACGGCTGTGCGCAGCCGCACGCCCACCAGCCCCGCCGATCTGGTGCTGCGCATCATCAATGGGATGGTTGACAGCTATTTAGAGCTGCGCAAAGAGCTGGCCACAGGTTTGGAGCATTGGCAGTCAGAGCTGCTCAAGCCGCATTCGCGCTTTAACAATTGGGGAGCGCTGATGGGCGCACGCAGCCAGCTGCATGTGCTGGAAGACCTGTGCGACGAACAACACGATGCCATACAAGAGTGGCTGGACAATTTGCGAGAACAACCCGTCAACCATCCGCCGCCAAACGGCAGCAGTGACAACGCTGCGCGACTGGCGGTGGCGCAAAAAGACCAACTCATGGCACGCGCCCGCGATGTCATTGAGCATATTGACCGCGTGGTGCACCACGCCCGACGCTTGGAGCAGTCGGCCGAGACGGTGGTGCAAATCCATTTCAGCGCCCAGAGCAACCGCACCAATGACATCATGCGCACGCTCACGGCGATTACGGCGGTGTTTTTGCCGCTGAATTTAATCACCGGGTTTTTCGGCATGAATTTTGAGTTTTTGCCCCTGATTCACACCGCGTACGGATTTTGGTGGGCCTTTGGCCTCATGCTCAGCATCGCGGTCAGCATGGTGCTGGTGTTTTGGCGCAAACGGTATTTGGCTAGGACTGGGCAGTAGGCGGGGTTTACGCCGCTTGCGGCAAGGCCTCGTGCACCGCGCTGGCCTGACGTGGTGGCCTGATGCAAACCACCGGAAAATCAAACGCGCACGCTGTCCAAGCCAGGTCGGTGGTGTAGGCAGTAACGCCGTATTGCTGTGCCAGCGCCAGACACATGCGGTCGCCCAAGGACAGGCCAGCTTTTTTGCCAACGGTCCACAGGGCTGCTGCTGCCTCGGCCAGATCCGCCGTGACAGGCATGATGCGCAGGCCTGCACCCTCTGCGTCGCTGCGCATGCCCAAGGTGTCCACGCCGTATTGCGCGGCTTTTTGCACAAACTCCGACCAATTGACCGCGCTCATCATGGCCCCGGCTAAGAGGCTGCGCACTTTTTCACCTCCTGGTTCTTGGAACACGCTGGCCAACAAGCACGAAGAGTCGAGCACACACAGCGATGCACTGCTGTACGTGCCTGTGTGGCTGGTGGGCTGTGTACTGGGGCTCATGGCGGAGAGTGCGCTAATGGCTGCGGCTGCGCCGCTTCACGCAGTATCACACGCTTGTTCGCGTGCAAACTCGGCGCGGCGCTCGGCTATCAGGCTGTCCGAAGGCCGTTCGTCGCCTTGCCCCATACGCTGCTTGAAAGCGGCACTGTTGAATCGGCTAAAAAAGCGTTGGCTCAAATTGGCCTGCATTTGCGCAGGCGTTTGGATGACCAAAGCGCCATCGACCACGCTGGCAAGCAGCTGCGCACCCGTTTCGAGCCCCAAAGTTTGGCGCAAACCCGACGGAATGACGATGCGGCCTTGGGGGCCAAGTTGGAGGGCGATGGTGGCATGCATCGGTTAATTGTGCCGCAAATTGTCAACATATGCCACTTTATTTTATATATGGCATATTGTCGACTTGCTACACCCAAGGCGGTGCCAGCTCTTCAGCCGCCATCACGCGCTGCACCGCTGGACGTGCCAACACGCGCTCTAGATATGGGGCAATGTGGCCATAGGTGCGGGCGGGGGCGCTGCCTGCCGCCGCATCAAAGCCGCGCGTCCAGCGGCACAGCATCAGGGCGTAGGCATCGAGCGCGCTGTAGTGTTGGCCCAAAAACCAGTCTTGGCCGTGGCTGGCCAGCTGGGTGTTGATTTGGTCCAGCATGTCGCCAATTTTGTTTTGGGCCTGGGTTTTGAGCTCTTGCGCACCGCTGGCGTTGCCTTCTGATACCCAGCGCTCGGGGTAAAAGTACACAATCAGCGCGGCTTGCAAGGTGTTGGTAAACCACATCAGCCATTTGTAGAAGTGCGCACGCTCGGCCGCGCCCAATGCGGGTGCAAGATTGGCAGCGGGGTGGGTGTCGGCCAAATGCAGCAGGATGGCTGCGGTTTCATACAGCACAAAATCTGCGCCAAAGCGGCTGTCGGTAAGCACAGGAATCAGGCCGTTGGGGTTCAGGCGCAGATACTCCGGCGTTTTGTGTGCGCCCTGCGTGCGGTCGACCAACACGCGCTGGTAGGCGCAGCCGATCTCTTCAAGCGCAATATGCGGGGCCATGCTGGCATTGCTGGGGTAGTAGTGCAGGGTAATCATGTTGAAGCTTTTTAGGGGAGTGTCGCCGTCAAATGGACATACTGCGCTATTAAAAATATAGTAATTATTTCAGACCAAAAAGCTCGGCCGCATTGCCCCACGCGATTTGCTGCGCCACGGCGGGGGGCAGCTCACCCAGCCATGCGCGGTAGCCCTTCATCAGGTCTTCGTAATATTGCCAGCGCTGGTTGACCCATGTGTCAGACCCCATCACAAAGCGCGTGGGCATTTCAAGAAACAGGGC
>JANOYR010000259.1:0-12083 GCA_031428975.1 Polaromonas sp. | reverse complement strand
GTGGTGTGTTTGATCAGGTCGCTTGCCATAACAAAATTCCTTGTATTGTGGGATGTGTGGAGGAGATATACAGCTAAAGTGTGGGCATTGTGACAGAAAGCAAGTGCCTACCCACTTGGGGGCTTCCCTATGAATACCTATGAACTCGATAGATAAAAACGATAGCGCTGTGCTGATGCACACCGTGCCATCCGCTCGAAACGGCGATTGGCTACAACTGATGCGCACCATTGCACAAACTTTAGCAGCGCGCGGCTGCCATCCTTCGCGTTGTGTGGTGCTTTTGCCTTTTGCACAGTTGATGCCATTGGCGCGTAGCGCTTGGTTTAGCGCAGGGCTGCATGTTGAAGTGCCATCAGACCAAGTGGCGGTGTTTGAGTCTTTCTGTCCGCGCTTTGAAACCACACGCAACTGGGCCAGCGGTTTGCAGCATTGGCAAGGCGATGCGCACGATGTGCACCACGACAGGGCTTGGGATTTGATGGCGGCTCGCAGTCTTTTAGCCCGTTCTGGCTTGGCCGCTGCTGGAGACGCTGGCGTGACTAAATTGCTAGATGCTGCTTACGAAATAGCCAGTGTGGCAGCAGCCATACCGCCTCTTTCGCGGTCGCAATGGCTAGTGGCGCAGCGGCTGGTGTTGCCATTGGCCGCTGGCGACTCGCCTGTGGCGCTGGATGCGGCGGTATCGCGCGTGGCTCTGGAGTGGGCGGGTGCGTCGGGCTATGCCAGCGATGTGTTGTTTAGTGACGCGGTGCGTGCGCAGACCGATTGTTTGGTGGCCGTACGTGGTGTGCAGACTGATGCCTTGGGCGATGCATTGGCAGCGCATTGGGGCGATGCTGCTTTTAAACTTGATTGGGCAGCGCCGGACGACAGTGCTTGGCATGGCAGTTTGCAACTGCACGCTTGTGAAGATGCAGAAGACGAAGCTGAGCGAGCGGCCGCCTGTGTGTTGGCGCATGTGGCTGCAGGCCGCTCGCCTGTCGGGCTAGTGGCGCAAGACAGGCTGTTGACACGTCGGGTGCGGGCATATTTAGGGGCGCATGCAGTGGGTGTGCGCGATGAGACAGGCTGGAAGCTTTCCACCACCCACAGCGCTACCTGTGTGGTGGCGCTGCTGCGGGCAGCGCGTCGGGGGGCTAGCACCGACGAACTGCTGCAATGGCTCAAACTCTGCCCCGCTTTTGATGCAAACGGCATCCATGCACTAGAAAAAGCCTTTCGCAGAGAGATTTTGCCCAATGTCACCGTCGCATGGTCATATATTGCTATTAATTTTGATTCATTTGAACAATTAGGAGACTCGGCGCGTGCTGCCGGTAAAGCCTCGCAAACAGCGCTGCAATGGCTTGATGCGCCAGCCCAGCCGCTACCCAAGTGGTTGATGGCGCTGCGTCAGGCGCTAGAAGTTAGCGGATTGTGGGAGGCACTGTGTGCCGACGCGGCGGGCGAAGCTTGCGTCGATGCTTTGCACTTGCGGGATGGTTATTTAAACCGTGTTGACGATGCGCAACCAGAGCCTCAAGCCATGCGTTTGCAAGATTTCAGCGCTTGGGTGAATGATGTGCTTGAATCGGCCAGCTTTGTGCCGCAGGCTGCTGCTGACGCGGCTGTGGTGATTGTGCCGCTGTCGCAGGTGCTGGGGCGGCCGCTGGCAGCCTTGGTCTTGCCGGGGGCCGATGAAACGCATTTGAGCGCAGCGCCTGAGCCTACTGGTGCGTGGAGCCGGGCGCAGCGTGCGTCGCTGGAATTGCCTAGCCGCGAGGCATTGCAGGCGGCTCAGCGCCTGAGTTGGCAAACCGCGCAAGCCGTCCCCTATATGGATGTACTTTGGCGCAGCAGTGCAGGCGCTGAAGCAGTATTGGCCAGTCCGCTGGTACAAGAGTGGCGATTGGCGCATCCGCTTGCTGTGTTAGCCAATGACCCACGCCATACGGTGCTGCTACCAACCACACCCACCGTGCGCCCACAGCCCGTAGCCAGTAGCTTGCCAATCAACAGTCTGTCGGCCAGCAGCTACGAAGACATGCGCAAATGCCCTTACCGCTACTTTGCCCTGCGCATGTTGGGCTTGCAAGAGGCCGATGAGCTGGACAAAGAATTAGGCAAGGGTGACTACGGCACATGGTTGCATGCAGTGTTGCGTGCATTTCATGCGCAGCGGGGGCAAGGTCAGGCGGCTTTGCGTGACCTTGCATTAATCAACAGCCTGGCGCAGCAGCTTGCCCCCAAAGACGGCGGTTTTGTGCCCTTTGCCGCCATGTGGCCGCGTGTGCGCGACGGGTATTTGGCTTGGCTGGCAGACTTTGAAGCCCAGGGCTGGCGATTTTCTGAGGCTGAAAAAGCCTGCCGCATCCAGCACGAAGGCATCGCCATTCAAGGCGCGATTGACCGTATCGACACACTCAGCCATTCACCGCTGGCGGGCATGCCATTTTTGTTGGACTACAAAACAGAGAGCAGCATCACCACGGCAGGTCGCATCAAAGAGCCTTTAGAGGACACACAATTAGCGGTGTATGCAGCCCTGTTGCAAGACGACGAGCTGCAAGCAGCCTATGTGAACATTTCAGAAACCGAGACCAAGCTGATGGCGCAAACCGCAGTGCTCGAATCGCGCGATGCGCTGCTGAAAGGGCTGGCCAGCGACGTGCAGCGCATTGCGGCTGGCGCACCCCTGCCAGCGCTGGGCGAGGGCAGTGTGTGCAGCTATTGCGCCGCGCGTGGCCTGTGCCGCAAAGACAGTTGGGAAGTGGCCGACAAGGGAGACTGGGCATGAAAAATTTGGCTTACGAGATCAATGCCGTGCCCGTCAGTCCACAGGCGTTTTACGCCTTGGCTTGCGACCCCGCACGCAGCGTGGCGGTAGAGGCATGCGCAGGTTCGGGCAAAACCTGGATGCTGATCTCGCGCATTCTCAGAGCGCTTTTGGACGGCGCAGCTGCGCATGAAATTTTGGCGCTCACCTTTACCAAAAAAGCCGCTGGCGAGATGCGCGAGCGGCTGTATGACGCGCTAGCAGGCTTTGTACACGCCAGTGATGCGGCGCTGTCTGAAGAGTTAAGCATTCGCGGCATTTCACAAGATAAAGTGGCAATGTCACTGTCAAATGGTCATAGTTTGCTACGAAATTTATACCAAAACGTGCTCCAAGGCGGGCGAGGGGTGAATATTCGTACCTTTCATGCTTGGTTTGCCACGCTTTTGCGCACAGCGCCGCTGGGCCTGTTGGAGCGTTTGGGGCTACCCGCCAGCTATGAGCTGATGCAAGACGACCAAGAGGCACGCGCCTTGGCTTGGCGCAGTTTTTATGTTCAATTAGAAGGCAGCACGCCAGAGGCCAAAACATTGCGCCAAATTTACAACCAGTTGGTGCAAGCGCAAGGCCGATTCAATGCCGAAAAGGCGCTGGAGGGCGTGCTGACCCGACGTGTCGAATGCGCACTGGCTGACGCGGCGGGCAAGCTCGACGGCAGCGTAGCGCATTTTTCCGCGCTTTACACCGAGTTTGCGGGCTTGGATGCGCCGCTAGAGCTGCTGACCACCAACCGCGACCATCGCCAAAAGCTGTGGGATGCCGCCAAGCTTTTGGGCGCATACGACGGCAAAATTCCGCAAACGCAGGCAAGCCTGCTAGAAAAGGCGCTCACTGGCAGTGACATGCATGCCGCGCTGGCAGCCCTGCTGACGCAAGCGGGCACGCCCCGCAAGTTCAGCGACAAAATTGCGGGGATTGAACACATCCGCGTGGCGCAAGACTTGGCGCTGCGCGTGGCCACAGCGCAGGCGCAGCACACGGCTTGGCAATACCACCACGCAGTGGTGCAGCTAGGCCGCGCCCTGATGCAAGAGTTTGCCCAGGTCAAACGCATGCGCGGCTGGGTGGACATGGGCGACATAGAGCAGGCTGCCACATTTATGCTGAGCGATCAGCAGGTGTCGGGCTGGGTACAAGAGCGCTTGGATTCCCGTGTCAAGCATCTGCTGATTGATGAGTTTCAAGACACAAATCCTTTGCAGTGGCAATCCTTGTATGCATGGTTAGCTAGCTATTCAGGAGCGGGCGGCAGTCACCCAAGTGTTTTCATTGTGGGCGATCCAAAGCAAAGCATTTACCGATTTCGCCGTGCAGAGCCACAGGTATTCGTAGCTGCGCAGGCCTTTATTCGCCAAGGCTTGGGCGGCGACGTGCTCAGCTGCGACCACACAAGGCGCAATGCCCAGCGCGTGATCGAGGTGGTTAACGCGGTGATGGCTGCGCCGCAAGATACGCCTGACGGAGCAAAAACCGAGCCAGCTAGCCAAGCCATGCAAGGCTTTAGGCGGCACACCAGCGCCAGCGACTTCGCAGGCGAGGTGTTGCAACTGCCGCTGATTCCGCGCCAAGAAAAGGCCGCATTTGAGGCGCGCAGGGTTTGGCGCGATACCTTGACTGAACCCCGATATGAAGAAGAAGAGCAACTCGCCATACAGGAGTGTGCGCAGGCCGCCCACTGGATAGCCCAGCAAATTGCCGATGGTGCGCAGCCCAATAGCTTCATGGTGCTGGCACGCAAGCGGTCACGCCTGCGCGAGATGCATGCCGCCTGCCAAGCGCTGGGCATCCCGTCGCACATAGGCGAAAGCACCTCCCTCATGGACTGTCCCGAGGTACAAGACGTGGTGGCTTTGCTTGATGCACTGGTCTCAGCACATGATTTATCACTGGCGCAGGCACTTAAATCGCCATTGTTTGGTGCAAGCGATACGGATTTGGTGGATATCGCCTTGGCCGTGCAAGCCATGGCGCAAGACAATGGCGGTGTGCGCCCAAGCTGGTGGAGCGTGTTGGAGCGCGCCAGTGGCCTAGAAAGTTGCGCTGACGATGTCAGTCTTAGCGCAACTAATACGCTACATATTTCAGAGCAACTAAAGACCATATCACGGCGACATTGGCCAAATTTACTCCGATTTAAAACGTGGGTAAGCAGTTTGCCACCGCACGATGCACTAGCGGCTATTTTTCATGAAACCGATGCCTTGGCACGCTACGGCGGCGCCGCACCCGCTGCGCAGCGTAGTGCTGTGCAGGCCAATCTGCGTGCGCTTTTGGCCGCAAGCTTGGCTTTAGACGGCGGACGCTTTAACAGTGCTTACCGCTTGGTCCGCACCCTGAAAAATGGCGTGGTGGATGCCCCCAGCAGTCATGCGCCGCTGGCGGTGCAACTGCTCACCGTGCACGGCGCCAAAGGCCTAGAGGCACACACCGTGCTTTTGCTGGATGCCCACGCCGCTTCGCCCAAGGGCGAATCCATGTCCGCGCTGATTGACTGGCCCGCGGCGCAGGCCGCGCCTGAGCGTTGTGCCTTCATGCTGCGCGAGGCGGCGCCACCGCCCAGCCTAGTGGCACTGCTTGATGCCGAAAAAGCTGCCCGCACCCGAGAAGAAACCAATGCCTTGTATGTCGCCATGACCCGCGCACAGCAGCGCTTAGTCATCTCAGCCATGCAGCCTTTTCGGGAAAACGATGCAAGCTGGTGGATGCGCGTTGCGCCCTTTGCGCAGGCCGTAGAAGTTCAAAAAACACCTATTTTGCAGCACCCTCAAGGCAGCGGGATGGCCATAGCAGCGGCGCAGTCTGTTAACACCTTTGCATTCAAAAAGATTTCATATAAATTGGCCAATGTCACTGTGGAAACGTCATCTATTGCTATCAAAAACAAAGTAAATATTGATACGGAAAACTCCCGAGTGGGCCAAGCCATGCACAAGCTGCTGGAGTGGCGCAATGCCAGCCGCGTGGCTGAGGTGGCAGCCATGTATACACTGGATAACGCGCAGGCTGAGCGCGCGCAGAGCATGGCCAGCGCCATGCTCTGCAGCGAGGCAGCATGGGTCTGGGACGATGCCCAGCTAAGTTGGCAAGGCGACGAAGTGCCCATGCAATTGGGCGGGGCCAGCCTGCGCCTAGACCGCTTGGTGCAGCGCTTGGATACAGGCGATTGGTGGGTGATTGACTACAAATCTGCTGCACACCCTGAGCAGCAAGCCGATTTGCGAATCCAGCTTACCGCATACGCCCAAGCCGTGCAAAGCGCCTACCCCACGGCATTGGTGCATGCAGCCTTTATTAGCAGCCAAGGCGCATTGGTGATAGCCTAGTTGCTGCAAATCGGATAGCATCAAATTTTATTTAGTAGGTCAACATGGAACTCAACACAGAAATCATCACCAGCCCAGCGCGTGCCGCTGCCACTGTGGTGATGCTGCGGGACGCAGCGCAGGGCCTAGAGGTGTTTTTGCTCAAGCGCCACGGCCTGTCCGACGTATTGGGCGGGGCTTACGTGTTCCCCGGTGGCAAAGTCGATAGTGGCGATGCTGCGCTCAACCACAGCGCCCATTTAGACCAAAGCGCTGATGCTTTGCACGTGGCACTCAATGAGACCGATATTGACCATGCCACGGCTGCGGGCCTGTATGTGGCTGCTATGCGCGAGGCATTTGAAGAGTCTGGTGTGCTGTTTGTGCAAAATGCCTCAGCAGGCGTGGCCACGCAGGCCAGCGCGTTATTGCGCCAAGGGCATGCGTTTGCCGATGTACTTGCACAGATGGCACTGCGTCTGAACACCGCCAGCATTGTGCCTTGGTCGCGCTGGATCACGCCCAAAATGGCCTCGGTGTCTAGCAAACGCTTTGATACGCGGTTTTTTATATCGGCTGTGCCTGCGGACCAAACTGCACGCCACGACAACCATGAAGCTACCGAAAGCGTGTGGCTTGCACCCCGCGCGGCACTGACGCAATATTGGGCTGGCCAAATTGCTTTAGCACCACCGCAAATCATGAGCTTGGCGCATTTGTCGCATTTTGAAAATGTGGAGGCTGCGATGTCTGCCGCCCGCGCTAGCAGGCCTGCCTTGGTAGAACCCGAGCCCTTTGAAGAGAGCGGCACACGTGTGATTTGCTACCCCGGCGATGTGCGCCACAGCATCGCCCAGCGTGCTATGCCAGGTCCTACGCGCTTGCGCTATGCCAACAAACGCTTTGAGCCCATCAACGGTTTTGAAGCTTTGTTTGCTAAAGAGGCCTGAAGGCCTAGCTTTTAGGCGCAGCCAGTCCCAGCCGTTCAATGGTGGCCTTTTCCGCAGCAAAGCTATTTTGTGCAAATTTAGTATAGGCCTCAGTGTTCATATAAATCACGGACTGGTCGTATTTTTCAAAACTGGCAATCACCGCAGGATCATCCAAGGTTTTTTTAAACGCATCATGCAGCTTGGCTGTAACGGCTGGATCCATGCCTTTTGGGCCGCATACGCCAAACGGCGAATCCGATACTGTTTGAAAGCCTAGCTCATCAAGCGTGGGCACATTGGCCCAGCGCTTGGTGCGCTTGCTGCCATAGGTGGCCAATAGGCGCAACTTGCCCGACTCTACATGCGGAGCCCAGCCCGTGGCGTCGCTGGCTGCCATGGTGTGCCCCCCCAAAATCGCCTGCATATTGTCGGCATTGCCCTTAAAAGGCACATGCGTGAGCTTGATGCCCGCGCGCTGCGCGAATTCTTCCACCGCCAAATGTGGGCTGGTACCAGTGCCGGTCGAGCCATAGGTGAATTTTTCGGGGTTGGCCTTGGCAAAATCCACCAAATCTTTGATGCTTTTGATGGGCGAGGCAGCGGGCACCACAAGGCCAAAGGTGTAGCCCGTGAGGCAGGCAATCCAAGTGAAATCTTTGAGCACATCAAATTGCACTTTTTGCATGTGCGGCAGGCGAAACACCCCGTGTGGCAACTGGGCCACCGTGTAGCCGTCGGGTTTTGCGTTGACTAACTCAATGGCACCCAGCGTACCGCCTGCACCAGGCTTATTGTCCACAATGATGGTGTTACCCATGATACGGCTGGCACTCTCGGCCAGTGTGCGAATGACACCATCGGTGGACCCTCCTGCAGGCCAAGGACAAATATAGCGAATGGGCCTTGAGGGGTAGGCTTGCGACCAAACCAGCGAAGGCAGCGCCAAACTGGTTGCGGCGGCAGTGGCTTGGGTAAGAATCGTGCGACGTGTGGTCATGTTGTGTCTCCAAATAGGTGGTGGGGCGATTCTAGCGAGAAGGTGCTATTTGGCTAGTCAACCATGCGTCAACCATGCTGAGGTCATGGATGGTGCGTAGCGCCATGTAAGCC
This sequence comes from Polaromonas sp., assembly GCA_031428975.1. GTDB lineage: Bacteria > Pseudomonadota > Gammaproteobacteria > Burkholderiales > Burkholderiaceae_C > JAAFIP01. The sequence continues at coordinate 3,921 of JANOYR010000259.1, read as the reverse complement.
AGTTCAGCTTCGGGGTAGTGTCTGCGCAAAAAATTAAGCCACTGCTTGAGTCGCCCTGCGCGTTGGCGGCGCTCAAGCGTGCTGCACACCAAACGCCAAAACTCTGCGATGTGCGGCAGCAACGCCTCCCATGTGAGGGGGCTGGTGGCTACTGCGCCCAAGCCATGCGCTGAAATAGCCAGGCCCAAGCCCGGTTGGGTCACCATACCGCGGCCAATCATCAGCATCTGGCAACCCGACACCTCGCGGCAGCGCACCGCATCGGCCACACTCCAAATTTCTCCATTAGCCACCACCGGAATACGCACTGCAGCTTTGATGTCGGCAATGCGCTCCCAGTAGGCAGGTGGGCGGTAGCCGTCGGCCTTGGTGCGGGCATGTACCACCAGTTCATCAGCTCCGCCGCTTTGGATGGCCAATGCGCATTCCTCGGCACGTGTGTCGTCGTTGAATCCCAGCCGCATTTTGGCCGATACCGGCATGTGCGCAGGTACGGCGCGGCGCACTGCGCCGACGATACGGCTCAGCAACTCGGGGTCTTCTAGCAAGGCTGCGCCACCGCCGTGGCGGTTGACTACTTTAGCTGGACAGCCAAAATTCAGATCAATGCCATGCGGCCCAAGGCTGGCCAAGCGTGCCGCATTTTCAGCCAAACAAACGGGGTCAGAGCCTAGCAACTGCGCCCGCACCGGCACGCCAGCATGGGTGCGCCCGCCATTCAAAAGCTCGGGCACTACACGAATAAACGCGCGTTCGGGCAATAAAGTGTTGGTTACACGAATGAATTCGGACACGCAACGGTCAACTCCGCCAATGCGGGTCAAAATGTCACGCAGCACAAAATCCAGCAGCCCCTCCATAGGAGCCAAGAGCACGGTCATGGTTTACCAAGGGTGGAGGGTGTGCAAAGAAAATAGGGGTTGACGAACCTTGACCCCGGCACTGGCTCTACAGTTAGAGCTGCTTGGTTCCCCACCTGACTCGGTTGGCCGCTTCACCATGCGGGAAGGTTCGTCAATAGATATTGTAGCGTTTTTGAATGGCTACAGCGGGCTTATTGTGTATCGACGAAACTACGCAGTTTGTCAGAACGCGATGGATGTTTGAGTTTACGCAGGGCTTTTGCTTCGATTTGTCGAATGCGCTCGCGGGTCACGTCAAACTGTTTGCCCACTTCTTCCAGCGTGTGGTCGGTGGACATTTCAATGCCAAAGCGCATGCGCAGCACCTTGGCTTCGCGCGGTGTGAGGCCGTCCAAAATGTCTTTCACCACATCACGTAGGCCCGCTTGCATGGCTGCTTCAAGCGGGGCAGTGTTGGCGCTGTCTTCAATAAAGTCGCCTAAATGGCTGTCGTCATCGTCGCCAATGGGCGTTTCCATGGAGATTGGCTCTTTGGCAATCTTCATGATCTTGCGGATTTTGTCCTCTGGAATTTCCATTTTCTCAGCCAACACGCTCGCGTCTGGCTCAAAGCCAAACTCTTGCAAATGCTGGCGCGAGATGCGGTTCATCTTGTTGATGGTTTCAATCATGTGCACCGGAATGCGGATGGTGCGCGCTTGGTCTGCAATGCTGCGGGTAATCGCTTGGCGAATCCACCACGTGGCGTAAGTAGAGAATTTGTAGCCACGGCGGTATTCAAACTTATCCACCGCCTTCATCAAACCAATATTGCCTTCTTGGATCAAATCCAAGAATTGCAGGCCACGGTTGGTGTATTTTTTGGCAATCGAGATAACCAAGCGCAAATTCGCCTCGATCATTTCCTTTTTGGCCGCCCGCGAACCCCGTTCGCCAGTATTCATGCGCTTGTTGATGTCTTTGAGCTCGTCCAGTGGCACGACCACGCGGGCTTGCAAATCCATGAGTTTTTGTTGCAGCTCTTGCACTGGCGGTATAAAGCGGCCCATGGTGGTGGACCATGGCTTGCCAGCGTTGGATTGCTTTTCGATCCACGAGCGGTCTAGCAGATGGGAGGCAACTTTTTGGTTGTTCTTGTCGCGGCCCGAAAAATCACGGATGAAATCAGCCTGCGGATAATGGCATTTGTCGACAATAATGCGGCGTAGCTCGCGCTCTTTGTTGCGCACATCTAGCACCTGGCCGCGCACCAGTTCGCAGAGTTTTTCAATGGTTTTGGCAGTGAAGCGAATCAGCATTAAGTCGGCTGTGACCGCTTGCTGGGCTTGCATGTAGTTGACACCGCCGTAGCCTTCTTTGTCATAAATAGCGTGCAGTTTTTCAAACAAATTCTTCATCACATCAAAGCGGCGCAAGGCTTCTACCTTGAGTTCTTCTAGCTTTTTAGTGAGTGCTTTAGATCCGCCATTGCCGTCGTCGTCGTCGGCTTCGTCAAATTCGTCAAAATCTTCCTCGGCTACATAGTCGTCGGCTTCGTTGGGATTGCTAAAGCCGTCCACCACGGTCGAGATCACTACCTTGCCACTGCGAATTTCTTCAATCAGCCTGAAAATTTCTGCAATGGTGGCCGGGCTGTTGGAGATCGCCTCCATCATCACATTGAGGCCGCCCTCAATGCGTTTGGCAATCTCAATCTCGCCCTCGCGGGTGAGCAACTCTACCGTGCCCATCTCACGCATGTACATGCGCACGGGGTCGGTGGTGCGGCCAAATTCGCTGTCTACAGTCGACAGGGCGGCTTCGGCTTCTTCTTCGGCCTCTTCCACCGTGGCAGCAGATGGCGTGTTATTGTTGAGCAGCAGGGTTTCTGCATCAGGCGTTTGTTCGTAAACAGCCACGCCCATGTCATTGAGCAACGAAAACACCACGTCCAATGTTTCTGCGTCGACCAATTTGTCTGGTAAGTGGTCGGAAATTTCGCCGTGCGTCAAGTAACCACGTGTTTTGCCCAATGTAATCAAGGCTTTGAGGCGCAGGCGGCGCTTGGCCATGTCTTCCTCGGACAAGACCGTGTCGTCAAGGCCAAACTCCTTCATCAAGGCGCGTTCTTTGGCTTTTGACAGCTTCATGCGCAGCGGCTTGACTTTTTCGCCCTCGACACCTGGGGCTGCTGCTGCGTCCGCTACGGCTGCAACCGGTTCGCCTTCTAAGTCCGATTCGATGTCGCTCATATCGGCATCGTCAAGGCTAGCTTTTGCCTTGGTTTTGCTTTTTGCCGCTGGTTTTGCTGCGGGTTTGGCAGCTGATTTTACGGCAGGTTTGGCCGCCGCTTTGGCTGCCGTTTTTACAGCAGGCGCGGAGACAGGAGCTGCTTTTTTGGGGGGGTCAGCGGGCAAGGTGAAGGTTTTGCTGACTTTTTTGGGTTCTTCTTTGGAGGCTTTATTCGGCATTTTTTGAGATGAAGTGCTGGCCGCAGGGGCGGCGGGTTTCGCAATGGTTTTCGTAGCTGGCTTTACTGCTTCTTTAGCTAGGGCTTTAGGTGGGACTTTGACAGCCGCTTTGTTGGCTGGTTTCGCAACGGGTTTTACAACGGGTTTTGCCACTACTTTGCTGGCTTTTGCGGCCACTGGGGCTGGGGCAGGTTTTTTTGCAGGCATGAAGAACTCTTTTCAAGTAAGAAAAACGCATTCAATAACATTAAAAGCACAAGCTCACGCGCCAAATGGCCAGCGCGGGCACATCAAACATGGGGAGGGGAATCAAGCTTCGCAAGTGGTTTGGGCGATCATTTGGAGTGCAGCACTTGCGAGGGTGGCCTTGGCGCACGTGCTGTGCTGAATTGGCCGATACGGAAGGTGCTGCTGTCGCGCTTGCGTTGTTACATGGATTATACCTAAAAATGCGAAATTCCCCTCGTTTTGTGAGCCCCAAATAGAAATGTCACCCCCCTACGATTAGAACTGTCACCCACAGACGGGTTAAACGACAGAGGCAAACAAATGGGTGATCAAGACAAGGTGCTGCGGCAAGCGTGCAAAGCTGCAGTGCTACAAAAGGT
>JANOYR010000258.1:0-6455 GCA_031428975.1 Polaromonas sp. | reverse complement strand
GTGTATGGCGTGGTCATGACACTGGTGGGCGCTTTTGTGGGCGGTGTGCTGGCCATGCGGCTGGGCGTGATGCGGGTGCTGATGCTGGGCGCGGTGTTGTCGGCTGCCAGCAACCTGCTGTTTGCTTGGCTGGGCACGCAGGGGCATGACGTGAATGCGCTGGTGTGGGTGGTCTCCGCTGACAATTTGGCGGGCGGCATTGCCTCGGCGGCTTTTATTGCTTACCTGTCTAGCCTGACCAATATTGAGTATTCGGCCACGCAGTATGCGCTGTTTAGCTCGCTGATGCTGCTGCTGCCTAAGTTTATTGCGGGTTTTTCGGGCAGCATGGTCAACGCCGTGGGTTACCAGCAGTTTTTTGTGGGCACGGCGCTGCTGGGCGTGCCGGTGTTGGCACTGGTGGCGCTGGCTGCGCGGGCGAACAAGCCAGGCGCTAAGGCTTAGCTGTGCACGCAATTTTTACAACAAAAATGACCGATGTCGCCGTCATATGGTCATAGTATGCTATATAAATTATAGTGAATTATGCGCTGCAAGCCACCAAGGCTTTGCCGCCTAAAAGCTCTTTGAGCGCAGGCAGTGCGCTGCGGGCGGCATCATCCACGGCGGGAATGCGCAAAACCTGGCCTTTGCTGGCGGGGCTTTCTAGCACCGCGCGGGCGGTGCGCACGCCGCGTTTGGCCAAGTTGGCCAGCTCTTGCTCGGCCTGGGCTTGGGTGCTGTAGCCGCCCAGTGCAAGGCCCGGCTCAAGCGCGGGGTTGCGCAGCGTCTCAAAGGCCACACTAAGCTGGCGCAGCTCTGATTTTTTCTTGGCCACGGCCTCTGCATTGGCGTATTTGCCCATGTAAACGATCCAGCGGGCGTTTTGGGGCACATCGGCCAGCAGCCAGCGGCTCGATTTCAGCTCTTGCGTGATGCGGGGCATATTGGCCAATTGCGCAGGCGTTAAAAGCGCCGACTGCAAACATTCGCTGGGCTTGGTGGCTGCGGGCAAGGCAGCGGCTTCTAGTCTGCGCACGTCTTGTGCGCTAAGAATCCGCATGGATTCTGGTTTGATTTGGGCGGCCATGCGCTCGGGCTCGCGCTGGCTATAAGGCGCAAAACCCAAGCCCGACAAATGCCCCTCGCTCCAAGCAAAGTACACACTATTGGCCAAAAGTAGCAATAAAACGACAATGCGCATGGGTTGGGGCTAAAAAAATAAATCTATTCAAGGGCTGGCAACAACGGGCGGATGCTGACTTCAGAGCTACTGATTTTTTGCACCCCCTGCGCAGTATGCACCAAGAGTGCGCCCACACGGTCTACGCCACGCGCCGTACCTTCAATAGGCGTCTGCGCCTGCTCTACCCGCACCGGCAGGCCGCGCAAGGCATCACGGGCGTTGTAGGCCGCTTGCAAGGGGGCAAAGCCCTGTGCCTCAAAGCGCAGCACCGCTTGCAGCAGTGCGGGCGCTACCCGCATCAACGCTTGGGCGGCAGTTACCTGCACGCCCTGCGCACTGCGCGGCGATGGCGGTATTTCTTGCAGGCCTGCGGGCGACGTGCGCAGCCCCTGCGCCGCTGGGGCGCGGATATTGATTCCCACGCCGACCACGCAGTAGCGCGGCGCAGTGTGGCCTTGGGCTGCTGTGCCAAGGTCAATGGGCGCTGTTTCCACCAAAATACCGGCCAGCTTGCGGCCTTGCCACCACAGGTCGTTGGGCCATTTGATGGCAATGTCGTCGTGCAAGGCTTGCGCCAGCGCCAAGCCTACGGCCAAAGACAGGCCTTGCCAGTCTTGTGGGGCCAAGGCCAAGCCCAGCGAGAAGGTGAGCGAATCGCCCTGCGCACTGGCCCACTGCCGCCCCAGCCTGCCGCGCCCTGCGCTTTGCTGCAAAGCCACCAAAAGCGTGGGCTCGGTGCGGCCCGCATGGGCGCGGCGCATCAGCTCGGTGTTGGTTGAGTCGATTTCGGGCAACACCTCCACACTGAAGTGCGCCAAGCGCTGCGCCCAAGGGCTTTGGCCGCTCAAGCGGCTAGTGGCTCTGTCGTGGGCTGCGCAATCGGCCAGCACCGCCTGCCAGATGTGTTCTGCTGCCGATTGCATGCTGGTTGGGCTGGCGGGGTTGCGCGGCGGTTAGGCCGCTTTGCTGCGGCCTTTGGGGGCCAGCATCGTGCCACGGCAGGTTTTAGCGCCGCACCAGCAGGCAAATTCTTTTTTCAGCTTGGCGGTGTAGCGCTCATCCAAGATCAAACCGTAGTCGTAATTAAGCTCGGTGCCCGCTTTGATTTTGCGCAGGGCTCTGACAAAGACGCGGCCGCCCTCTTCGTCGGCCTCGCAGTTGCCTGCGCAACTGTGGTTGATCCATTTGGCGGCATTGCCTTTGCGTTTGCCATCAATCACTTGCGTGTCGTTGATGTGGAAATAAAAGGTGTGGTTGGGATCTTTGGGGTCGTGTGGATGGCGGCGCACCGCCTCTTCCCAGCTGATGACTTCGCCTTTGTATTCAATCACCAACTCGCCTTTGGCAATGTCGCGCAGGGCAAAAACGCCCTTACCATGTACCCCAGAGGCGCGAACTTCAATGATTGTCTTTGGCATAACGCAAAAAATTTGGTATGGTGAAGCATGTGTGTGCGTGCGTGGGCGCGCATGGGTGCGCGTGCACGCACGTGTGCGCACGCGAGACGCTGATTGTATAGAGAGAAAATAGCTGACATGAAAACTTTGATCATTGCTGAAAAACCATCGGTTGCCCAAGACATCGTGCGGGCGCTCACGCCTGTGGCTGGCAAGTTTGAAAAACACGACGAATACTTTGAGAGCGACACCTATGTGGTCTCCAGCGCCGTGGGGCATTTGGTCGAGATCCAAGCGCCTGAGGAGTTTGATGTCAAGCGCGGCAAATGGAGCTTTGCCAACCTGCCGGTGATACCGCCTTACTTTGACTTGAAGCCCGTGGACAAAACCAAGACCCGCCTGAACGCGGTGGTGCGGCTGGCCAAGCGCAAAGACGTGGGTGCACTGGTGAACGCCTGCGACGCGGGACGCGAGGGCGAGTTGATTTTTCGTTTGATTGAGCAGTATGCAGGGGGCAAGTCGCCGCTGAACAAACCTGTTTCTAGGCTGTGGCTGCAATCGATGACCCCACAAGCCATCCGCGACGGCTTTGACAACCTGCGCAGCAATACACAAATGATGCCGCTGGCCAACGCCGCCCGCAGCCGCTCAGAGGCCGACTGGCTGGTGGGTATCAATGGCACCCGCGCCATGACGGCGTTTAACTCGCGCGATGGTGGCTTCTTTTTAACCACGGTGGGCCGCGTGCAAACGCCCACGCTGGCGGTGATGGTGGAGCGCGAAGAGCAAATTCGCAAACACATCTTTCGCGATTACTGGGAGATTCACGCCACGTTTTTAAGCGAAGCGGGCGAGTATCCGGCCAAGTGGTTTGACCCGAAGTGGAAGAAAGGCACCGCGGGGGAGGGGCCCAGCGGTTCGTCACCTGATGCCGAGGCAAAGGCCGACCGCATCTGGAACGAGCGCGAGGCGCAGGCCATTGTGGACGCGGTAAAAAGCAAATCGGCCACAGTGACCGAAGAGAGCAAGCCCACCACCCAAGCATCGCCCCTGTTATTTGACCTGACCAGCTTGCAGCGCGAGGCCAATGGCAAATTTGGCTTTAGCGCCAAAACCACGCTACAAATCGCCCAGTCGCTCTATGAGCGCCACAAGGCTTTGACCTACCCACGTACCGACTCGCGCGCCCTGCCCGAAGACTACCTGCCGGTGGTGAAGAAAACCTTTGAAATGCTCTCGGACTGTGGCCACAAGCATTTAGAGCCGCACGCCCTGATGGCGCTCAACAACGGCTACATCAAGCAAACCAAGCGCGTCTTTGACAACAGCAAGGTGAGCGACCACTTTGCCATTATTCCCACCCTGCAAGCGCCCAGCGGCCTGAGCGAAGCTGAATACAAGCTCTACACACTGGTGGTGCGCCGCTTCATGGCGGTGTTTTACCCCAGTGCTGAATACCAAGTGACGACCAGAATTACCCTAGCGGTTGGGCATAGCTTTAAAACCGAAGGCAAGGTGCTGGTCAAGCCCGGTTGGCTGGCCATTTATGGCAAAGAGGCGGCAGACGAGGTAACCGATGCCAAAGAAGGCGGAAAAGGCCAACAACTGGTAGCCGTGAAGCCCGGCGAGATGGTGCGCAACGAGGTGGCCGAGGCCAAGGCCCTGAAAACCCGCCCGCCCGCCCGCTACAGCGAGGCCACGTTGCTAGGCGCTATGGAAGGCGCAGGCAAGCTGGTAGAAGACGATGACATGCGCGAAGCCATGCAAGAAAAAGGCTTGGGCACGCCAGCCACCCGCGCCGCCACCATTGAAGGCTTGCTCAACGAAAAATACATTTTGCGCGAAGGCCGCGAGCTGATTCCTACGGCCAAAGCATTCCAACTCATGACGCTATTACGCGGCTTAGGTGTGGAGGAATTGTCCAAACCCGCGCTCACGGGCGAGTGGGAGCACAAGCTGGCGCTGATGGAGCAAGGCAAATTAAGCCGCGAGAGCTTCATGGCCGAGATCAATGCCATGACCGAGCGCATTGTCAAAAAAGCCAAAGAATACGACCGCGACACCGTGCCCGGCGACTACGCCACGCTGGCCACGCCCTGCCCCAACTGCGGCGGCATTGTGAAAGAAAACTACCGCCGCTACACCTGCACAGGTGCGGCGGGTGCGCTAGAAGGCTGTGGCTTTAGTTTCGGCAAATCCCCCGCAGGGCGCACCTTTGAGCCCACCGAAGTGGAAGGCTTCATCCGCGACAAAAAAATTGGCCCATTAGAGGGCTTTCGCTCCAAAGCGGGCTGGCCCTTTGTGGCCGAAATTGCGCTTAAATACAGCGAAGAGGACAAAAACTGGAAGCTTGAATTTGACTTTGGTGACGATGCCAAGGCGGCGCAAACCGGCGAAATTGTCGACCTCTCGGCCACCGAATCCTTGGGCGCATGCCCCAAATGCGGCGCGGGTGTCAAAGAGTTTGGCAAAAGCTATGTATGCGTTAAATCAGTGCCCACCAACGAACAGCCCACGCCTAGCTGCGACTTCAAAAGCGGGCAGGTCATATTGCAGCAGCCAGTGGAACGCGCACAGATGGTCAAGCTCTTGGAAACCGGCAAAACCGATTTGCTAGAAAAGTTTGTATCCATGCGCACCCGCCGCAGCTTCAAAGCCTTTTTAACTTGGAGCAAAGACGACGGCAAGGTGAATTTTGAATTTGAGCAACGCGAATCGAAATTTCCTGCGCGCAAATCTTTTGCTGCTAAAAAAGTAGCAGGTAAAGACTATGGGGTGGCGACATCGGGCAAAAAACCTTCAAAAGCTGTGGCTAAGTCGACTACCAAGCCAGCTGCTAAGAAAGTAGCGGCTAAAACGGCGTTGAAAACAGCCGCCAAACCCCCCGCAGTGAAAAAGCCGCGCGCCGCGCCCGCCACAGGCGGCAACCCCAGCGCAGCCTTAGCCGCCGTGATTGGCAGCGAACCCGTAGCACGCGCTCAGGTGATCAAGAAGCTGTGGGACTACATCAAGGCCAATAACCTGCAAGACGCGTCCAACAAACGCAACATCAATGCCGACACCAAGCTACAGCCCGTATTTGGCAAAGCACAGGTCACGATGTTTGAGCTGGCGGGGATTGTGGGCAAGCATTTGTCCTGATTTTTCTGGCGGTTCAAGCATTCTGCATTGGCTCTGAGCGTATCCCACGGGTGGTGCTAAGCTTGGTCACTCTGCGGCGAATCGAGCGCTTAGCCGCAGGGGGAGGTTCTTGCTTGGAACGGTAGGAACTGCCCTGCTTCGTTGTCAAAAGCGGTGGACGGAGCTGAACACTGCTCTGCCAGAAAATCAACAGCATAGTTGGCGCTGTTTCTCACTCAGATTTGTACTTTTCTAGAAAAGGGTGGCTTGATCAGCGCTTCAAACCACCAGCGGGGTAGGCTTGCGTGCATCGTAGGCTCTAAACCGATTGGAGAGCAGCAGCTTCATCACCTTGTTGATTGCGTCGGCTGCAACCGTTCAAACGGCAGAGATCAGTGACTTTTGAGTGCCCCAAATCCGTGCCATACTTGGTTTCATGCGATTGAATTTCCTATCCGTAGACATGCAAACGAAGGCTGAATTTGTGCAAATTACGTCGGCAGGTATGCGCGAAGGCGATGTGCATGACGTGCAAATTACCAAGGAAGCGCCTAACTATCGGGCTGAATAGCCGAAAAATCTGCGTGCATTAATTTTTCTAAAACTATCATCAAGTTTGATGACTCTTCTAAGCTTAAAAAGCTAAGCATGCTTTTTTGCAAAGCCTCTGCATAAGGCGCGACTTGGGTAAATATGACCTCACCTGCCGCCGTGAGGCTGAGGTATTTTGCGCGCTTATCACTTGGGAAATCATCGCGCTTTACCAACCCTTG
>JANOYR010000257.1:0-1549 GCA_031428975.1 Polaromonas sp. | reverse complement strand
TTTGCGGCCGGTTTTTTCGCAGTTGCCATTATTTTCTCCTTGTTTACATGTCAAAGAGCACTTCGTGCTTGTATTTTTATACACAAAGCGATTCATATTGTTGCATCGCACCTTCGCGCGCTGCAGCAGCATGAACAGGGTGAGCACACAAGACAGCTCAGCTCTTCGGCTGAATCAGTCATGCATGCAAATTTCTACAAATACCTCAAATTACCAATTCAAATTCTACAAATCACTTAGTCCCAAGAAAGCGCGCCGCCTGATTGGTATTCAATCACGCGTGTTTCAAAAAAGTTACGCTCTTTCTTCAAGTCAATCATTTCGCTCATCCACGGGAACGGATTTTCTTCATTCGGGAACAGCGTCTCCAAACCAATCTGTACGGCGCGGCGGTTCGCAATATAGCGTAAGTAGCCTTTGAACATAGAAGCATTCATGCCCAGCACGCCACGCGGCATGGTGTCTTCGGCATAACGGTATTCCAGCTCAACAGCTTTCAAAAACAAGGCTTTGATTTCAGCTTTGAACTCTGGGGTCCACAAACCGGGATTTTCCAACTTCAACTGGTTGATCAAATCGATACCGAAATTGCAGTGCATGGACTCATCACGCAAAATGTATTGGTACTGTTCAGCCGCACCTGTCATTTTATTTTGACGGCCCAAAGCCAAAATTTGCGTGAAGCCGACGTAGAAGAACAAGCCTTCCATCAAGCATGCAAACACAATCAAGGACTTCAACAAGGTTTGATCAGCCTCATGCGTTCCCGTTTTGAAATTGGGATCACTGATCGCCTCAATAAAAGGAATCAGAAACTGGTCTTTGTCACGAATTGACTGCACTTCGTTGTAAGCGTTAAAAATCTCCGCCTCATCCAACCCCAAAGATTCGGTGATGTATTGGTAAGCGTGAGTATGAATCGCCTCTTCAAACGCTTGGCGCAACAAAAACTGACGGCATTCTGGTGCAGTGATATGACGGTAAGTGCCCAACACAATGTTGTTGGCAGCCAAAGAATCAGCCGTCACAAAAAAACCCAAATTGCGTTTCACCAAACGACGCTCGTCTTCTGTCAAACCATTTGGACTTTTCCACAAAGCAATGTCGCGCGTCATGTTGACTTCTTGCGGCATCCAGTGGTTAGCACAAGTCGCTAAATATTTCTCCCACGCCCATTTGTATTTGAATGGCACCAATTGGTTAACGTCGGTTTGACCATTGATGATGCGCTTGTCAGCAGCGTTGATACGCTTATGAACAGCTGGCACCGAAGCTGCTTCAGCCACAGGAGTAGTGATTGGCGCTTGCACGGGCACTGCCAATTGCGGCGTACCGGTTTGTGCAGGAATGACCGCAGAAAAAAGTGGAAGCTCATCCATGTGGTTTACAGGCAAACCACGGTTTTGTATTGTCGGCAGTGAGGGCTTAACTTCGTCGTCCCAGGTTAGCATATTTGTTCCAATGTGTGGATTATGAAAGCTATAGAAAAAAAATGAAAGTGCTCATTCAATTTCTATAGCAATGTGTTGCGATTTTGCATCGATATTTT
>JANOYR010000256.1:0-40043 GCA_031428975.1 Polaromonas sp. | reverse complement strand
TACCTTTTGTAGCACTGCAGCTTTGCACGCTTGCCGCAGCACCTTGTCTTGATCACCCATTTGTTTGCCTCTGTCGTTTAACCCGTCTGTGGGTGACAGTTCTAATCGTAGGGGGGTGACATTTCTATTTGGGGCTCACATGGCCGCTTTTTAGGTGTCGGATAAAAAGAGGCTTTGCAGGTCGCTTAAAAAGTCCATGCCGCGCTCTGTCGGGGTGACTTGTACGAAATCTCGGGTAATGAGGCCTTTGGTTTCGGCCGCATTGAGGCCTTTTTGGATGGCGGTAATGGGCAGTCCAGTGCGCTCGCAAAAATCTTGGAGCTTAAAACCAGCGGTGAGGCGCAGGGCGTTGAGCATGTATTCAAAGGGCAAGTCGGCGCGGCTGACCTCGGTGTCTTGCACAACTGCACCCCACCCAGTGGCCGCGCTGGCGTTAGCAGCCAAGCTAACAGGGCTGTATACCGCGCCTGAGGGGCTCAGGGCGGCAATGCCTTTCTCAAGCTTTGGTGGCACACCCAAAGCCTTGTCCACCTTTGGCGGTACGCCCAAAGCCCTATCCATATACAGCGCAGGCTCGCGTGCCCGCACCTGCCGCGTGACGCGGTGTGCAAAGCTAAGCTTACTGTGCGCGCCCGCGCCTATGCCCAAATAATCGCCAAACTGCCAATAATTGGTGTTGTGCCAACACTGGAAACCCTTGCGTGCAAAGGCGCTTACCTCGTAGCGGCTAAGCCCCTGTGCAGTGGTGAGCGCACCAATGCGATCGAGCATGTCGTAGGCCGCGTCGTCTTCGGGAATGGCGGGCGGGAACTTGGCAAAATAGGTGTTGGGCTCAATCGTGAGGTGGTAAATGCTGATGTGCGGCGGCTTAAAGCGCAGCGCCGTGGCAATGTCTTGCTCACACTGCGCGATCGTTTGACCCGGCAGCGCATACATGATGTCAAGGTTAAATGCTTCAAAATGTGCAGCAGCTTCTTCAATAGCAGCAATCGCCTGTGCCCCATTGTGTACACGGCCTAGGGCTTTAAGGTGTGCGTCATTGAAGCTTTGCACGCCAATCGACAAGCGGTTTACACCCGCAGCGCGGTAGGCTTTGAAACGGTCTTTTTCAAAAGTGCCTGGGTTGGCCTCCATGGTGATTTCGGCATCCGGGTCTAGCCGCACCCGCGCCCGCACTGCTGCCAACAGCGTGTCAATGCTGCTTGGGGCAAACAAACTGGGCGTGCCCCCTCCAATAAAAATACTGTGCACTGGCCGCCCCCACACCAGCGGCAGCGATGCATCGAGGTCCGCAATCAGCGCGTCAAGATAGCGCTTTTCTGTGGTTTCGTCCAGTTTTCCAAGCTTGGACTCATGCGAATTAAAGTCGCAATACGGGCATTTTTTGATACACCAAGGCAGGTGGATGTAGAGCGACAATGGCGGCAAACTGGGCAACTGCAGGCTGCCAGAGCGCATGTAATGTTGGATATCATGCATGGACGGAATTTTAAGTTTTTTTGACCAATGTCACCGTCATATCGTCATAGTACGCTATTAAAAATAGAGCATTTTACCATTAGCGCAACCACCGCTGCGCCATCAAATGCACCATCTGCGCAGCTGCTTGGCCACGGTGGCTAATGGCATTTTTGTGCGCGGGGTCTAGCTGGGCAAAGGTTTTGCCTAGGCTGGGAATCAACAGCACTGGGTCAAATCCAAAACCGTGTTCGCCAATGGCAACATGGGTGATGTCGCCTTCTGCGCGGCCCACGGCTATCAGCGGTTCGGGGTCGTCGGCACTGCGCAGAGCCACAAGGGTGCTAACTAGGGCTGCTTTGCGGTTGGCAATGCCTTGCATTTGCTGCAAAACAGCGATTCGGTTGTTGTCGTCAGACTTCTCTAGCCCAAATTGGGTGCAGTAAAAGGCCGTATCCACCCCGGGAAGGCCGCCAAAAGCGTCGATGCACAGGCCAGCATCGTCAGCCAACGCCGGCAGGCCCGTCAGGCGGCTGGCGTGGCGGGCTTTGGCCAAGGCATTTTCTACAAAAGTGCGGTGGGGTTCGGGAGCTTCGGGGATGTCAAATGCACTTTGGGCGACCAGCTCCAAGCCCAGCGGGGCAAACAGGGCGTGCAGCTCGGCCAGTTTGCCTTGGTTGTTGCTGGCTAAGACTATTTTTAAGTTATTTTTGGCCAATGTCACCGTCATATGGTCATTGTTTGCTATTGAATTAGTATTGCTTCAAAAACTGAACTGCCGGACGCAGAGGACGCTAAGGTTACGCAGAGGGCGCAAAAAGAATACCAAGGGAATACCAAATTTTTCATTTTTCTTAGGTTGCGCGATTTTGCAGCGTTACCAGCTCGGCAATACCCGCCTCTGCCAGTGCCAGCAGCGCGTCCATTTCTTTGCGGGTAAAGGCTGCGCCCTCGGCGGTTCCCTGCACTTCTACAAAGCTGCCCGCACCGGTCATCACCACATTCATGTCGGTGTCGCAGGCCGAGTCTTCGGTGTATTCCAAATCTAAGAGCGGTGTGCCTTGCACAATGCCCACCGAGATCGCTGCCACTTGGCCAATAATCGGGGATTCGGTCAATTTTCCTTGTGAAATCAACAGGTTAACCGCGTCGCGCGCGGCCACGAATGCGCCCGTGATGGCGGCTGTGCGGGTGCCGCCGTCGGCTTGAATCACGTCGCAGTCTAGGCTGATGGTGCGTTCACCCAGTTTTTTCAGGTCAAACACCGCCCGCAAACTGCGGCCAATCAGGCGCTGGATTTCTTGGGTGCGGCCGGTTTGCTTGCCTTTGGCGGCCTCGCGGCTGCTGCGGGTGTGGGTGGCGCGCGGCAGCATGCCGTATTCGGCAGTAACCCAGCCCTCACCCGTGCCCTTTTGGTGTGGCGGCACGCGCTCTTCCACGCTGGCGGTGCACAGCACCTTGGTATTGCCAAACTCAATCAGCACCGAGCCTTCAGCATGCATGGTGTAGCCGCGTGTGATTTTGACAGGACGCAGCGCATTGGCTGGGCGGTTGCTAGAGCGTTGGAAAGTAGTCATGCTTGGGTAATAGAGTAGATGGGGATGGCGTTAAATGCAGAAATACTACAACTTACGCGCCGCGCTGCGCCGAATGGCCTCATTGATCTCGGCAATTGAGCGCTCAATGGCCGCATCGTCTAAATCGTCAATGACACCATCAAAGCCTTCTCCTTGAATGGTGGAGGCAAATACGCCGTCGTGGATGCTGTCGGTGCTGATGCCTCGGGTGGATTCGAACGCGTCTGGAGTTTCCCACTCGAAGGCAATCACGGTCACATTGTCGCAGTGGTCGCCGCCGTTGCGCAGCGCCTGCTCGACCAGCTCTGGCACTGCATCGGCCACGGGCTGTCTGGCCAATTGCTTGGTGATTTCGGTGTCGGATACGGTGCCCCACAAGCCGTCGGAGCACAGCATGATCTTGTCGCCTTGCTGCAGTGTGATGGGTCCAGTGACATCAAAAAGTGGTTTGGTGGGCGAACCCAAGCAGGTAAACAAAATATTGCGGTTCATGCGGTCAAGCTTGATCACTCCGGCGGCATGTTGCTCCATATACGAATGGTCGCGGGTTCGGGTTTGCAGACCATGCTCACGCACCAAGTACAGACGCGAGTCGCCGCAGTGTACCCACGAGGCACTGTTGCCCTGTACCACCGCCGCCACCAAAGTGGTGCGAGGGGTATCCAGCATGCCCTTTTCACTGGCATAGCGGATGATTTGGTGGTGCGCCGCCATGAGTGCAGTCGACAAAAATGCATTCACATCTTTAATCACGGGTCGGGCAGCTTTTTGGTACATGGCAGAGATCGTTTGCAAAGCCAACTGCGCCGCTACCTCACCCTCTGGGTGGCCACCCATACCGTCAGCCAGTACAAACAAGCCTGACTCGCGGGTGTAACAATAGCCCATACGGTCTTCATTGTTGGCACGCCCCCCTCGACGGCTAACTTGAAACACAGAAAATTTCATTTATTTTTTTCCCCCAAAACCTGTCGCTTTCAGCACCGTTTTTTTGGTGTCTGTGACCATATTGTCAAACTGCAAACGCATTTTCTCGCCTACGGTCAACTTGGTGTAACGGCGTTCATTTTCGCGGCTAAGCTCTTTTTGTAAGGCAAACACCGACTGAGGGCGCGACAGCGGGTCAAGCGACATGCACCACTCTACTACCTCAATCAAATTGTCAGAATAGACACCACGCAGGCGCGACAAAGCCAGCGCTAGGCGGTCTTTTTCTAAGCGCTGGGGGGCATCGTTGGGCGGATAACCCTGCATAGTGGCGTAAATACAAGCGCCGATGGCGTAGATATCAGTCCAAGGCCCCATCGACGAGTCACGCCTGTACATCTCAGGCGCTGCAAAACCAGGCGTGTACATGGGGCGGATAAAGTTGCCCTCTTTGGAGAGCACCTCGCGTGCCGCACCAAAATCGATCAGCACCGCTTTGTTTTCATCGGTGATGAAAATATTAGCCGGCTTAATGTCTAAATGCAGCATTTTGTGCTGATGCACAATGCGCAAACCACGCAAAATTTCGTCAAACAGGCTTCGAATAGTGGATTCACGAAAGATTTTTTGCTTTTTTAAATCGCGCGCTGTAATGATGAAGTCTTGCAAGGTAGCCCCTTCCAAGTAATTCATCACCATATAAACGGTTTCATTTTCGCGGAAAAAATTCAGCACACTCACCACAGATGCATGAGAAATTTGCGCCAAAGCGCGGCCTTCTTCGAAAAAACTTTTAAGCCCTAGGCGGTACAAAGACAACTTGTCGGGTTGCACTTGGGGCAACAATTCACCAGCATTGCGCGAGGCTAAAGAAGATGGCAAATACTCTTTGACGGCCACTTGTTGGCCTTCGTTATCCACGGCCAGATACACTACACCAAAGCCCCCAGATGAGACCCGGCGCACGACGCGGTAACCACCAATCACGGTGTCCGGAGCGAGGGGAGCGGGTTTAACCTTTGACATACATGTATTTTTGACGACTAATTTTTATGAAAACAACCCCAGTTTACAGCATGACGGGCTATGCCAGCATGCAATCGGTCATACAAACCGACTCCAATGCAAGTACACGCGTGGGCTTAGAAATTCGCAGTGTGAACAGCCGTTTTCTGGATATTGGCTTTAAATTAGGCGAAGAACTGCGCCACACCGAGCCCGCCCTGCGCGAACTTTTAGGCGCTGGACTCAAGCGCGGCAAGGTCGAGTTACGCGCTTTTGTGGCCCAGTCGGAGGCATCTTCTGTCAAAACTCCAACCGCAGCTTGGATGACCCAGCTCGCCCAAGCACAAGATGCCATACGCACTGCATTCCCCAGCGCCCGCGAACTGGCCGTGGGTGACGTGATGCGGCTAGCCGCTAACGAGAGCAGCGGGGCTGACCGCTCCGATGCCTATGCCCACACTTGCACTCAGCTGTGCACCCAAGCCCTCAGCGCACTCAAAGAGTCGCGCGCCCGAGAAGGTGCTCGTTTGGCGCAAACCCTACTAGACAGGCTGGTCACCCTGCGCACCCTCGCCCAACAGGCGGCTCCATTGGTGCCCCAGTTGGTCGAGCAGCAGCGCAAAAAGTTTTTAGAACGCTGGCGCGATGCCATGGCAATCGCAGAAGGGGTTGCCACACCAGAAGCCGCCCAAGACCGGGCCTTGACAGAAGCCACCGCTTTTGCAATCCGTATCGATGTATCTGAAGAACTTAACCGCTTGGACGTGCATCTGGACGAAATTGAACGACTTCTTAGCCAAGGCGGCGAGCTAGGTAAGCGATTAGATTTTCTCATTCAAGAGTTACACCGCGAGGCCAATACTTTGGGCTCTAAATCTACCACCATAGAGCTCACCCGCATCAGTGTCGACATGAAAGTGCTAATTGAGCAAATGCGAGAACAAGTGCAAAACATCGAGTAGACTATAATTTCAATAGCATACTATGACGTTTTAACTGTGACATCCTATGGAATACCCTGGAAATCTATTTGTAGTAGCTGCTCCCAGCGGCGCTGGCAAGTCCAGCTTGGTCAAAGCGCTTATGGAGCTCGACTCGCATGTCTTGCCCTCCATTTCCCACACCACGCGTGCACCACGCGGACAAGAAAAAGATGGGCGTGAATACCACTTTGTGACCGAATCGGTCTTTGACAACATGGTCGCGCAAGGTGCTTTTTATGAATGGGCGCATGTGCATGGCCACCGCTCGGGCACTTCGCGCACGGCGATTGAGACCCGCATGGCCCAAGGTGGCGATGTGATTTTGGAAATAGATTACCAAGGCGCATTTCAAATCAAACAGCTCTTTGCCAACGCCATTTTGATTTTTATACTGCCACCCAGCTTGGTAGAACTGAGGGCTCGTATCGAAAGGCGCGGTGAAGACGCGCCTGAAAAGATCGAATTGCGTATGAAAAATGCTGAAATTGAGGTCAAACACGCCAAGGATTTTGATTTCGTTATAATCAATGAGATATTTGACCGAGCGATTTTCGACCTTAAGTCAATCGTTCAATCTCAGCGGCTCAAATACGTGGCACAACGCCGCGCCAGAGCCGACACTTTCCAAGCGCTGAATTTACCGTGATGGGGCAAGCCTCCATCCAACTTTACTGCATCATTTAGAGGGCAACCCATGGCACGCATCACCGTAGAAGACTGTTTACAAAAAATTCCCAATCGTTTCCAACTCGTGCTGGCGGCTTCTTACCGCGCACGGATGCTCAGTCAGGGTCACACCGCGCGGATTGACAGCAAAAACAAACCGGGCGTAACCGCCCTGCGCGAGATCGCTTTAGGCAAAGTGGGCATCGAGATGCTCAACAAAGTGCCCATTTAAGCGCCCCAAAACGCAAGGGTATTCCGTCAGCATCACTAAAAGCACCTTGCAAGGTGCTTTTTTTTATTCTTTTTGTGGTTGTTTCACCCATCTAAACGCCAATGCTCGGTTTTTGGATATATTCAAAGGCATGAGCGTACGCACTCCTCCCGAAACCTTGGTTCGTCCCCATTCCGCCAAAGGCGCGACGGGGCATAGCGCTGCGCACGCCAAACAGCCTGCAGACAGCCTGTCGCATAGCCATGCCGCAGCGGCCAGCTTTGCTGCGCTAACCGCAAAATTAGACTACCTCGACCCGCAAGATATTGACGCGATTCGCAAAGCCTACCGTTTTGCAGATGAAGCGCATTTGGGGCAATTGCGAAAAAATGGCGAGCCCTACATCACGCACCCTATTGCAGTAGCGGCCCAATGTGCCGAATGGAAACTTGACGCACAGGCCTTGATGGCCGCGCTGCTGCACGATGCCATGGAAGATTGCGGGGTCACCAAACCAGAATTAATCGAGCGCTTCGGCTCATCGGTAGCGGATTTGGTCGACGGTCTGACCAAATTGGAAAAACTCGAGTTCACCACCCGCGAAGAAAACCAAGCCGAGTCTTTTCGCAAAATGCTGTTAGCTATGGCGCGGGATGTTCGGGTCATCTTGATCAAGCTGGCGGATCGCAGCCATAACATGCGCACGCTGTCCGATATGCCACGTGAGAAGTGGGCACGTATTTCAAGCGAAACACTCGACATTTATGCCCCAATCGCCCACCGCTTGGGCTTGAATCAAACTTACCGAGAATTGCAAGATTTGGCATTTCGCTACCTGCAACCTTGGCGCTACCAGATATTGTCTAAAGCGGTTGCCAAAGCGCGTAGCCGCAGGCGGGATTTGATTCAAAAAGTAAGGCGTGATGTAGAAGCATCGTTTGGGCGATTGGGTTTAGGGATTCGCATCGAAGGCCGTGAAAAAACCTTGCACTCTATTTACCGCAAGATGGCAGACAAGCATCTGAGCTTTGCCAACGTGACCGACATTTACGGTTTTCGTTTGATCGTGCCCAGCATTATTGACTGCTACACGGCTTTGGGTGTGGTGCACCAAATGTACAAACCGCTACCGGGTAAATTCAAAGACCATATTGCCATCTCAAAAGTTAACGGTTACCAGTCTTTGCACACCACCGTGGCAGGCCCATCCGGAGTGAATGTCGAGTTTCAGATGCGCACAGACTCCATGCACATTGTGGCGGAGTCTGGAGTAGCAGCACATTGGCTCTATAAAGCCAATGAGCCAGGCAGCGAGCAGGCCGAGCGCGTAGGCTCTAAGTGGTTGCAATCGCTCATGGACATCCAACATGAGACACGCGATGCGGCAGAATTTTGGGACCATGTCAAGGTTGATCTTTTTCCAGATGCGGTATATGTGTTTACGCCTAAAGGCCAAATCATGGCGCTCCCGCGTGGCGCAACCATCATCGACTTTGCCTATGCGGTACACACCAATGTTGGCGACCGAACGGTATCGGCCAAGGTCAACGGAGAACAAGTAGCGTTGCGCACCGAAATCAAAAATGGCGATGTCATTGAGGTGGTGACTGCGCCTATTTCTAGCCCTAACCCTGCTTGGCTAGGATTTGTACGCACTGGGCGCGCCCGCTCCAAAATTCGCCACCACCTTAAAACACTCGAACACGATGAATCCCTAGAACTAGGCAGCCAATTGCTGTCGCAAGCCTTGCGTGCCGAGGGTATTGCCAGCATAGCGCCTGATGATGCAGCCAACCATGCATTGTGGGAAAAACTGCTGCGTTTTACCGGAAACCGAACGCGGGCAGACTTATTAGTCGACATCGGTTTGGGTAAGCGGATTGCCACGATTGTTGCAAAACGCTTAGTACCTTTATTGGCAGAAGCAGGCCAAAAGCCCGATCCATTACTCATGAGCCGAGAGCGCTTTACTGCACAAGACAATATTTCCCAAGGTAGCATCCATTTAGATGGCTCAGAAAGTGCAACCGTGCAATATGCCAGCTGTTGCCGCCCCGTACCCGGCGAAGGTATTTTGGGCTATTTAGGCAAAGGAGAGGGTTTGGTTGTGCACAGCGCAGCTTGTGCAGTTGGCGGGAAACTGCGACAGCGTGACAGTGAGCGTTTTATAACAGTGGATTGGTCCGACGAGCCCACACGCATATTTGAAACCGGTTTGGTGGTGACCGTTGCCAATGGCAAAGGTATTTTGGCTCGCGTAGCCAATGCACTTGCGGCAGCTGAGGCCGATATATCGCACGTCGACATGAGCGAAGAACTTGGGCAAGACGCTGCCGATTTGCGCTTTATCATTGGTGTGCGTGACGCAACGCATTTTGACAGCGTCTTGCGACAACTCAAGCGCACCCCATCCGTGCTTAAAGCCGAACGGATAATGCCGATTGGTTTGTAAACGACGAATACAGCTATTAAGCTAGCTTAACAGCAACCCCACTAAGCCGGGCTGGGGTAGCTTACATCCAACACTTCCAGCTCTTGCACCCCAGACGGAGTAACCAGCTTGACAACATCTCCTATGTGCGACTTGAGCAGAGCGCGCGACACTGGCGCTATCCAGCTGACCTGGCATTGGCTGCTGTCTGCTTCGTCAATACCCAAAATAGTGATTGTTCGCTCTATGCCTTGCGTGTCAGCATACGTGACAGTTGCACCAAAAAATACCTGTCTGGAATTGCCGTGCACACTGGGCTCTACGATTTGGGCTATCTCTAAGCGTTTTCCCAAGAAGCGCATGCGTTTGTCAATCTCACGCAGGCGTTTTTTTCCGTAGAGATAATCGCCGTTTTCAGATCGATCGCCATTTTTAGCGGCCCAGTGGACTGACTCGACGATTTTGGGCCGCTCGTTGTCTATCAGATCTAATAGCTCGGCCCGCAAACGTGCATACCCCGCAGGAGTGATGTAGTTCTTGGTGCCTAGTGGTATGGCGGGCAAACCAAAATCATCTGCATCCCCTTCAGAGTCGTCTTCCTTGGTAAAGGCCTTACTCATGTGCACCCCGCAAATTGAATTGCGCAAAAGCAGCGCATCAGCCAAGTAAATTTACAAAACAAATTTGTAAAAAAAGTCACAAAAAAAGCCCGCAACTTGCGTTACGAGCTTTTGTTGTTTACAACGATTAAATTGTGGTGCGGCTGGCAGGAATTGAACCCACGACCCTCTGGTTCGTAGCCAGATACTCTATCCAACTGAGCTACAGCCGCGAAGCTTTGTATTATAGCATGTAAGGTGGTGGGTCGTGTAGGACTTGAACCTACGACCAAAGGATTATGAGTCCTCTGCTCTAACCAACTGAGCTAACGACCCTGTACATGCGATAACAAACTGTATTGTAGTGGAGCAATCACCGGTTATGGCTTAAAGCATTGCTGACTAATTTAGAAGTAATGTCTACAATTTGAATCATGCGGTCATATGCCATGCGCGTGGGACCAATAACACCCAAAGTACCCACCACTTGCCCATCGACCTCGTATGGCGCACTGACCACCGACAGCTCAGATACTGGAATCACTTGGCTTTCTCCACCAATAAAAATACGCACGCCGTCTGCTTGACTGGAAACATCTAAAAGCCGCATTAGCTGTGTTTTTTGTTCAAAAAGGTCAAATGCACGCCGCAATTGCCCCATGTCGGTAGAAAAATCAGATACTGCCAGCAAATTGCGCTCACCAGAGATGACCACTTCGTCTGCTGTTTGCAACATCGCCTGCGACCCCACATGCACGGCAGCTTGCATGAGCACGGCAATTTCAGAACGAAGTTGCTCCACCTCAAGCTTCAAACGCTCGCGCACTTGTTCTATGGCTAAACCAGCAAAATGGCTATTGACGTAGTTTCCCGCCTCAACAAGTTGGTTAGGGCTGAAATCAGTTTCAGTGAATATCACGCGGTTTTGAACATCACCGTCAGGCGCCACAATAATAAGTAAAACACGCTTATCCGACAGGCGCATGAATTCGATATGTCGAAAAACCGAGCTCCTGCGCGGCGCCACCACAACACCGACAAACTGCGACAAACTTGACAAAAGGTTAGCTGCGTTTGCAATAACTTTTTGCGGCTGGTCTGCCGCTAAAGTGTGCGTAGGCAGCTCTTGCCGACGCACTGTAAGCATGGTGTCGACGAACAATCGGTATCCCTGCGCTGTCGGTATGCGTCCTGCTGAGGTGTGGGGACTGGTAATTAAACCCAAATCCTCCAGATCACTCATCACGTTGCGAATCGTAGCGGGAGATAATTCTAGCCCAGAGGCTCTTGAAAGCGTGCGCGAACCCACGGGCTGCCCATCTGCGATGTAGCGCTCCACTAAGGCTTTTAACAACAACTTTGCACGGTCTTCGAGCATAGGGGCATTTTACCTTTGTAATTTAAGCGTTGCATATCGGCCACGTTTTTCATGGCGATGGATAGCGTCACGTACCGTTGCAACGTTTTTATCAAAAACCATAGCAATTGTTTTTTGATCATACCAACCACTTCGCCAAGCTACAGCTATCATTTTTGAATCATCGGCATCAAAAAACGGATAAGCGCCCCATTTTTGACCCCGAGCCATAGCAGCCAATTGGCCAGCATAACAACGTTCTCTTATCATGTCGCGCTCTAGCTCAGCAAATGCGGCCAAGATGTGAACGAATGCCCTACCCTGTGGGCTTGTAGTGTCTATGTTCTCTGTGAGACTTTGAAAGTGGATTTTGCGAATACGGAGGTTTTCAAAAACAGCGACAAAATGAAGCATTGAACGGGCGAGACGGTCGATTTTATGGACTACCAAAGTATCCCCCGCTTGAAGCCTTTTTAAAAGCAGTTCGAGACGTGGGCGAGTTTTCGCGCCGCTTGCTTTTTCTTCGATGACTAAATCGCAGCCGCTTTGCAGCAGTGCCTTTTTTTGTAACAAAGTGTTTTGATCACGAGTTGAAACCCTAGCGTAGCCATATCGCATACTATCTTTTTCGCAGCAGTTGCCCCTCTAGTAGCTTAACGATTGTTTCGGCTTTTGTTTGGTTTTTAAAACGTAAGAATTCGTAAAAACGTTGACTTAATTCGCGAGGGATATCAACGCTTAAAGTAACTAAATCATGGCGTGCACGGTAGGCCGCGACGCGGGCGGCAAGGGTATCGTGTATCTGTCTCATATCAGCTTGGCAGACCGTTACGTGTAATGATGCGCCTATCGGGCTCTGTATCGAGTCCCCAACAATCGCCGTACTTACCTAACCAATGACTGACCATAACGTCACCATCACGAACTTCAAAGGCTAAGCTGATCACGTCAGCCATTGACATATTGGTAAAGCGTATCACCGTGCTTTTAGGTATATTTACGCCATTGCTTCGGGAATACCTATTGGACTCCTCAGGGGCATCTTCAAAGTCTTTTAGGATGTACTTTGATACGTAGGCGGCCATTTTCGCGTTAGAGAGGTTACGGCGGGTTTTACCGTTGTTTTTCTTACCGCCTACATAGCAAAGGCCGCCAGTTTTTACTATGTCGCGCCAAATGCGTGTACCTAGTTCGAAGGTCTTAACCTTTACGCCTTTATAGAGGCCATGCTCAGCTAATTTGTGGGTAGCAAGGTGCACATGCATTGCGCCACGTTCCTGACGCTCAAAACTGGCACAGTAACGGAAATTACCAAGAGCCTTTTTCATGCGCCTTACCCACTCTTTAAAGTGCTTTTTGCAGATATCACGGTCTAGCATGTTCTCCTTGTAGGTAAGGGTTAAAAGCTCATTGAAGCCCTCTGATTTGATAATGCGACGACACATGACCTTAGCCCTAGCAGCGCTCTTTTGAAGCCTTTTATATTTAGCTGCAGCTATGTCCTGAGGCCGTTCCTCAGGCCATGGTTCAAGTTGGCCAAAAGCATTTAGGTAGCCGTCAGGGTTGAAATTGTCGGGAAGGTGTTGACCGTCCTCAGTCCAACCGATGACAGGGCGTATCGTTTTCTCGACATGGCCATTTACTTCAAATGTCCTTAATTCCCAACAGTGTGGGATTACTTCACCTATATATCGGAT
Source organism: Polaromonas sp. (assembly GCA_031428975.1). Taxonomy (GTDB): domain Bacteria; phylum Pseudomonadota; class Gammaproteobacteria; order Burkholderiales; family Burkholderiaceae_C; genus JAAFIP01. The sequence continues at coordinate 27,132 of JANOYR010000256.1, read as the reverse complement.
ATTGTCTATAATTCGTTCCATTGGCTATTACTCAAATTGGTTAGCTGATCACGCCCCCAGACATTTGCAGTGTCGTGGGGGTTTTTTTATGGGTGTTTGGTTTGCGAATTCCTAGCGTGTTCTAAAGTGGGCTATTAAATAAATTAGGCGGCTTCGCCGCCGTTCTCGCTTCGCTGCGAGCGGACGGACTCAGCAGCCTTCAGATACATGTTTTTTAGAGCGGTGGAAAGGTTATCGCTTGGGAAAGCAGCACCCGAGGCATAGACAGCACTTGAGGAGAGCCCGCAGGGCATGGGCAAGGCAGCAGCTAAAGAACTGTCACAGGGTACGCGGCAAGACGTGGGAGAGGCAGCAGCGCTCATAGACCTGTTACCACGGGAATCTTGCGCACCTGTAAGACAAGCAGTATTTGAGTATTGGACGAACTGGACGACTTCGCGTGAAAAAAATTGGGGAGAAAAGATAAACCATTTTTATCGACCGTGCTCTTTTGATCATCAAGGCCACCCAAGACAATGACATCACCATCTTGCGCAGAGATTGAAGTAGTGATATCGCGTTTTATGAGTGTGGGCGAGTTATTTACGCCTGTGGTTGTAGCTACAAATGTGCTTAGTTGTTGACTTAGAGCAAGATCAATAGATGCATCCCTGACCGTAGGGGTAACCTGAAAAATAGAACCTGAGCTACGGTAATCAATTGATTGGAGCGGAGTACCATTTTTATCTAACTGTATTGAACCTAACACGGGAACGTCAGAACCTACGCTGAATTTTGCAGTTGAACCGCTTTTTACTCTCACACTTGGGTTACTCAATGTCTTAAAACGAACGTCGGTTGAGAGGGCACTAAAAACAGCGTCAATATCGCCTGACTTGAAACTAAAAGAAGAACCGTTGACAGCTTGTTTTAAATTTACGCCGAGCCTGTTTGAAATGAGGCTTAGCGCGAGGCTAAAAGCCGTTGAATCCTGTGACGTTGTGGTGAACTCATAGACGCTTGCCTTTACGAAGACCTCTCCAGTTGGTAAGTCAATTTGTTCAAGTATGGCGCGAAGCTTTGTAATGTCAGAAGGCGTACCTTCGAAAAGGAAAGAATCAATGTCTGATTTATCGAGGAGTGAATAGGCAGAAGTACCACTGTCGCGCTGTGGTGCGAGAGACGGGCTTAGAGCGCCGGAGCTTGTTGGAATATTGGGGGATGCGGATACAGGAGCAACGTTGGCTATTTGGCGTTGAGTGGTGAAGCGGGAAGCCTTGAATAGGGAGCTTGTATTGTCTATTAAATATTGAACGCTTCGGTATTTTGCTTTGTAATGGTAGACAGAAAGCAGAGGCTCAAGAGGCTTTGAAACAGGGAGTGCGCTAATTAGTGTATAGCCTGATTTTGACTGTGAACGAATGCCATGGGTTTCAAGAATATCGACTATTAGAGAATCTACTTTTTTGTTATCGAATGGAGGGAGTATAGATAGGCTTAAAACCCGTTGTTCAGATGACAAATCGCTATGAATAACGAAGTTCTTTTTTAACACGTCACCGTAAACAACCTTTAGTAAATCTACTAGGGGGACACGATCAAAGACTAAGGCAACCTGTGGAACAGTGGGGGAAATTGCAGGCTGTGCAATAGCGCATGTAGAGGCCAAAACACATAGAGAAAATAGGTAGGCTTTCATTTTATTGGCAACAGTGTGTCAACGGCGGCACCAGTATAGTTTGTTACTTGCTTGCCATCCAATTGACCCGTTACGCGGAGACGATCAAGGTAAAAACCAGTGGGATTAACGAGTATGCGGCGTGTGGTGTTGTTGGCCAATGTCACGTATAAGTCAGAGCCGACCTTGTAATAACCGATGGTTTTCCATTCAGTGGAGTCATTATTTTCAGGCCTAACAGTGAAGGAGGAAGAAGAAGACAAAGGGGTAACTGCAGCCGTGGGAGTTCCAGCAGTTGACTTGCCTTTGGCTTGTTTGTTTGTCTCTGTTTGTTTGTCAACTTTGGGATTAAAAAAACGATAAACGTTGTAAAAGGCAAAGCCGCCAACTAACAGAGAAATGGGTAGTATGAGCTTGAATAGTGAGCCTTTAAAAATGTTGGCGCGATTGTCAATTACGAGCTCAGAACCCGCTGCAGTTGTTGACTGCGAATATGACTTGTAAAGCTCAAAAATCGCAGGGTCATATTTTTTTTGATATGACATTGTGGGGTTGCGTAGAACCTTATGGCCTTGGTAGACATCAACCCTGTAATGCTTGTTTGTACCGAGCGCTTTATGCTTGGTCATGCGGTAGACGTTCTCTACTACTACCTTCAACTGTTTGTTTAAATCGGTTATATCCTGTACTACTAGAACAAGATCACAAGTTACGCCAGTAACCGCATGTGCAAAGTGACGATGCATGCGGAAAAAAGTCATATGAGCAGGGGGCAGCTTGTTTGTTACCGACCACCAGCGCCAGCATTCATCTATTACAACAAGATCACCAGCGAGAACGATAGAAGGCAGTGACGAACCTTCTACAGGAAAAAAATTGGGTTTTAGAAGATCGTCATTGCTTAACTGGACGATTGTGCCAACGGCCGCAGGCTCGACTTTATGGTGTAAGACGCAGTAGTCATATATTGCTTGTAGCTGCAAATTAGCAACGTTAGTGACTACACGGCGACCAGCGGCCAAAGCCGTTAAAATAACTGAACTTACAACCTCGTAAGACTTGCCCGAGCCTTGTAATCCGGTGTAAACATTGATAGCCATGGCTAGGCACGGATACGCTTGATGTTGACAGCTTTACAGCCATTTTTAACAGCAAAACGGGCACGTTCTTTAGCCTGTTCGACATCACCCGTATAGCTTGAGGCATAACCACCTACAAAAACCACGAAGGACACGCCCCATTCTTTAGCCTTTACGGTAGCCGCGTAGAGAATGTCAAAAGACGAATTTAACTTAGGGTCGCTTGTAGGTAGAGACATATTATCCGATCAAGGGTATTCGGCGTATTAAAAAGCGTGAGACGTAAGCAGTGAGGAGCAAAGGAAGGCCGACATCGAGGGCGAAAAAGTCAAGGAAAAACCAAACACCCGCAGGTATAGAAGAGAAAGAGGAACTAAGGCCAGTAGTGCTAAGTGAAGAACCAAGCTGATCAAGTATCAGGGGGGATAGCTCAGAGACAATAATGTAAATAGCGCCCATCACTACGAATTTAAGGATGATGGAATTGAAGACCCAGCGGATGACCGACCAGACGATTAAAGCCATGCTACGCCCTCAGAACAACTAAAACAGCGGCTATAGAAAATGCAGCGGTCATAACAGCGCGTAGTGCTGCAAAGTGTTGGGTAACTAAGGTGCAGTGGGCATCAAAGAAATATTGTTGACCACGCCAAGAAAAGGAAGATGTAGGGCAAGTGGAAGAATGGGCAGGGAGTTGCCAAGTTGTTAAAGAACTAAAAACAGGTGTTGTTTTTGACAATGAACCAGCCTTGACCTCTGCTGCAGTTTTAGCCGTTGGTGAAGCGGGAGTGTCGGCTTTTTCAGTCAGCCAGTTAAGAATGCCAGTGAGTAAGCCCTTATTGGCTAGCTGGGTAGATTCGCATGAGCCACCAGAGCCGCAGCCGCCATTGTTGGAAGTGCCAGAACCGTCGCCAACGCGTACATTCGTACCAGAGGTTGCACCAGTACCGCCGACTACAGGAGAGCCGCCTATGCCCGTAGACGGAGCGGTAGAAGGAGCAGGGGTAAGGCCTACGCCACCGTTGGAAGGTTGACCATCACCAAGGACGGGTGAAATAACTACAGTGGGAGCGGCAGCGCTAACGTTACCGGAGGGCAAATAGGTCGTTGTTTTTGCAACCTTAGCAGTGGTTTGATTACCGTTACCGTCAGTGACTGGGATAGTTGCCAAGTTAGTGACGAGTACAGAGCCATCCGCATGGCGTGTGACGGTTACAGCACCATCTGATTGCCCTTGACTGTTTGGGTTTGTTTGACCGGAAAAAGTGTGTCCACCGTCAGTAATAGACGCAGTTGGTAAGGGCGTAGGGTTAGCGCCAGTTGCAGGGGGAGTATAGAACGTATCGCCGTTAACGTCAGGAGGTGACCAGCCGCCAGCAGTGCCATTACCTGATTGTGAGCCGCCACCAGAAGGAGCAAAAACGCCATCTTGTGTGACGTTGATAGTAGGAGCGGCATTGTCGCTAGTCGTAGGGAGCGTGTCTATAGGGAGTGGCAAAAAGTTGATTTTTACAGGGCCAGTGTAGGCAGCATCAACTGAAGGAGCAGGGGCAGTCTTACCACCGAAAAAAGCATCAACAGCAGCATGGAGGGCGACGGCAGAGAGGCCAGCTACGAGCAAAGGGGGAGCACCGACGAAGGCGGCAGCACCGGCAGCAGCAGCGAATACAGCGCCTGTGAAGCCAGATGCAAAGCTATCGGAGACAGGGGAAGGAGTACCACCGCCAGCGCCGCCACCAGTACCACCGCCTAAACCTGTACCTGTACCAGCTGGAGGAGGAGGCGGGTTAGCGTGTGGTGATGCGGGAGAAGCAGGGCGATAGCCTGGCGAGCCATTACCAGCGGTCACACAATCTCCGTTATAGGACTGCGAACCCTCAGAACATACAGGAGGGACATCATTAGGCTCGTTGCTAATACAGCTATAACGATCACCAGCACTAGGGACTACACCGACTAAACCAAGTTTGCAATTTACACAAGTGACAGGCTGACCTATGACGGCAGCGACGTATTTAACACCGAGTGGCGTAACTGTATTAATAAGTGCCTTACTTACACAAATGACTGCAGGAGCGGCAGTTGCGGTAAACGCGGCAAAGAAAAGCAAAAAAAATGAAAAAATGTAGGTCATAACTTAAGACCCTTGATAACAGCATAGGCGCAAACAATGCCGAGGAAAAACATTGACAGAGACCAATAATCAGCAATTGTGGACATGGTTTTTTATTGATGTTTTGAGGGTAAAAGGGGCGCAATCCCTTTACAGCAGTGTTAACCGCCGCGCACCATACCGAGCACCATTTTTGCGGCTTTCATGGCGATGTAGACCACGATCAAAGCAGCAGCAACGGCCAAAATTGCGTCAGTGGCCGTACTGAAATCGACGGCAGTAGTCAGCGAGGTCAAATCAGGCGGCACTGCATAGGCAGGGGCAGAAAGACCTAGGGCAGCAGCGGAGACTACAACCAGATGCTTCATTTTTTTTACAAACATAGGAACTCCTAAAAAACACAGATAACGCTGTGGACGTATTGGCCGAAATGGCAAATTAGGGAAGTAAGAGTTAAAAACCCCTTACTGATTTGAGAACGAGACCTATAGCGTGCGCTATAAAAAACATAGTGAGGACTGACGCGAAACCGAACGCCCAGAACGAACCAGCTACTGAATAATTCATAGGTATATCAGGGACTAGGCAGCTTGTAAGCTGAACCTGTTTATTTGAGGATGTACCGTTGTTATTGTTGACGTTCAAGCGTATTAATGGAAAGGACATTAATCCGGCATTGGTCACTGTGGAAGCGGGAGAAGTGGGGATATAAACGACAAAATCGGTACTACCAAGGGGGTATGTCGCAAGGTGCGCTTGCAGCGCTAGCTGTGGCGTACCGTAGCAGAGGCCTTGGTAGTAGTAGGGCATGATTACGCAGCCTTTGGGGTACGTAGACTTGCTTGGGTGACTGGGGTTAATCCGACCAGTTCAGCAACGATACGGCCTTGAGATTCGCCGTAAGCGGCGGCTTTAAGGGCAAAGGAGGCAGTAAATAGACCGACCTTAGCAACAGGTACTAAAGGTGTTGGAATCATTAGGATACCTACAGCGCCAGCGGCGCCCGAGTCATCGCGTAAAACGCAGTGAGCCTCAGTAATTTCATATGCGTTGGAGGTTTTTTTAGAAATGCCTTTTTTGACAGTGAGAACGAGGATATCGATTACGGAGTGCATATAAATTCCTATTTTTGGAAACTGGCAAAAACACCAGCTCGAAAACCACACATAAGGGCTGTTTTCGAGCTGCAGTTTTAGGCCAGTAGGGTTAGTTTGGAGCACTGGAAGCGATGAGGGGAATACGTGATTAATGTCTCGCAATCACAGAAACCTAGGCGGATGTTTACTACACGGAGGTGTAAGCCGTTAAAACTGACTTTTGCCATTTTTGTGATGCGCTTGCCATGGCGATCAAGATTACGTAAAGGTATGCCCCCCATACCGCCTGTTTCGCCCACAGATTGCGCCTGTGGAGTATGTATAACGGCATGGAGAGCAAGGGGGGCAGCGCCTAGGTAGGAGGCGGGCGAAGCGTAGTTATTTGGTAAAGTCATAGGGCGCATCCTTTGATTAATTGGGAGTAGATATGAGCTTGATGAATACGGTTTATTGGATTGCTGGCATGGCGCTAGTGCTGGCGGTTATCAAGATTGCGGAGCAGAACAGGGCACGCGGAAAAAGAGCGGGAACAGGCGGTTTAGAGGGCAATGTAGAAAGCAGCCCAGAAAGCAATCTAAAAGCGGTGAAAAAAAGAGTGCTTACAGAGAGGGAGCAGGTGTTTTTCTGGAGGCTTGTAGAGGCATGCAAAGAGAAAAGGCTTGTAGTGCTAGCACAAGTCGGACTGGAGGGCTTTTTAAAGATGAACATAAAAAGCCGTAATTTCATATCGCAAAAACGGTGTGATTTTTTGGTGTGCGATATGGCCTTTAATCCAATTGCAGTTATCGAATTGGACGACAGCAGCCACAACGGGAAGGCTATGGAGGACGCTAAGAGAGACGAAATAGCTAGAAATGCGGGAATTGAACCTATGCGGTTTGACCACGTGCCAGAGCAGGAGCGGCTTAATGCGCTTATGGATGCTGTGGAGAAGTTCGTGGAGGACATGAAGTAGTATTAAATGTATGCAGTATGCAGACATATAAATAATAACATGTATGCACTACGCAGACAGGAATATTTATGGCCGAAACAATGAAATTGCTTGAAAAAGCGCTTGAAAACAAAACATATGCAGAGTGGGCGCGCGAACTAAATCTAAATAGAACAACGCTTAACACGGCAAAAATTAGAGGCCACCTGTCACCAGCAATAGCGGGCGCAATGGCCGAAAAATTAGGCTTAGATGCTATTAAATGGATAGCAGTAGCAGCGCTAGAGTCTGAAAAAGACAGTGCGTGTAAAGCACGGATGATGCGCAAATTTAGCCGGATTACTACAGTTTAGTGTTGTAATTTAGACATGCACACTCGATTTAAACATATCGCACTTATCGGAAAGTACAACGCCGATACAGGTGCTGATTCGCGGGCGATTTTGGATGGTATTGCGCGTTTCTTAGAGTCCTTGGGAGCCGAGGTCAGCATCGAATACGACACATGGTCGGTTTTGGGTAATCCCCTGTATGCACGCCTGAGTGTGGATCAAATTGGAGCGCAATGCGATTTAGGACTGGTGGTGGGGGGTGACGGGACAATGCTGGGTATCGGTAGGCAGTTGGCACGCTACGGGGTTCCACTGATTGGCATCAACCAAGGCAGACTGGGCTTTATCACTGACATCGCTTTAGAGGATTACACCCATACCTTGGCCAGTATGCTTGGAGGAGCTTACGAGGAAGACCACCGAAGTTTGATGCATGCGCAGGTAATGCGAGATGGGCAATGTGTGTTTGATGCACTTGCCATGAATGATGTCGTCGTCAACCGAGGAGCGACTTCTGGCATGGTCGAGCTACGCGTAGAGGTTGATGGTCGATTTGTCGCCAATCAGCGCGCCGACGGACTTATCATTGCCTCGCCGACAGGGTCAACCGCTTATTCGCTGTCGGCTGGGGGACCACTCTTGCACCCCAGCCTACCTGGCTGGCTGCTTGCGCCCATAGCTCCACATAATTTGTCAAATAGACCTATTGTCATTGCAGATGCGTCATATATAGCTATAGAATTAGTAGCAGGAAAAGATGCAAGTGCAAATTTCGATATGCAATCGTTGGCATCGCTACTCAAGGGCGACCGAATCATCGTTCGGCGCTCTGAACACCATGTGCGTTTTTTGCATCCACTAGGCTGGAGTTACTTTGACACTCTGCGTAAGAAACTACACTGGAACGAAGGAGGGGCCTGAAGTGAACGCCATCAGCTGCGGTCTTAAACGCATTAGCTTGCGTGATTTTGTAATAGTTGCTGCTTTGGACTTGGATATCGCCAAAGGATTTACCGTACTTACTGGTGAAACCGGCGCTGGTAAATCTATTTTGATTGATGCTGTGCAATTGGTGCTGGGAAGCCGCGCCGATGCGGGTGTAGTGCGTGAAGGCTGTACAAGAACTGAAATCAGTGCCGAATTTGAGGCAAGCAGTCGCATTCGCGCGTGGTTGGACGAAGCTGGCTTTGCAATTGAAGAGGATCTACTTCTAAAACGCACGATAGATGCACAGGGCAAAAGTAGAGCCTGGATCAATGGTAGCCCTGCCACTGCTACACAGCTGCGTGAAGTCGGCGAATTGCTGGTTAATATTCATGGACAGCATGCTTGGGCGACCTTGACTCGGCCAGATGCCGTGCGAGATTTGCTTGATGCTTATGCTGGCGTCAGCACCAAAGAACTCCAAGCTGCTTGGAAGCTCTGGCGACAGTGTGAACAGGCGCTTGAGGAAGCTACCGCAAAGTCACAGCAAAGTACAAGCGAACAAGAGCGCTTAGCTTGGCAAATCAGTGAGCTTGATAAGCTCGCTCCTGGTATAGGGGAATGGGAAGAGCTCAACACACAACACACCCGATTAGCCCATGCGCAGAGTTTGATTGACACCTCGCACGAAAGTTTGTCCTTGCTCGAGGCTGACCATACCGGTGTTTTAGAGGTACTTTCTAAAATATCGCACTTATTGCAAAGCAAAGAGCACCTTGAGCCCCGCTTTGTTGAGATTTTGTCAGGTGTCAATCTGGCACTCTCCAGTCTTGAGGACTCAACCCGAAGCTTGCATAGCTACACTAGAACTACCGAAGTAGACCCTGCCGGCTATGCTGAAATGGACGCTCGCGTAGCCCTTTGGATCAGCATGGCACGCAAATACAAACGTGGGCCGGAAACACTGGCCAACCTATTGGTATCTTGGAAAACCGACTTGCAAATTTTAGAAAAAGGCGCTGACTTAGCGGCCTTAACCGTTGCTTTGTCGCAAGCTCGTGCAGGCTTTGACCGTGTGGCGCAATTAGTCACTACCATCCGACAAGAAAACGCAGACAAACTTTCTATAGCGATCACTCAAGCAATGCAAGGACTTGGCATGCAAGGGGGTGTATTCGCTGTGGCGCTGCATGGCCAAAAAGCACCCAGTCCGTATGGTATGGAGACGGTGGAGTTTTTGGTCGCAGGGCATCCCTCAGCAATGCCAAAACCCATTGGCAAAGTAGCATCTGGCGGTGAACTTTCGCGCATCGCATTGGCCATATCGGTAACCACCAGCCAATTAGGCGCAGCGCAAACCTTGATATTCGACGAAGTTGATTCTGGTGTGGGCGGCGCAGTGGCGCAAACCGTTGGCCGTTTGATGAAACAATTGGGCAAAGATAGACAGGTGCTCGCTGTAACGCATCTTGCGCAAGTGGCTGCTTGCGCAGATGCACATTTGGTGGTGACAAAGCTGCGTGGAGAAACCTCTACACTCAGTCAAGTTCAAGTGGCCACAGGGGAGCACAGAGTCACGGAGATCGCGCGAATGCTTTCAGGCGAGAGACTATCGGACACCACTTTGGCCCACGCCAAAGAACTCTTAAACCAATAACTTGATCGCTATATGGATATCGTACTCATCACTGGCATGTCGGGCTCTGGAAAATCAGTGGCGCTGCATGCGCTGGAGGATGCTGGGTTTTATTGCACAGACAATCTCCCTCCCGAGCTCATGGCCCAGTTTGTGGAGCTGGAGCTCACGCACGGTGTCAGCAAATTGGCAATTGCTATTGACGTGCGCAGTGCCAGCTCTTTACCGCAAATACCCAAGCAACTTGAGGCCCTTAGCAAATTAGGCGTGACAGTGCGCTCATGGTTTTTAGATACTAGCACTGAGATATTGGTACACCGATTTTCCGAAACCAGACGGCGTCACCCACTGTCTGGCGATGACCAAATTGAACCTCGGCGTGCGCTAACGGATGCCATTGAATTGGAGCGTGAGTTACTCTCAGATTTGAGAGCCGATGCACAAGTAATCGATACCGGTTTGCTGCGCAGTTCTCAGTTGCAAAGTTACGTCAAGGCTTTAATTGAAGCGCCCGTGAGCCAACTCACACTTGTGTTTGAGTCTTTCGCTTTCAAACGAGGTCTCCCACTTGATGCAGATTATGTATTTGATGTGCGCATGCTGCCCAACCCACACTATGAACATGCACTGCGCCCACTCACAGGTTGTGATGCACCGGTAGCTGCGTTTTTGGCCTCTAAGGCCGATGTGGGTCTCATGCTCAATCAAATTCACAATTTTGTGAGCGCATGGTTAGGCCCCATGTCCAAAGACCATAGAAGCTATGTAACTGTAGCCATTGGCTGCACCGGCGGACAGCACCGTTCGGTTTACCTTGTAGAAAAACTTTATGAAGCTTTCAGCCCTTTTTGGACCACGCTGAAGCGCCACCGCGAGATCGATACAAAGTTAGCTGCTGCTAGTTTTTTGCATGTCTAGCAATCGCCTGATCGGTGCAGGCATGCCTAGATCCAGCCAATGACTGGGCATCACCCAGCGTCCCATCCTGCCTTGGCAGATTTGCGAGGTTTGGTGTATTTGCACCCTCAACTCCAAAGGGTGTAGAAACATATCTTTGTGGGTCAATACATGCTTAAAAGCCGCACCGAATGTCGTCAGTTTTATCTGGGAGGGACTCAAAATACCCAGTGCCTCAGACTCGCTATGAAACAACGGAAACGCATACAACCCTGCCCAGACACCAGGTGTTGGTCGCTGCTCAAACCATACGGCACCATCAGACCGCTGTAGCCAAAGCATCCAAAACGACTGATGACTGCGTTTGAGTTTGCGCGTTTTCAGTGGAAACTGCGTAGGCGTGCCAACCGCATAACCCGCGCAATCCCCATTGACTGGGCACACCAAGCAGCTTGGATTGCGCACTGCGCAGATGCCGGCACCTAAATCCATTAAGCCTTGCGTGTATGCAGCAATGCCTTGCTTGTCCTCAATTGGTGGAAGTAAATTGGTTGCCAGTAACCAAAGCCTGCCTACATTTTTTTGTTGCGCCAAGTCCATATCAAAGGCCAAATACCGACCTAAAACGCGCTGAACATTCGCGTCCATAATTGACACCCGCTCGCCAAAACAAAATGCAGCAATGGCCGCCGCAGTAGAAGGCCCTATGCCAGGCAGAGTAGCAAGTTGCGCAGAAGTGACGGGGAACTCTCCGCCAAAATCGTCCACAATAACTTGGGCACATCGGTGCAAATTCCTCGCCCTGCTGTAGTAGCCAAGTCCACTCCACAAAGCGAGCACTTCGTCTAAACTTGCTCCTGCAAGCGCAAAAACGCTGGGGAAACGCTCCATAAAGCGGCTGAAATACTGACGAACCGTCGCCACTTGCGTTTGCTGTAACATGATCTCAGACAACCACACGCCATAAGGCGCACGCGAGCTTTGCCAAGGCAAATCATGCCGTCCATGCTGACGCTGCCATTGAATCAATCGCTGCGAAAATGGCTGCGCCACCGCAACCGATTTTGTGCCTGTCATGCGGCCAATGCTTGCAGATCAGTTTTGGCAAACAATGGGGATTCTGGCCGCACGACCTGTTCAGAGCCAGCAACCAAATGCTCAGTTAGATTGCCTAATTTATGACCCATCTCATCCAAGGATTGCTCTTGAATTTTTATTTCACCAATGCGTTCATCTAGTGTATTGGCTGCCCCTTGAATGCGCTCGATCGCCTCAAGACGCCGCGCAAAATTTCTGCGGCGCTCGCGCAATTGCGAGTCAAGCTGGGCGGCGGCAGATTTATTCCAAAGTTCCACCTCACCTAGCGCCGACTCGTACACAACGCGCAGGCGGGTTGCAAGTGCACGCACCAAACGGTCTGCAAAATCGGGTTGTGCCAATTTAAGAGCATTGCTCACACCTAAGTATTGCACATGGCTACGCTGCACGAGCTCCAAGTCTCGCTCATAACGCGCCATATCAGGCTCAACAGGTGTCTGCAGCGAAAAACCAAACTCGGCATTTAATTGCCGAAAACTTGCAGCCAACATGCTTTGTATTTCGCCATTGAGGTCGTTGACATGGTGTAGGCCCTCGCGTAGACGATCAAAAGTATCGGCGTACGCTTTTTTGATGCCCAATTTAATACCAGGCTGTTTCATCACGTGGTTAAGCTGCATCAATTCAGCTTTGAGGGTGCTTGCCCCCAAGGACTGCATCACATCTTTAAGCAATCTTAAATGCACCGAACGCACGGCATGAATGCGCACACCACTGGCATCGAACTCAGTTTGTTCTGCGACAATGCGCGAACGCATATGCTTAATAACCGTTGTGTTTTTACCACGAAGCCCGTGTAATTCAGACATCTGCTCCGCCAAATCACGTCGCCGCATGTGAATCACACGCCCAGCCTCGGTTCGCAAATCGGCAATGCCTGAAGACATCGCGTTTCTCAAGATACTTTGCCGCTGCCCAAGCATTCCTTTGCCCAGCGCATCCTCTAACAAAAGTAATTTGCTGGCTTCCAACAAATCTGCGTCGCCGGTGACCTTTGCAACCAAACCCTTTTGCGCAGAAACAGGGATCACCTGCTCAACAGGAAGGCCAAGAATTTCTGCCGATGTGGCTCGCTGACGCTCAATTTGAGCTTGTACTTGGGCAGGAGTTGACAGCGAATCCCACATACTGTCAATTTTATTGAGCACCACCAAGCGCGAACTGGTGCCCTCAGCCTCGGTAATCAAATGCTCACGCCAAATTGCCAAGTCAGACTTAGTGACTCCCGTGTCTGCCCCCAAAATAAACACGACTGCGTGGGCTTGGGGTATCAAACTGACCGTTAACTCTGGCTCTGCGCCGATAGCATTCAACCCGGGCGTGTCCAGTATCACCAAGCCTTGTTTGAGCAGAGGGTGCGCAATATTAATGAGTGCATGACGCCATTTGGGCACTTCGACCCACCCCTCGCTGTCGATCATCGGATTGTCGTCTGGGGTTTCGTCGTGCCAAAATCCTAGGGCTTTCGCATCGTCCTTGCTGACTTTTCGAACCTCGGCGACTTTCTCAAAGGTTTTAGCTAATTGGTCGGCATCGTTGACATCTAGATCGTATCGCTTCCATTTTTCGGGTGCGGCGCGCCACTCCATGAGGGCGATGTTCTCTAGCCGTGTTTCTATGGGCAATAAGCGCAGGCAGGGCGTGATGTCGGCATCCCAACCGAGCTCCGTGGGACACATCGTAGTGCGCCCAGCGCTTGCAGGCATGATGCGCTTACCGTACGCCGCAAAAAATATGGCATTGATCAGCTCGGATTTGCCACGAGAAAACTCTGCGACAAAGGCAACCATGACTTTGTCAGAGCGCATTTGGCTCTCCAAGCGCAGCATTCTTTCCTGCACTGCTGCATCAAGCAAGTCGTGGTCACGCATCCACTCGGCCAAGAGTTTGAGGCGTAATGCGAATTCGCGCCGCCATGCACCATGGCTATCGAATTGTTCGTTAAATGAAGCAACCAAAAAAACTCCGCTGTTCTGATACTAGCTGCCCAATATAGCACCACACCGAAACGCCGTCACCCCAATTTTTGACAGCTCGCACAAAAAAATGTTGACCGCTGGCCCTGTTTGATCATTTTTATCGGGGTTTGGCATACTCGGCATGGCTCGCCTGCACGGCCATAGACCTTGGCTTGTAGTTGAAAGTATCCGGTCTTGCCCTCGGCACTGCTAAAGTCACGCAGTGTGCTGCCGCCTTGCAAAACCGCTGCCCGCAAAACCCCCACCACCGCCTCATGGAGCTTGCGCACGCGCGGCAGACTCAGCCTGTTGGCTGGCACAGTGGGTCTTATTCCGGCCAAAAATAGCGCCTCGGAGGCATAAATGTTACCCACCCCCACCACCAGCTCGCCGCCCAACAAGACTTGCTTGATGGCTGTGCTGCGCAATTTGAGCCCTTCGTGGAAACCAGAAACTGAAAAATCCTCAGAAAATGGCTCAACGCCCAATTTGCCCAGTAGTTTTTGTGCGGCAGCGCTGGCCTCACTTGGCGCAAACACCACTGCTCCAAATCGGCGCGGGTCATGCAGACGCAAACTTCCGCGCGTAGTTCTCATTTCAAAATGGTCGTGCTTGCCCGCTGTGGGCAAGTTTGATGAAAACTCCAAGCTGCCCGACATGCCCAGATGCAGCAGCAAAAGGCCTGCGCTTTCGCCACTGGCAGTGCACAAATCCAGCAACAAATATTTTCCACGGCGACGAACCTGCTGAACCGTTGCCCCCAGCAAGGTATCCGCATCGCAACCCAAAGGCCAGCGCAGGGGCTTACCCAGCCAAAAATCTAACACGCGTGCGCCCGCAATGCGGTCAGCAAAACTCAATCGGGTAACTTCTACTTCAGGTAATTCAGGCATGTTTGAATTATCATGGGTGATGACCCGATTAATCAACCGCTTTGCATCTTGGATTTTTTTAGTCTCCACCGCCTGCGCCCTCCATTCGCAGGCGCAAACTACTAGTTCACCACCGACTGTCAGCCCCGTTACCCCCACGGTTTCTGGATTGAATGCAGAGTTGTTTTACCAATTACTCATTGGTGAAATCAGTGTGCGAGGCGATCAACCTGGTGAAGGGTTTTCTTTGATGCTGGATGCGGCACGCAAAACCAACGAGGCTAAACTGTATGAACGTGCGGTAGAAATCGCCATTCAAGCACGTTCTGGCGACTCAGCATTACAAGCTGCACGCGCTTGGCGCTCAGCGCAGCCCAACTCGCGGGAAGCCAATCGGAGTTATTTGCAAATTTTGGTGGCTCTTAACCGCATTGCCGACACCCTAGAACCGCTGAAGTTGGAAGTTTCCCGAGCGCCCGAAGCAGAAAAGAATACGGTGATTTCGATGGTAGTGCGTTTGTATGCCCGTGCCGGAGATAAAAAACTAGCCGCATCAACGATCGAACAGGCCTTATCAGAGGCAACTACGGTAAAAACCAGTGCTGCAGCCGCTTGGGTCGCCATTGGTCGAGCACGCCTAGCGGCCGCCAACGTATCGGGCGCCTTGCAAGCCGCACGCAGTGCACAAGACAGCGATACCAGTTTTCAAGGGGCCGCGTTGCTGGCCGTTGAGATCATGGAGCCCAAGCAAGTGCTGGCAGAAACCATCATTAAGCGCTATTTAGACACCGCCAAACCCGCCTCTGAAATCCGCATGGCGTATGCCAGAGCATTGATCGATGTGCAGCGCTATTCAGAAGCCACTACCCAACTAGACTTGGTCACCCGCCAAAACCCCGAATTGGCAGAAGCATGGCTCGTTCTAGGCACGTTAAAGACGCAGGATAACCAGCTAGATATAGCCGATACGGCGCTGAAACGGTACATCGCACTTGCCACCGAGCAAGGCCGCAACGAAGAGCGCCGCCGCGGCCTGACACAAGCCTATTTATCTCTTTCGCAAATTGCTGAAAAACGCAAAGATTTTCAACTTGCTGAGAGCTGGTTGGCCAAGATAGACAGCAGCCAAGACCTGGTCAGCACCCAAAGTCGCCGCGCCTCCCTCATGGCCAAGCAAGGCAAACTCGATCAAGCATTAGCCTTGATAGCGGCATTGCCAGACCGCGAACCAGCCGACAAACGTTTAAAACTCATGGCCCAAGTCCAATTGTTGCGCGAGAACAAGTCTTATCTTGCCGCGCACGACCTATTGGCTAAAGCATTTGCCCTAGACAGCAGCGACACCGAGTTGCTCTACGACCAAGCCATGATGGCTGAAAAACTTGAGCGCTTTGCCGACATGGAAAGACTCCTGCGCCAAATCATTGCCACTAAGCCCGACTACCACCACGCTTACAACGCCTTGGGATATTCGTTTGCTGAGCGGCGGGTACGGCTGCCAGAAGCCAAAGAGCTGATTCAAAAAGCGCTCACTTTTGCGCCCGATGACCCGTTTATCACCGACAGTTTGGGTTGGGTGGAGTTTCGACTGGGCAATTTTGCACAGGCTAAAAAGGTATTGCGCGATGCCTATTCCGCGCGGCCTGACGCCGAAATCGGTGCCCACCTTGGCGAAGTGCTGTGGAGCATGGGCGAGCGTGATGAAGCGATCAAAATATGGAAAGAGGCCACTTTACTCAACCCCGAAAATGACACCCTTCTTGAAACCCTCAAGCGGCTGCGTGTGGGTTTTTAAAGCATGGCCTATATTTTGCAGAGCAGCATGCGTGCATTTTGCGTAATTACTATACTTTTAATAGCAGGATGTCACCATATGACAGCGACATCACCCAAAAAAACCATAAACTCTGAGTTTTACTCTGGGAAAATAAGCCTCAAACTCGAAGGTGACCCAGCCACTGCATGGTTTGCCAGTTTTGAGTTGCAAGGCAATGAAAAAATCGGCTCTTTAAGCTTAGCTAGTCCTCTTGGCACCACCATTGGTAATTTGCGATGGGATGATCGGTCTGCAACTGTTTTAGTTGGGTCTGACACGCAGCAGTTTTTAAGCTTTGAGGCCGCGTTGTTGCACCTCACTGGTGCATCCGTTTCCGCGCAAACGCTATTCCTGTGGCTTTCAGGCAAACCCCACATGCAAGACGGATGGCAACCAGATCTGTCTCAATTTAGCAAATCAAAAGTATTGGCTAGACGCATCTCCCCTTTGCCCGCCGCGCAATTGACCTTTGTTTTATCGCCCTAAACCGCTATGCGTGCCCTCTACGATCTTTCCGCGCCGGCCAAGCTCAATCTTTTTTTGCACATCACGGGTCGACGGGCGGATGGTTACCACCTTCTGCAATCGGTCTTTATGCTGATCGACTGGGCAGATACACTGCATATCGAACTGCGGTCGAACGCAAAAATTAGTCGCGAAGACCTTACCACCAAGTTACCCGCTGAAGACTTGTGCACAAAAGCGGCTCACGCATTGCAAACCGCCACAGGCTGCACGCAAGGAGCGCATATTAATATTGCAAAATCTATTCCTTCAGAAGCAGGCATGGGCGGCGGCTCTTCAGATGCCGCCACCACGCTCATTGCGCTCAATCGACTGTGGCAAACCAAGCTTTCGCGGCAAGATTTAGCTGCGATTGGACTTCATCTTGGTGCTGATGTCCCATTTTTTATCCACGGTCACAACGCGTGGGTAGAGGGCGTAGGAGAAAAGATCACGCCCGTCACGCTCCCGCCTGCACATTTTGTGGTGTGCAAACCACCGCTAGGCCTGTCCACGGCAGCAATTTTTAGCAGCCCAGAGCTTAAACGCGACACCGACACTGCTATAATTGAAGGCTTCGCTGAAAGCCCGTACGACTTTGGTCGCAACGATCTACAGCCTGTTGCCGTGAAGTTATGCAGTGAGGTTGCGCAAGCCCTCACCCATCTGCAAATGCAGGGCTTAACGCCTAGGATGACAGGCTCTGGAAGCGCGGTTTTTGCCCACTTGGGGGATGCAACACATCCCAAAATTGTGCAAGCACCGCTAAAAGGCTGGCAGCAAAGAATATGTGCAAATTTGGCCGAGCATCCCTTGGCTCAATGGACCACAGCAAAATAACGGTAGCTTCATTTTTTTGAAGTTACCCGTGTAGGGGAATCGCCAAGTTGGTTAAGGCATCGGATTTTGATTCCGACATGCGAAGGTTCGAATCCTTCTTCCCCTGCCAAAATTCACCTCAGGTGTGCTGGTTATTAACACGCCTGCTAGTGCCTTTAGTCTGTTAGTTTTTTAACGATTTACCCCAAACCATCATGAGCGTACTGCATTCTGACTTCATGGTATTCACGGGCACCGCCAATCCCGAATTAGCTGCCGAAATGGCGCAACATTTGGGAATTTCGCTCGGTGCCGCTGATGTGGGCCGTTTTTCGGATGGTGAATGTACCGTCGAAATTAACCAAAACGTGCGTGCACGCCACGTTTTTGTAGTGCAATCAACCTGCGCCCCTACCAACGAAAGCCTGATGGAGTTGCTCATCATGGTTGACGCGCTCAAACGCGCTTCGGTAGACCGCATCACGGCGGTGATCCCCTATTTTGGTTACGCACGCCAAGACCGCCGCCCGCGCTCGTCGCGTGTGCCGATTTCGGCCAAAGTGGTGGCCAATTTATTGCAGACAGTGGGCGTATCGCACCTTCTCACCATGGACTTGCATGCCGATCAAATCCAAGGTTTTTTTGATATTCCAGTAGACAACATTTATGCATCCCCCGTATTGCTAGGCGATGTACGCAAACAAAACCACGAAAACTTGATCGTCGTGTCCCCAGATGTGGGTGGCGTGGTACGTGCGCGCGCCCTGGCCAAGCAATTAGGTTGTGATTTAGCCATTATCGACAAACGACGCCCCAAAGCCAATGTATCGGAAGTGATGCATGTGATTGGTGAAATCGAAGGCCGCAACTGCGTCATCATGGACGACATTGTGGATACCGCTGGCACACTCGTCAAAGCAGCCGAAGTGCTCAAGCAGCGCGGTGCCAAGAAGGTTTTTGCGTATTGCACCCACCCAATTTTGTCTGGCCCTGCCATCGACCGTATCACCAATGGCGATGCACTCGATGGTTTGGTGGTCACCAACACCATTCCTTTGTCTGAAGCCGCCAAAGCGTGCAGCAAAATTCGCCAACTCTCTGTTGCCCCCTTAATCGCAGAGACGATTCAGCGTATTGCAAAGGGCGAGTCGGTTATGAGCCTATTTTCAGAACAAAATAATTTATTCTGAACTGTAAAAGAAACGGTCTGCTGATACCGCAAATCAGCAACGCTGTGGCCTAATGTCAGGCCACATTTTTTATCGAAGTTCAACTGGTCGCGGTTGTCTTCATTTTGGAGTATTACTATGAAATTTGTCGCTTTTGAGCGCGCTAAGCAGGGCACGGGTGCGAGCCGCCGTCTCCGCATTACGGGCAAAACCCCCGGCATCGTCTATGGCGCTACAGTGGCTCCGCAACTCATCGAGCTAGACCACAACAGCTTGTGGCATGCCCTGAAAAAAGAAGCTTTCCACGCCACGGTGCTCGACATGGAGTTCAACGGTGTTGAGTCCAAAGTATTGCTACGCGATGTGCAATACCACCCCTACAAACAGATGGTGCAACACATCGACTTCCAACGCGTAGATGCCAACACCACCCTGTCGATGAAGGTGCCATTGCATTTCAAGGGCGAAAACGAGTCTCCAGCGGTTAAAACTGACAACTGCTTGGTCAACCACGTTGCAACTGACCTCCAAGTGTCGTGCTTGCCCGCTGATTTGCCAGAGTTCATCGAGGTGGATTTGTCGGGTCTGAAAAAAGGCGCATCCTTGCATGTCAACGACATCAAGCTGCCAAAAGGCGTCAAAGTGCTTACCAAGGGCAAAGTCAACCCCGTAATCGTCTCTGTGGTGGTGCAAGCTGCCGAAGAGGAAGTTGCAGCACCGGTGGCTGATGCCAAAGGCAAGGCACCAGCCAAAGGCGATGCCAAGGCTCCTGCTAAAGCCCCAGCCAAAAAATAACACGGCTCGGGTTTCAGTCTTGACGGCTCACTTCGGTGGGCCGTTTTTCATGGTGCCGTGACAACACATTACCCTTTTCACTGCGACACCAAGCCATAATTGCACCATGATCAAACTCTTTGTCGGCTTGGGAAACCCAGGCCCCGAATATGAAGCTACACGGCATAACGCCGGTTTTTGGCTCATCGATGCGCTCGCTGACACACTCAAAATCAGATTGCAGCCTGAAAAAAATTTTTACGGTTGTGTTGCACGCACTACTCTTGGCGGCCATACTGTTTGGCTGCTGCAACCCCACACCTTTATGAATGCCTCGGGTAAATCGGTTGCTGCATTGGCCAAATTTTTTAAAATCGCGCCTGAAGAAATTTTAGTGATCCACGATGAGCTCGATATTGTTCCTGGGCAGGCCAAACTCAAAATTGGCGGTAGCCATGCCGGACACAACGGCCTGCGCGACATCCACGCGCAACTGGGCACTGACCAGTATTGGCGATTGCGACTGGGCATTGGGCATCCGGGAGTCAAGTCCGAAGTCATCCATTGGGTGTTAAAAAAGCCTTCGGCAGAACACCGCACGCTCATCAACGAAGCACTGATGAGAGGCGTTATTGCCCTGCCGCATTTTTTAGCCGGAGAAATGGACAAAGCCATGTTGGCCGTGCACACTTCAAAACCTGTGCGCCCCAAAATCCCTAAATCTTCTAGCATTGATGACCAAAAGAAAACTATAGATTCTATTTAATAGAATTTAATTCTTTTCGATACGTCTTATTTACCCATTTCTTAAAGTGTGTGAATTCACACACTTTTTTAGAAATATCTCTACAATGAGCCGCTGTAAATAACCCCATTTCAGAGCTACTTATGCCAATCACCTACTCAAGCAAGCTGGTACGCGACCGAGCACTGTTGCAACACTGGGATCGGCAAGACGATGCCTACTTTGCACCGTTTTCTGTCAGCCGAGAGCAGGTCAAAAAAGCGCAAATGGGGCTTCAGGGCAAAATTGTGATGCCTTCGGATCCGGCATACGACGTGGATCGCAAGCTTTTCAACCCAGTATTTGATGCGCACCCCAGCATGATCGTGTATTGCGCAGTAGAAAGCGATGTGGCGATTGCCCTAAGCCTGTCCCAAACCTCACGATTCCCTCTGGCGTTGCGCTCAGGTGGGCACTGCACCGCAGGCTTTTCAGCAGGGCCTGGCGTTTTAGTCGATGTGAGCGCTCTGTCGGATGTGCATATTGATGTGCAAGGCATGACTGCTACCGTTGGTTGTGGCACAAAATTTGGCAAATTCAACGCAGCGCTTGAACCCTATGGCTTGCATGTGCCCGGAGGGGAGTGTGATGATGTCTGCGTGGGCGGCTATGTGCAAGGCGGCGGCTATGGGTTCACGTCGGTCACTTACGGTATGAACTGTGACAACGTATTGGCCATGCGTGTGATGCTGGCAGACGGCAGCATTGTCAGCGCCACCCCCAGCATCAACAGCGATTTGTGGTGGGCCATGCGCGGGGGAACAGGTGGTAATTTTGGCGTTTTACTGAATGTGACTTACCAGCTGCGCACGATTGATCAAGTATTTGGATGGGCCATTATTTTCCCATTACAAAACCAACAAGATGCTGCCAATGCCACCAATGCGCTCATGTGCATGCAAAGTAACTACATGCGCACAGCCGCATCGCCCAATTTAAACATTCAGGTATCGCTGTGTTACCAGCCCAATATCGAAGGCGGTATACCTGTAACGCCTGCTACGCCCATGCAGCCTTACTTGATGCTGCGCGGTCTGTATGTAGGCGACCAAGCCGCTGGGCAGGCATCCATTGACATGCTGTGCAACTTGCCCGGCGCAGTGGTGCAGTGGACCAAAATGGACACGTTCCAAAACCTCAACCAAGACCTGCTCAATGTGCCCTACGGTATGCCCTGCCTAGGCCCAGACCAAGCATGGCCCTGTGAAGACAAATCTGCTCGCTACGTGGAGCGCAACTGGACTAGCAGTGAATGGCTTGGCCTGCTTACCTTATTTACCACCGCTCCCAATAAGTACACCTACTTTTATATGGAGTTTTACGGCGGTGCGATCAACGCTTATCCCTACAACAATAGTGCTTTCATTCACCGCAATACCGTATTCAATGCAGTACTCGATGTATTTTGGTTAGATGCGTCGCAACAAGCACCAGCGGTGGCATTTCTGGAAGCATGGCTGGCTTATATGGAGCCCCTGTCAAACGGCCATATTTATCAAAATTATCCACGCCTGAACGAGGCCAACTACGGCTATAAATACTGGGGAGATGCTCAGGCCGGTTTGTATGCGGTGAAATGCAAGTACGACCCCAATATGCTGTTTAGCTTTAGCCAAGCGGTGATCCCGTTAATGCCACCAGGCGGCGGACCAGGCCCGGTCATCATATTGCCTGCTTTCTTGCAAAATGCACTCAATCAGCCCATTGTGTATTTGTCAAGCGCCTTGAAACATATTACTGCTTTGTGATTACGTCGGCCCTATTGGCACTGCGTGAACAGCACGCAGTGAAGAGTGATACGCCTTTCAGTGTAGAGGATTGGCTGAGCCTACATGGTCTTGCGCAATACACCGCAGCGTTTATAGATAACCACGTCGATTTTGAAGTTTTACGCAAACTGACCGCCGCAGAACTGCGCGAGTTGGGTCTGGCCTCTGTTGGACACAGGCGCAAAGCACTTGATGCGATTGCCAGTCTCAACGACGCTGGAGCAACACAGCGCGAATCCGTGCGGGCATCGCCCTCTGTGCAGCGCAGACAAATTAGCGTGCTTTTTTGTGATTTAGTGGGCTCCACCCAACTGTCAGCGCGGGTAGACCCTGAAGATTTGCGCGACTACTTATACGCATTTAGAGCCGTGGTCTCGCAAGTGATTGCTGAGCACCAAGGCTGGATATCACAGTATCTAGGCGATGGCGTGATGGCTTATTTTGGATACCCTCAGGCGCACGACCACGACTCTGAGCATGCCGTTCGTGCAGCACTTGGCATTGTCGAGCGCTGCAAGACCATGCCCCTTTTTCATGGGCAGTCAACCCAAGTGCGCATAGGCATTGCCACTGGTTTAACCGTCATAGGCAAGCCAGTGGGCTCTGAAGAAGAAACCGAAGGCAGCGCGATTGGCGAAACCCCCAATCTGGCAGCCCGCGCCCAAGCCATGGCCGAGCCCAACAGCGTTGTCATTGCCCCCGCCACCTACCATCTGGTGCGGCGTTTATTTGACTGTATTGATTTAGGCGCTTTTGAACTCAAAGGCTTCAGCCAAGCCATGCATCTGTGGTGTGTGCAAAGCGAGCACGCCAAGAGCAGCCGCTTTGATGCAATGCGCAGTGGTCGCCAGCAAACAGCCTTGATTGGGCGTGAACCACAGGCGCAGGCAATACGCACACGCCTCACACAAGCGCGGTCAGGCCATGGCCACTTCATGCTCATTCAGGCCGACGCAGGTTTGGGTAAATCGCGCTTAGTAGACGATACGCTCAGCGCTTTAGAAATTACACCCGATAAACGCTTGGTGTTCCAATTTTCCTCTTACAACGCCGCGTCGCCGTTGTATGCAGTTCGCTACTTTTTAGAACGGCAAGCTGGCATCACGGCAGCCGACACACCCTCCGATGCGCTGGACAAACTTCGCTGCTTGATGGCGCGCGAATCTTCGCCCACCGAGCAAGAGTTGGCGGTACTGGCTGAGCTTATCCGGCTCAAAGCCTTCAACCGAACAGCGCTAGAGGGCTTGGGTTCTGATACACAACGGGCCTTAGTCTTCAAGGTAATGCAGCGCTTGCTACAAACCTTAGGTTCTGAAATTGGTGTGGTGGTGCTGGAGGACTTGCACTGGATAGACCCCTCCAGCGCAGAACTGTTTAGCAGCCTCGCTGCGGCTATTGAGACAGCCCCCCTTTTGCTGATTGCCACCACCAGAGCCAGCACGCTTCCAGACTGGGCTAGCAAAGCCAAGGCCAGTGTGCTGCATCTAGAAAAACTCGACGATTCGCAAATCCAACACTTGGTAGAGGCAATTGCTGCGCCGCTCACATTGTCTGCATCGGTGCAAAACGCCATCGTTGCCCGTTCAGACGGTGTGCCAATTTTTGCAGAGGAGCTCACGCGCGGTTATATTGAGTCCTCACACAGAAACCAAGATGCCAGCAGCCAACTGTCTAACATTCCTTCCACCTTGACCGAGTCACTGCTGGCGCGCCTAGACAGCTTTACCCATGGCAGAGACCTCGCGCCTATCGCCTCTGTCATGGGGCGCGAGTTTTTGGTGGAACTGCTGGTTCGCTTGGTGGGGGGGCCACCAAGCGCCGTCTACCGAGGGATTGAAGAGCTCACGCAGGCGGGCATTTTTGTAGAAGGCCACAGCCGCTTTGGCAAGGCGGTTGCATTCAGGCATGCCTTGGTGTGTGAGGCGGCTTACAGCATGCTGGTAAAGCGCGAAAGAGTGCGGCTGCACACTGCCTTGGCGCATATATTGGAGGTTGACTTGCCCTTCATCGGTGCTGCCATGCCACACTACATGGCGGTTCATTTGGGTGCTGCGGGGCAAACCGATAAAGCCATCGCTGAGTGGCGTAGAGCGGGATTCGAGGCGGGCAAGCGGTCAGCGTATCTAGACTCTGTTGGCCATCTACAAGAGGCGCTCAAGCTAACACTGGGACAACCAGCCAACCCCGAACGTGACGCACAGGAATATGCCCAGCGCATCGACTTAATCAGCCCCATGATTGCAGGCTATGGCCACCTAGCCCCGTCGGTGGCGCAAGAAGTTGAACGCATTAGCCAACTAAGCCAAGCCATCGGCACACAGGCTACGGCCGTTGCGCCACTGGCATTGCAGCTGCTGTTGTGCATGACCGCTGGCAGGCTAGAGTCAGCATTTGCACTGGCAAAACGCATACAGGCTGCGGCGGCTAGTGGCAGCGAAACTGACCGCTTAATTGCCCACCGCTACATGAGCACCACCTTGCTGTTTGGCGGACATTTTGCATCAGCAGTCACAGAAGCCGAAAGATTTTTAGCGCTATATGACCCAGCCCAGCACAGCGAAAATATGGACAAACTAGGACCCTCCAACCACCAAGTCATGGTGTTGGTTGGGTTGACACAGGCCAATACCATTTTTGGCAACACCGAAAAAGCGCAGTATTGGGGACAAAAAACCCTACTGGATGCACGCAACAAAGGCAGTGCACACACGCTGTCTCAAGCGCTGATTTTTGGCCATTGCTTTCCTGCGGCCCTGAGCGACAGCTACACCGATTTGGCCAACCGATCGGCCGAACTAACCCAAGTGGTAACGCAACACGACCTGAAAACATGGAAAGGCCATGCAGCACTTTTTGCGGGTCTGGCATTGATTGCGCAAGGCCATAGCGAACAGGGTTTTGCGCAGGCCCGCCAAGGCATTGACCAATTACTAGAACACCGCTCGTATTCCAATATTTGGTATATCTTGTATGCGCAGGCCTGCCAACGTGCGGGGCGCATACAAGAAGGCTTAGAAAGCTTGGCTTTGGCAGCACCACTGATTGACACAGGCCTGCGTTGGCTAGAAGCCGAATACCTGCGCCTGCGCGGCTTGCTGGGCCATGCCCGTGGCGACGCATTGCCCGCGGTTGTCAGCGATTTAAAGGCCGCTTATGCGCTGGCGCAAAGCCAAGGTGCTGTTCTGTTTGTCAAACGTGCCGAGTTAGCACTGCGCAGTATTGGCGCGGTTTAAGGGAGGCAGCGCAGCCTAAGCAGCGGTATTGGCTAAAGCGGCGTTCGCTTTAGGCTCGGCTGGCAAACCCTGCGCCAGCATCAGCCGCTGGTATTTGCGCCACAGCGTGTCTTTGTCTTCCACAAAGGCAGGATTAATGGGGATGCAAGCCACGGGGCAGACCTGCACACACTGGGGTTCGTCAAAATGCCCCACACACTCGGTGCATTTATTCGGATCAATCTCGTAGATTTCTGGGCCCAAATAAATTGCCAAATTGGGGCATTCTGGCTCACACACATCGCAGTTGATGCATTCGTCGGTGATTAAAAGTGCCATGGCGTTAGGCCTCTAGGCGTGGCGGGCGCTGCGCCGCTTGCAAAGCCAGGGCGACCTCGGGGTTGACCATTTCGGCCACAGAGCCGCCCAGCTTACTGATT
Organism: Polaromonas sp.; assembly: GCA_031428975.1. Classification (GTDB taxonomy): domain Bacteria; phylum Pseudomonadota; class Gammaproteobacteria; order Burkholderiales; family Burkholderiaceae_C; genus JAAFIP01. Next base: position 1,248 of record JANOYR010000256.1, on the reverse strand, counting down.
TCGCGAACTAGCGTAGAACTGATGCACTGCAAAGGGGCGCTGGGCAGCAAAAAGATGGTCTCCAGCTGCGGACGCATTTTGCGGTTCATGGCCGCCATCTGGGATTCGTAGTCAAAATCAGTCATGTTCCGAATGCCGCGCACCACCACATTGGCACTGTGTTGGGCACAAAAATCGACCATCAGGCCGTCAAATGGCAAAATTTTGATATTTGCTATGCTTTTTAAAGCGGTGTGTGACAGCTGCATTCTCGTATCAAGGGAAAACAGTGTTTTTTTGTGGTGCGCTGCGGCCACCGCAATAATGAGGGTGTCAAACATGCCCGCCGCCCGCCGCGCCACGTCTTCGTGGCCCAAGGTGATGGGGTCAAACGTGCCGGAATAAACTGCAGTGGTGCTCATGGCTAGGATGATACGCCAGTCGTAGCCGCTTCACAGCGCTGCAACAGGTGAAAATGCACCGCCCCTGCCTTGCCAAACTTAGCCACACGCAGGCCAAGCGGCGCGAGTTCGGCCTCGGCCCAAGCCCTCGGCGCTTCTAAATATATAGCACCATATGACGATATGACGGCGACACTGGCCAAAATAAGCTCTAAATATTGCGTTGATTCAAAGGGCGGGTCTAAAAACACCACATCCATGCTGCCTGCCGCCTGCCCGCGCAGCGCAGACAACGCGTCGCCGCGCTCAATCTGCACATTGCCCGCCTTGAGCTTGGTTTTACTGGCATTCAAGGCGGCCACCAAAGCGCTGTTTTGCTCCACCATGCGCACCTGCGCCGCCCCGCGCGATGCCGCCTCAAAGCCCAATGCGCCCGTGCCCGCGTAGGCATCTAGGCAGCGCCAGCCACTCAGGTCTTGGCCCAGCCAGTTAAACAGTGTCTCGCGCACACGGTCGGGCGTGGGGCGCAGGCCGGGAATGTGGGGCACTGCCAGCTTGCTGCGCTTGTACAGGCCACCAATGATGCGCACCTCGCCAGGGCCCTGCGATTTGGGAGCAGGTTTGCCCGTTTTAGGGCTTGCAGCAGCAGGCGTGGGGGCTTTTTTGAAAGGCTTCATAGACACAGTGTGGGTTTGCAGGGCGATGCTTTGCGCCGTCAGCGTGGCGCTGTTGTCAGTGCAAAGTAGAAATGTCACACCTCAGCCCAAAGTAGAAATGTCACAACTGTGAGAGTGTACAGCGCATCAGACTGGCAAAGATCGGCTATTGGGGCATGGGGCAACGCCCCATGTAGCAGGCCGCTAGGGCC
>JANOYR010000255.1:0-25602 GCA_031428975.1 Polaromonas sp. | reverse complement strand
ATACTGCCAGAATTTGAGGCCTTCAAAAAGTCGCTCGCTGCTGATTTTGCTGGACTGGCTGAGGACACTACCGAGGAAAATATCCAAGCGCGAATTCGCGGCACGCTGCTGATGGCATTGAGCAATAAATTTGGCTCCATTGTGCTGACTACAGGCAACAAATCAGAAATGGCTACGGGATACTGCACGCTGTACGGCGACATGGCGGGCGGTTTTGCCGTCATCAAAGATTTGGCCAAAACCACGGTTTTCCGCCTTTGCAAATGGAGAAACCTGCATGACCCGCATGGAACAGGTGCGCAGCCCATTCCAGAGCGCATCATCACCCGTCCGCCAAGTGCCGAGCTACGGCCAGACCAAAAAGACCAAGACAGCCTGCCAGAATACGATATTTTGGATGCCATCATAGAGCGCTATATGGAAAATGACCAAAGCATTGCGTCTATTGTGGAGGCAGGATTTGACCGCGCCGTGGTAGAGCGGGTCACTAGACTCATTAAAATCAACGAGTACAAACGCCGCCAATCACCTGTAGGCATACGGGTAACCCATAGAAGTTTCGGCAAAGATTGGCGTTATCCTATAACGTCGCGCTTTCGGGCTTAAACTATTTACCAAACGCTTTACTAAACACCATGAAACAGATCACCGCCATCGTCAAACCGTTCAAGCTTGAGGAAGTCCGCGAAGCGCTTGCTGAATGTGGAGTCACTGGGCTCACCGTGACCGAAGTGAAAGGTTTTGGCCGCCAAAAAGGCCATACAGAGCTCTACCGTGGTGCTGAATACGTGGTGGACTTCTTGCCCAAAGTCAAGGTAGAAGTCACCGTCAAAACGGTCGATGTTGACCGCTGCGTCGAAGCCATCGTCAAAGCCGCCCGCACTGGCAAAATCGGTGACGGCAAGATTTTTGTGACCAGTGTGGAGCGCGTGATACGCATCCGCACGGGAGAGCAAGACGAAGCTGCTGTCTAACTATCAGGTACGAATCCGCCCGTCGGCGGTGAGCATTGACTTGTCAACAAAACTGGATGCCACATGGTTGGTGACTGATAAATTGACGGCAAAGCCGCTCCAAGACTGAGACCCAATGCTCTCAAGACCGCGAATAAAGCTATCGCGGTTGGCGTTTGCCCCTGCGCGCGTAAGGCCTTCAACCACCAAATGCGCCGCTAAATACCCCTCCATGCTCGAGTAATTGGCCTGTACGCCTTTGCCGTGCGCCTTGATGGCAGCAGCAAATTCGCGGGCTATAGGCGTGGCCATGTTGTAGGGGGATGGCATCACCTGCGATACCACAACGCCTGCGGCCTCTTTGCCCAATTCGTCGAGCAATGCTTGTGTGCCCACAAATGAAACATTGTAAAACTGCCCTCCAAACCCAGCTGCGCGCGCGGCGCGAATGAAGGCTGCACAAGACTTGTAGGCACTGACCAAGACAATGGCATCGGCTTTGGAGGCCGCCAAACTTTTGACAGATTCCGCCACTTCAATGCTGTTGCGCTCAACGGTTGCAACCCCAACTGTCTTACGACCCATTGCACCAAGGGCTTTGTTCACACCGTCTAAACCTGCTTTGCCGTAAGCATCGTTTTGATGGAATACCGCAATACGTTGTAAATTCAAGTTGTCGAGCTGCTTAACAATCAAAGCAGTTTCGTCGTTGTAAGACGCACGCAAATGGAATACATTTTTATGCAAAGGCTCGCGCAGTCCCATGGCCCCGGTGAAGGGAGCTATAAAAGGCACTTTATCTTTGATCACTTGAGGCATTGCTGCCAAGGCCGTGGGCGTACCGATATAACCAAACAATGCAAACACGTCTTGCGCGATCAGATTGCGGGTGTTTTCAGCACAGCGGCCGGGCTCATAACCGTCGTCTACTACTTTGAGCTCAATCATGCGCCGATTGACGCCGCCTTTTGCATTTTGAAGATCAAAAAATACCTGGGCGCCAGCATTGAACTGAATTCCCAGCTGAGCAGCTGGCCCAGTCATCGCAGCCGATTGGCCTAATATAATTTTATTATCAGATTGGGCGCGTGCTGGCGTAACGCCAGACACGAGAGTAGCGGCTGCAGCAAGGGAAATATGTCGGCGGGTGATCATGACGGGCATTCAAAATAACAAAAGGTAAATTCATTATATTTTGAAATTGTATGCAATTGGGCAGGGCGGCAGCTTGAATCTGACAGGCGGTTGTCTGCTGTGCTTATTTTCTAAGCCCCTGAAGTTTTGATTGAATTCAGTTTGCGTTGGCTCGCCCACTACACGCCATGATCGTATCCAGTAAGGACTCTGGTTCAGATTGCACCATCAGCATGTCGGTTTGCCATGTGCTAAGCAGTTCATGGTCAGTGGCGCTTTGAAAAAAGCCTAAAAGTAGGTCATAGAAACCGTTTGTATTGAGTAGACCTACTGGTTTGTCGAGATAACCTAAAGTGTGGAGCGTCCATACCTCCAAAATCTCTTCCAAGGTTCCAATGCCTCCGGGTAGCGCAAGATAGGCATCTGCGCGTGCAATCATCATGGCTTTGCGTTGCGCCATTGTCTCGACAATATGCAATTCGGTGCAGTCATGGTTTGCCCATTCGCTTTCGACCATGTCTTTGGGGATGACTCCCACCACACGTCCACCCGACTCCAGTGTGGCCTGCGCCACGACCCCCATGAGTCCATTTTTTCCGCCACCGTATACCAATTGACCGTCGTGCGCACCCAACCATCGACCAACTTCGGCTGCGGCGTAAGCAAAAGCCGGTTGTGTGCCAGGTCGCGATCCGCAGTACACAGCTAGGGAAAATTTTGGACTAGTCATTTCACGATTAAATTAGAGGATAGCGTTGTAATACTGGTATTTTTAGCTATATTAATAATAGCGTTCGGTGCTAACTTTACAGTAAAAAAACTGCGTTAAAAATTAGTGGTAAAAGCGGTGGTACAGCGCAGCAATCCATACAGCACCGCACAGCAGCAAGCTAAGTAGCACTGCGGCGGAGCCAATGTCTTTGGCGCGTTTAGACAGCGCGTGCCACTCTGGACTAACTCGATCAATCGCAGTTTCAATACCTGTGTTGAGCAGCTCGGTCACCATGACAAACACAACGCTTGCTACCAATACGGAAACCTCAACCCAAGTGCGCCCAACAAAAAAGGCGGCTGGCACCATAGCAAACGCCAAGATGGCTTCTTGTCGAAAAGCAGTTTCACCCCAACCCGAGCGCAAACCGGCCAGTGAATAGCCACCGGCATGCACAATCCGGCTTAAGCCTTTTCGCGCTTTTTGCGGGTTAGCGGGTGCATTAGGGGTTGTATCAGTGGCCTTCATTGCACGCTGTTAAATTTTGCTCATGGGCGCATGGTCGATTAGGCGCGTTTTGGCAATTAAATCATGCACAAATTGGCGGCTAGGATGCAATCGGCTCAACAGTGCATAAAACGTAACCCAAGCTAACAAAATCACCAAGGTTAGGCCACCGCCGAGTTTGAAAGGCATGATGGCGGCGAGTGGCGGTAAAAGCCAAAGCCAGGCTAGGCAATAGCGGGCGAATGCCCGAGTTTGGCTGATAGCAAGCCCTTGCGTGCTAACGATACGAATGTGCCATGTTTTCATGGCAAGTGTTTGACCTCTGTTCCAAAACCAGGCAAAATAAATTCCCAAAATAACGAATAAAAAGACTTGCAAAAGCGTATGGCGGGAGTCCATGGCATTGCGCATTTGCCCCATGGTGCTGAACAACCAAGTAGCAATGAAAAGCACCGCAAAGAGTAGCATACCTTCGTAAAGCCAACATGCCATTCGCCTGCGAAGACTAGGCGCTGGCAAGCATTCTTTCGTTGTGGGTGCTAGGCTGGAGACTTGGTTCAATGGGAAAACCCAACGAGAAAATTAGTCAGGGTTTAGCCGACTGTGGCATTAAACTGTTTTGGCCTAGCAAATGGGGCGCAATTGAGATTCTGCCAGCGCTAGGATCTTGACCGCTGGACGAGGAGGCCATTTTGACTGCAGGCTGGGCGGGCTTGGCTGCAACAGCAGCTCCCACAGGCTTAGGAGGGGCTTTAGCGGCTAGTTTATGTTTTTCTTCAGCACTTAAAGCTTGGTACGCTTGCCACTTGGCCTTGCGCTCCTCTGGGCTAAGGGTTTTAGTGAGTTCTTGTGTATGGGCAAAATTCAAGCGTGCTTGTTCGCGTTGTTTAGTGCTCAGTGCGGCCCATCCTGACATTCGGGTATGCAGCCGAGCCTGATCTGCTGCAGACATTTTGGGATAGTTTTGCGCCAAACTGATCCACTTACGCTTGTGGCCCTCGGACAAACCCGACCAATTTGCAGCCAATGGTTTAAGTGCCGTGTGTTGAGCGGGCGTTAGTTCAGACCATTCTGGCTTCGTTACTGAGGCGGGCTTTGCGATGGATTGCTTGGATGTTGCATCTGCTTTCGCTAAGCTCCGTTGTGGTATGTTGGCAACGGAACTTAAACCTACTAACGTTGCGGGTTGCTCTGCTTGCACGCTTGGTTTATTTAGATTGGGCGAGGCGTTATGTGCCAAAGCTGCACACGCAGCCCCTGCTAGCACCAACCAGGTGCATCCTAAAAATTGCTGCCAATTATGCCTGCGCATCACCCAAGTCCTAGCGGTTGTTTTTCAGAAATTGCGTAAATCCAGGATCAGCATACGCAGCAGGTGGTAAGTCGCTGGTTAACAAGTTTCCGTCAACTTCCGCCAATTCGTTGGCGCGGTGCTCGCTTTGGATGACATTGATCGCTATGAGGCCAGCAATCAAGGCGATAAGAGGTAAAAAAGCAGCTACGCGAGCCCAAATACTGTCTTCGCCACCTCCCATGGTGAGTGTGGACAAACCGTTGATTGCCGTTGTATGCACTGTTTGGGGCTTAGTGACTTTGCGCTTCGACACGGCTTGCACACGTGCAGCGCGCAATCGCTCAGTGATGTCGTAAGGCAGGTCATCTTCGCTTTGGCTCAGCCGTGCAGTCACTTTACGCGCAAAGCGGTCGTGAAGCAAAATCTGGCTGGCATTCATGTTCAGTGCAGTAGTCATAATGTAATTCCCTTAGCCATTAAGGCTAATTCCCTTGGCAGTCAGTGCTTTACTGAGCGATTGGACCGCACGTGAGCAATGTGTTTTGACACTGCCTTCAGAGCATCCCATAGCCGCAGCCGTTTCAGCCACGTCCATCTCCTCCCAGTAACGCATCAGGAAGGCTTCTCGTTGACGTGTTGGCAGTTGATTAATTTCCACTTCAATTTGTTGCAATATTTGTGCCCGAGAAGTGGTTTTTTCTGCACTTTCGGTTTTCTCTGACTCCTCTAGGGACTCTAAAGTTTCCAAAATATCAAAATCTTCGTCGTCTCCATTGCGAAACTCCCCCATGTTGGTGAATACTGCGCGTCTGGTCTTCTGGCGGCGAAAGAAATCTAGGGTGCAATTCGACAGAATTCTTTGGAAAAGCATGGGCAATTCAGCTGGAGGTTTATCTCCATAGTGTTCTGCTAGCTTCATCATGCTGTCTTGCACGATGTCTAAAGCAGCTTCTTCGTCGCGCACGTGGTACACGCTGCGTTTAAAAGCACGCCGCTCCACGCTTTTAAGGAAATCAGAGAGTTCTTGCTCGGTTGCCAATGGAGTTTGTCTGGTTAGTTGTTTTTATCATGTCGTGGGTAGAAATTTAGCACCCACGATACTAAATTATGGCACTGCAAAGGTGTTTTTACTGCAATATCTCATAGAACTTTCAATTTAGCCACAGTGCAGTGCGATAATTGCGTTTATCCAATTTTGGACAAAACGGGTTGAGGTTCGGTTGCGTATGCGTAATCCATGACCTCAGTCTCAAGTCTCGTAACGGCCTCGCAAAGGCACGTGAGAGGCACCACACAAGTTTCGTTAGAGAAGCTTTTAAAGGTTAAATATGGAAATTTCAAAAGCGGAACTCGCATCTGCTGCGTTGGCCACTTCACATGCGGCGCAGCCAGCAGCACAATCGGGTACTTTCCCCGAACTACGCGGTGCTGAGGTATTAGTCAAATCCCTGCAAGCTGAAGGCGTGAAATTCATCTGGGGCTACCCTGGTGGCGCCGTGTTGCATATATACGACGCTTTTTACAAGCAAGACACGATTCAGCACGTTTTGGTGCGCCACGAACAGGCTGCGGTGCACGCGGCAGATGGTTTCGCCCGTGCCACGGGCGAGGTTGGGGTAGCGCTTGTTACATCGGGTCCGGGTGTAACCAATGCGATCACGGGCATAGCAACTGCTTACATGGACAGCATTCCATTGGTAGTCATCACGGGGCAGGTGCCGACACATGCTATTGGATTGGACGCATTCCAAGAATGCGACACCGTAGGTATCACCCGTCCGATCGTGAAACACAATTTTCTGGTCAAAGATGCCCGCGATTTGGCTGAAACCATCAAACGCGCATTTCATATTGCCCGCACCGGCCGTCCCGGCCCTGTGGTGGTAGATATCCCGAAAGATGTGAGTTTTAACAAAGTACCATACGATGCGGCTGCGCACAAAAAACCAGTCGAAATGCGCAGTTACCAGCCAGTGCGCAAGGGACATGGCGGACAAATTCGCAAGGCCTTGCAGCTGCTTCTAACGGCTAAACGCCCTTATATTTACACGGGCGGCGGCGTATTGCTTTCAAATGCCAGCGCTGAATTGCGCATTTTGGTCGATATGTTGGGCTATCCTTGTACCAACACGCTCATGGGCTTGGGTGCATACCCAGCGAGCGATCGCAAGTTTTTAGGCATGCTGGGCATGCATGGCACGGTAGAGGCTAACCATGCGATGCAAAATTGTGATGTGCTGTTGGCGGTAGGGGCGCGTTTTGACGACCGAGTCATTGGTAATCCTAAGCACTTTGCGCAGAACGAACGCAAAATTATCCATATCGACATCGATCCTTCGAGTATTTCCAAGCGTGTCAAAGTGGACATTCCGATTGTGGGCGACGTAAAGGATGTACTCAACGAGCTGATTGCCATGGTCAAAGAGTCCAGTCTTAAGCCTGATGCCAACGCGCTGGGCGCTTGGTGGGCAACCATTGATGCATGGCGAAACAAAGACTGCTTGGCCTATGACAAAACCAACAGCGCAGTCATCAAGCCCCAAGCGGTGGTGCAAAGCCTGTGGAATATGACCAAGGACACCGAAACCTACATTACCTCTGATGTGGGACAGCACCAAATGTGGGCGGCGCAGTTTTACCGCTTTGACGAACCGCGTCGCTGGATTAATTCTGGCGGCTTAGGAACGATGGGTGTAGGTATTCCGTATGCCATGGGCATCAAGCTTGCTAAGCCTGAGGCAGAGGTGTTTTGCATCACAGGCGAAGGTTCGGTGCAAATGTGCATTCAAGAGCTCTCTACGTGCTTGCAATACAACACGCCGATCAAAATCGTCAGTCTAAACAACCGTTATCTTGGCATGGTGCGTCAGTGGCAAGAAATCGATTACGAAGGCCGCTATAGCCACAGCTACATGGATGCACTGCCCAATTTTGTCAAGCTTGCCGAAGCCTATGGCCACGTTGGCATGTTGATCGAAAAACCTGAAGACGTAGAACCCGCACTGCGCGAAGCCCGCAAACTCAAGGATCGCACCGTATTCATGGACTTTAGAACCGATCCGACCGAAAACGTATTTCCCATGGTCAAAGCAGGCAAGGGCATCAATGAGATGATCTTGGGCTCTGAAGATTTGTAACTCCCCGCAATAACACCAAAATCTATTTGCAGCCAAGCTTGTGCATTACCGTGCACAGGGGAGGGCTCAGAAATGAGAAATCACATGAAACATATCATTGCAGTATTACTAGAAAACGAACCCGGTGCGCTATCACGTGTGGTCGGCTTATTTTCAGCCCGGGGCTACAACATCGAGTCGCTTACCGTGGCACCCACGGAAGACAAATCGCTGTCTCGGATGACAATTGTCACCATCGGATCGGACGATGTCATAGAACAAATTACCAAGCATTTGAACCGCTTAATTGAAGTGGTGAAAGTGGTTGATCTGACCGAAGGCGCGTACACCGAGCGAGAGCTGATGATGGTCAAGGTGCGAGCGGTAGGCAAAGAGCGCGAAGAAATGAAGCGCATGGCTGATATATTCCGTGGCCGCATTATCGACGTGACCGAGAAGAGCTACACCGTAGAGTTAACAGGCGACCATAGCAAAAACGATGCATTCCTAGAAGCCATTGACCGCACCGCTATTCTTGAGACCGTGCGCACCGGCGCCAGCGGTATCGGCCGTGGCGAGAGAATACTGCGTGTTTGATTCATACTAGGCATCCGCTACCAGTGGCCTCACCTTAGGCCACTCAAAATCCCCACACTAAACCCCACTTAACCCAACCACTTAACCAACTGGAGAACACCATGAAAGTTTTTTACGACAAAGATTGCGACCTAAGCCTGATCAAGGGCAAAACAGTAGCCATCATCGGCTACGGCAGCCAAGGCCATGCGCATGCGCAGAATTTGAACGACAGCGGCGTGAAAGTCGTGGTCGGCTTGCGCAAAGGCGGTGCTAGCTGGGACAAAGTGGGCAAAGCGGGCCTCAATGTCATGGAAGTCAACGACGCGGTCAAATTGGCTGATGTCATCATGATTTTGCTACCCGACGAGCAAATCGCTGAGGTGTACACCAACAATGTCGCTCCGCACGCCAAGCAAGGCGCTTCGCTGGCTTTTGCCCACGGCTTTAACGTGCATTACAACCAAGTGGTGCCCCGCGCCGATTTGGACGTTTGGATGGTGGCCCCCAAAGCGCCAGGTCACACGGTGCGCAGCACCTACGCCCAAGGCGGCGGAGTGCCCCACCTTGTGGCCGTGCACCAAGACAAATCGGGCAAAGCGCGCGATTTGGCTCTGAGCTACGCCATGGCCAACGGCGGCGGCAAGGCTGGCATCATTGAAACCAACTTTCGCGAAGAAACCGAGACAGATTTGTTTGGCGAGCAAGCAGTCCTGTGCGGCGGCGCAATTGAGCTCATCAAAATGGGCTACGAGACACTCACCGAAGCCGGCTACGCCCCCGAAATGGCCTATTTTGAGTGCTTGCATGAGCTCAAGCTCATCGTGGACTTGATCTACGAAGGCGGCATTGCCAATATGAACTACTCGATCTCTAACAACGCCGAATACGGCGAGTATGTCACCGGTCCAGAAGTGATCAACGAGCAGTCGCGCGTGGCCATGAAAAACGCTCTCAAGCGTATCCAAACGGGCGAATACGCCAAGATGTTCATCTTGGAAGGCCGCACCAACTACCCAAGCATGACTGCACGCCGTCGCCTGACTGCTGAGCATTCCATCGAAAAAGTCGGTGCTCAACTGCGTGCCATGATGCCTTGGATTGCCAAGAACAAGCTCGTTGACCAGACCCGCAATTAAACGCGGCTTGTTCTCTCTAGTAAAACCGCCTCTGGGCGGTTTTATTTTTCGCGCTTGATTTATCCTTCCTCTCGGCTACACTCCTGACATGCACGACGGACAAGACACCTCACCCTCGCCTTTGGTAGTGGCCAAGCCACGGCGCAAAGGCATTTACATTTTGCCTAACCTGTTCACCTTGGCTGCCTTGTTTGGCGGCTTTTATGCGGTGATCATGGCTATGGATGGGCGCTTTAGCGAAGCAGCCATTGGCATTTTTTGCGCCATGGTGCTTGACAGCTTAGACGGCCGCGTGGCCCGCATGACCAACACGCAATCTGCCTTTGGCGAGCAAATGGATTCGCTGTCTGACATGGTCAGCTTTGGCGCTGCGCCCGCGCTCATTGCCTATGAATGGTCGCTCAAGGGGCTCGGGCGCTGGGGCTTGATCGCGGCTTTTGTGTATTGCGCCTGCGCCATGCTGCGCTTGGCACGCTTTAACGTGAACACCTCGGTCGTAGACAAGCGCTATTTCCAAGGCTTGCCAAGCCCCGCTGCTGCGGCCTTGGTTGCCGGGTTTATTTGGCTCATGACCGATTTAGAAATACCGCCTGCATCGGTCAAATGGGGCATGTTCGCCTTTGCGCTCTGCTCGGGGCTCACCATGGTGACCAATGTGCCGTATTACAGCTTCAAAGACATCAACTTTAAAAAGTCGGTACCCTTTGTGGTAGTGGTGGGTATTGCCATGGGCATTGCCCTGATTTACACGCACCCGCCTATAGTTTTGTTCAGTGTGTTTGTGGCCTATGGCTTAAGCGGCTACGTGGTGTACGCCTACCGCAAAGCCAAAGGCCAGCAAACCAGTGTGATTGCTACATCCAAAGACGAACCTGAAGAGCGCGGGCTGCATTGATGGGCTGGCTGCAGCAGTTTGGTGCTGTTCAAGCGCTCCTAGGGCACAAGCTTGCTCTGTGGCTATGCAGGTGCATGGCTTTGCTGTCATGCATCCTGTGTTTGCACAGCGCATGGGCGCAGCAGCCTAGCGCAGAGCGGCGCGTGGCCTTGGTCATAGGCAACAGCAGCTACAAAACAAGCCCACTCAAAAACCCGCAGAACGATGCACGCGACATGGCTGCAGCCCTGCGTAAGCTCGGTTTTGAGGTGATCGAGCGGCAAAACGTGGGCCGCGAAGCCCTTTCATTGGCCGCCCGCGAATTTGGCGACAAACTCAAAGGCGCAAGTGTGGGTCTGTTTTATTTTGCTGGCCATGGCTTACAGGTCAAAGGTAAAAACTATCTTGTACCGATTGATGCCGACATTGCCCGCGAAGACGAGGTGCCTTACCGCAGCTTTGATGTGAATGAAGTGCTGGACAAAATGGACTCTGCCCGCACAGCGGTGAATGTGGTGGTGCTAGACGCCTGCCGCAACAACCCGTTTGCACGCTCATTTCGCCCAGCCGCAGCGGGTTTGGCTCAAATGGATGCCCCCACCGGTAGCATGATCTCGTTTGCCACTGCGCCGGGCTCGGTGGCGCAAGACGGGGAAGACAACAACGGTCTGTATACCGGGGCGCTGCTTAAACACATTGCTACGCCGGGTTTGGCCGTGGAGCAAATGTTTAAGCGCGTGCGGGTGGATGTGGTGCAAGCGTCAAACAACCAGCAAGTACCGTGGGAGAGCTCCTCACTCAATCGAGATTTTGTGTTTGCATCGGTAGCTGCAATTGTCGCGCCGAATGCGGCACAAGCAGCCGCCACGAGCGCCACCGAGCTGGCGGTGGATTTGGCGTTTTGGGAAGCGGTAAAAGACAGCAAAAGCGCTGCGGATTACAAAGCCTATTTGGAGCAGTTCCCCTCCGGCCGGTTTGCGGCGCTAGCACGGGTGCGGATGCAAAATACGGTAGCTCAAGCGATGCCTTTAATTGCTTCTACTTCTTTGCGGCCTGTCAATCCACTGCTGCGTGTTATGTCCCCTGAAGGGTTGTATGCAGCAGTGCTAGAGGATGGTTTGATTTATTGGCAAGATGCCGCCACGCGTCAAGCGCTTCGCGACTCTAAAGCATACGATCTCAGAACTGAACGCGTTCGTGCGGCATTATTTTCTCCCGACGGTCGTTGGTTAATTGTGACTTTGGATCTGGTAGATGGTAAGCGTGTACAGCAACTGCACAGCGTTAACACAGGCAAAATTGAATGGCGTAAATTTGCAGCAAACGTTCAATTTGATACTGCTAGTCCGACCGTTCGGCTGCACAATCAAATTGGTGAGTTGGAGGAGGTACGTCTGCCATGAGAAATTGGTTAAGAGTTGTCTTATCTTTCATGTTGATTCAATTTGTACTGGCTAACGATAGCCATGCAGGTCAAGACTGCGGTGAGCGTTCTGCACCCACGCCGCAGGCATTAGCCAGAGGCCTAGAGCTTGGCCAGCGTGTTAAAGAGCGCTTAGAGGCTAGCGGCGCGTCCGCCGTGCTGGTGGCGCGCATAGGCTTGAATCTGAGCGAATTTGGCCAGCGCTACACCCACATGGGCGTGGCCGTGCGCGACCATGTGCGCAGCACGTGGCGGGTCTTGCATTTGTTCAATCCTTGCGGAAAGGCCGAGTCGGAAATTTTGAACCAGCCATTGGAGCGCTTCTTTGAGGTGGATTTGTTTGACTATGAGGCATTGCTCCTCACGCCGTCGTTTGCTTTTCAAGCGCCGGTACGCAATGCCTTCATGTCGCCGCTCACAGGTAAATCGTTGCACAACCCTGCCTACAGCCTGATCGCCCACCCGTTTAACACGCGCTTTCAAAACTCCAACCAATGGATTGTGGAGATGCTGGCATTGGCCAATGCACCCGTGGGCAGCGTGCGAGACCGCAGCGGCGCGCAGGCGTGGCTCAAAGTACAAAATTTTGAGCCAGGCGCCATCCGTGTGTCGAACGCGCGTCGAAGCGCTGCGCGGCTATTTAGCGCCCATGTGAGCTTTGCCGACCACACACAGGAAGAATACGAGAAACAAAGCTACGCGGTGGTGACGGTGGATTCCATTGCGCGCTTTGTTGCGTCGCGTGATCCGCAGCTGGTGCAAGACGTGGTGCGCTGATATGGTTACTGCGCTTTAGAGAAACTGCTTCAATAGAGTCTGCTCTGTTTCTATTAATCAAACAAGGCCTAACCGCTGCAAACTAGCTACTCAAACCCTTGTAGAGCATATAAGCAGCCAGCACATACAATACGCTGGCAAATATGCGTTTTAGTGGCTTGATGTCTAGCGAATGCGCTACTTTCGCGCCAATGGGGGCTACAAAGAAACTGGCCAAGGCAATAACTGCAAGCGCGGGCAGCCAAATATAGCCAAATGAGCCTTCAGGCAGGCCCTGCACGGCCCAGCCGCTCACGATGTAGCCTGTTGCATTGGCCAGAGCGATTGGAAAGCCCAGCGCGGCAGAGGTGGCCACTGCATTGTGCATGGCTACATTGCACCAGCTCATAAACGGCACACTGATAAATCCACCGCCCGCGCCCACCAAGCCCGACAAGAAGCCGATAGCGCTCCCAGCAGCCACTTGCCCCCCAGAGCTTGGCATTTGGCGCGTGGGCTTGGGTTTTTTGTCCAAAAACATTTGGGTGGCCGAGAAGCCTACAAACAGGCCAAAGAAAATGGCTAAATACGAGCCTTTCAGATAGGCAAACACGCCAAAGCTGGCCACCACAGCGCCCAACACAATGCCGGGAGCCAAGCCCTTGACGATGTCCCAGCGCACCGCACCCCGTTTGTGGTGGGCGCGCACGCTGGCAATGCTGGTGAAAATAATGGTAGCCATCGAGGTGGCAATTGCCATCTTGACTGCAAGGTCGGGCGATGCGCCTCTGCTGGACATGATGATGGTCAAAAACGGCACCATGACCATTCCGCCGCCAATGCCCAACAGCCCTGCTAAAAACCCAGTAGCCACGCCTAAAGCGAGGAGCTCGATGATGAGGATAGGCTCTAGGGTCATAATTGGGCGGGCAGAATGTGAAAAAGAGTGTCTGCGGCTTAACTCACCAGACCTGCATCCTAGACCGGGATCTAGGTGGGCGAGGTCAGCCCTGCATTGGGTTCATCTAACGCGAGACGATCACGCTTGCCGGGCAATTCCCAAGCCCTAGCTCGAAAGCATTGGTACAAGGAATTAAAAGCCCAGTGAGAGCCGCAGACAGTGCATATTCTACGCCCGAGCGCTATGGCTTGTGCGCAATCATGTGAATGAAACGACAGGTTTTGCTACAGCAATTGGCCGTCGCCAGTCAAGGCGTTGTCTAGCTTGGTAATGAGCGCAGCCAACATCGCATCGTTGGCGATGTTTTCGGAGGGGAGGCCAGATGACGCTTGCGATGCCAAAAGCGCGGTGCTTTCTGCTTGGGCGGGTTCTTGGGCGTGGTCGAAGGCCAGGTTCAGTGCGGCTAACACAGCGATACGGTCACGCGCCTTGACTTTGCCCGCATCACGTATTTTGCACATGGCCGCATCTACTTTGGCCACTGCGTTTTGCAGCAATGCTTCGCCGCCTTCTGGGCTACCCAGCAGGTAGCTTTGACCCATAATTTTGACTTCAATTTGGTTCATGGTTTGACTGCCTACAAGGCTGCTAGGCTTGCGCTGATGCTATCTTCTGAGGAGCTTGAGTCAGGCAAACGTTCAATCAGCGCATCGACACGCGCCCGTGCGGCTGAAAGCCGTGACTTGAGCGAGTCGCGTTCGTAGCCCAGAGATTCAAGCTGCGCACTGAGCAAGGCATTGGTGCGCAGCAGCTCCTCGTGGCGCACGAGCAGGCGCTCAACGCGCTCTGCGATCTGCTCTATTTGTGAAGGTGATGCCATAAGTCTAGGCTCTAAGTGCTTGATTTGTAGAGGATTCTATGTGGTTTGCATAATTTATCAAGCACTGCGTCAGCTTGTGGCGTTAAAATCACAGCGTTGGTGCTCGCGGTGTGGTTCACACACAGCAGTTCAACGGGAAGCTGGAGGGTGACGTTCGCAAGAACACGAACCTAACCAGCGCTGCCCCCGCAACGGTAAGTGGACGGTGTGTGGTGTCAAAGCAATTTTGGCGCAACCCACCAGCTTTCATCCTCACCACTGAGGCCTCACAGCCTTGGGAAGGTGATGGAAGTCGCTCCACCAGCCCGGATACCGGCCAACACAGCGGAGCTGCGCTTTTTTAACTAAAAGCACAGCGCCAATTTGCCTACGTCAGCGGGGAAGCTGACACCGGGCGTGTATCTACGTTAGTTTTTAATATGAAAAAATCTCCCTTCCTGCGCCAACATGCGCTTGCTTTGGCTTGCGCCAGCGCATGTTTTGCCACGTCTGTCTTGGCCCAAACGGCTGTGCTTCCTGAAATGGTGGTAACTGCCAGCCGCACCGAACAGCGCGTGCAAGATGCGATGCCTTCCACCACGCTCATTACCCGAGCCGATATTGAGCGTGCGCAGTCCAATGACTTACCCAGTTTGCTGCGCAAGGTAACTGGCGTCGAAATCGCTCAAAATGGCGGTCCTGGCACGGTATCAAGTGCCTTTGTGCGCGGCGGTGCTTCGCGCCACACGCTGGTGCTGGTTGACGGCGTAGCAATTAACAACCTCAGTTTTGGCACAGCCAGTATTGAGCATTTGCCAGTGTCTAACATTGAGCGAATTGAAATTGTGCGCGGCAACGTTTCCAGTCTTTACGGCAGCGCAGCGCTTGGCGGCGTGATCCAAATTTTTACCCGTGAAGCAGCGGGCAAAGACCTTGTGTCTTTAGGGATAAGCATTGGCTCGCGCAACACCAAGCAGCTAGATGCCACCGCTACGACCAAGCTGGCCAGCGGCACGCGCTTGTCCGCCACCTTGCAAAGCTTGTCTGACGGCGGTATCAATGCCACAGACCAAACTAAACTGGCAGGCACGAACCCTGACCTAGACGGCTACAAACGCCAAGCCGTTTCATTCGGTGTGTCACAAGACATTGGCGCTGCCACTGTGGGTCTGCGCTTGCGCAATGCAAGCGGCACTACGGCCTACGACAGTAGCTTTGGCCCTGCCAAACAAGCGGATGAAAGCAAGTTTGTAGAACGCGGCGCTGCGGTTGATATGCGCTACAAAGCCAATAGCGCCTTGGTATTGACGGCAGCCCTGACGAACAGTGCAGACAAGCTCAAAGCAGATATCACGGCGTTTCCGTATTTTGTTAACTCACAGTCCAATGGTCTGAATGTGGGCGCAGAATGGGCGTTTACAGCTGGCCAGCGTTTGACGGCGGGACTTGAGAATACCCGCCAAGCGATCGACAGCAACACCGTCTACAAATCGGACAAGCGCAGCCTCAATAGCATGCGCGTGGGTTACCAAGCAGATTTTGGACCACACGCCGTACAGTTGGGTTTGCGCAACGACAAATACAGCGATTTTGGATCTGCGTCCACGTATTTTGCTGGCTATGCCTACCGCCTTTCCGAGGCTTGGCGCATCAACGGCCAAGTATCGAGCGGTTTCAATGCGCCCACTTTCAATGACCTGTACAACCCTTTTGGTGGCAACGCTTTACTCAAAGCCGAAAGTCTCCAATCGAGTGAACTGGGCGTGCAATACGCCGCTGGGGGTCAAGAGGTACGCGCCGTCTTGTTTACCAACCGCTACAGCGACTTGATCGACAATGATGCCAATTTCAAGCGTGTGAATGTGGCTTCTGCCAAAAACAACGGTCTGGAGTTAACCTACCGTGGCAAAGTGGGTCCTGCCCAACTGCGTGCGGGCTTAACAGCACAAAACCCCATCGATGCAACTACTGGCGCACGCTTGCTCAGACGTGCCCCGTTTGCGGCGAACCTTGGTGCTTCGCAAGACATTGGTGCTTGGAGTTTGGGCGCTGATTTGCGCTACAGCAGTAGCCGTGATGACCGCTCCGGTGGCAAAACCCGCGATTTAGAAAGCTACTCGGTAGTTGATCTGACCGCGCGTTACGCAATCAACAAGCAGCTCAGTGTGAATGGGCGCATCGACAATTTGTTGAACAAAGTCTATGAAACTGCGTATGGTTACAAGCAAGTGACGCGCAGTGCATTTTTAGGTTTAAACTGGACGATGTAATCAGTTAATTTGGATAAAATATGCCCAATGTCACTGTCAAATGGTCATTGTTCACTATTATTTTAGTAGTGATTGCATTGGCCTTGGCATTGCCTTGGGTAGCTGATTTTTCAGCTTGGTGGGCTGTTGTGCAGGATTTGCGCGGCCCTCGTATTCTGACCGCAGTGGGGGTTGGGGCGCTGCTGGCGCTCAGCGGTTTGGCGCTGCAGGTGCTGCTGCGCAACCCGCTGGCTGACCCGTATATTTTGGGCACCTCGAGCGGCGCGGCTGTGGGCGCTATTTCGGCCTTGCTATTGTTTGGGGGGCTGATGTGGCTGGGCGCGGCCTGCGGCGCACTGGCTGCGGGGGCGCTGCTATTGATTTTGTCGCGCGGGGCTATTTCGGCGCGGGCTGACGATGCTTCCAGTAAATTGATACTAACGGGCGCCATGTTGGCGGCCGTATTGGGCGCGGTGAGCACACTGCTGCTTACACTCACGCCTGATGAGCGCCTGCGCGGCGCTATATTTTGGCTCATTGGCGACTTATCGGGCGCTGCTTCAGGCCAATGGGCCATTGGATTTGCTTTAATTTTTATAGCATACTATCAATACAGATCAGTGACAATTGACCGTTTGATGCTTGGAAGTGAAGCTGCTTGGCTGCTGGGAGAGCCTGTTACTCGGGTGCGCCGCGAGCTGGTGTGCTGGGCTTGCTTGGCCACGGCATTGGCCGTGAGCTTGGCGGGCAGCATCGGTTTTATTGGATTGGTGGTGCCCCAGGCGCTGCGCATGGCAGGTATCCGCACGACACGGCCATTGGCTGCCATGTCGGCCGTGGGCGGGGCGGCGCTGCTGGTGGCGGCCGACACGCTGGCGCGCACCGTGGCGTGGCCGCTAGAGTTGCCAGTGGGGGCCATCATGAGCCTGATTGGTGCGCCCCTATTCATTTGGTTTTTGGCAAGGCGTGCCGCATGAAAACGCCTGTTTTGCAAGTTGGCAAGCTCAGGCTAGAGGCCGCCGACCGCGTCTTGTTAGAGGATTTGCAATTTGAGGCATATGGCGGACAGCGCTGGTGCGTGATTGGCCGCAATGCCGCTGGCAAATCGACCCTGCTGCGCGCATTGGCGGGTTTGCAAACCCCTAGCGCGGGCTGGGTGCAGTTGGGCAGTGCGCCAAGCCCGGTGCGGCCAGCGTATTTGCCCCAAAGCGTGGGGGACCGGTTTGACCTCACGGTGCGCGAGTTTATTGGCCTGCATGCCAGCGGCGCTGCCGACCCAACGCTGCTGCTGGCCCAGTGCCAAGCGCTCGACGTTGCCCATCTGGTTGAGCGCCCCATCACCAAACTGTCGGGTGGCGAGCGCCAAAGGGTGGGTTTGGCTGCGGTCGCCGTGCAAAATGCCGCCCTGTGGCTGCTTGACGAACCGGTCAGCTTCCAAGACCCTGCGCACCAAGGCGTGGTGGGGCGCTGGCTGTTGTCGCAATCACAAGCAATCTTGCCTCGCACCATCATTATGACGGCCCACGACATGGTATGGGTACAATTATACGCTACTCATTTAATAGCAATATATGACGATATGACGGTGACATTGGGCAAAATATCTGAAATACTTTGCGCAGATTTGCTAGAAAAAACCTTTGCATGCCAGTGGCGGCAAGTGGGGGGTGTTTGGATGGTGGCTTAAGACTTATGCGGTACTTTTATGTTGCTCTGTTGGTTGCAAGGCGTTGTTTCTTCTTCACGGCAGTTTTGGGAGCGTTATTTATCTTGACGTATTCGTTCAATGTGCGGACTAACTCTAGCCCGACAGCGTAGGCTAAATTCACTGGCACTGCGTTGCCTATTTGGGCATATTGCGCTGTCATGGAGCCCGTGAATTGCCATGCATCGGGGAAAGTTTGAATTCGGGCGTATTCGCGCACCGTGAAGGGTCGTGTTTCCTCTGGGTGGCAGCGCTCGGTTTGTTTCTGCGCTGGGGCACAGGTGAGGGTGAGCGATGGCTCGTCCCATGCGATTCTTCTGGCCATGCCAGTTTTGCCGCCGCCAAGTAGGAATGAGCCTTTCATATAGGATTTTTGCAAATCCAAAGGTAAATCGCGCCAGTAGCCACCAGGCGGGATTAAATCCATGATGGCTTTTTTGCTGGCTGGGTAGCCTTGGCCATGCGAATGGGGGACATCGCAATCAAACAAATCGCCCGCTTTGAGCGCGTCTTTTAAAGTGTAGATTTTGTCTTCAATTTCAGGCCAATGAAATTTCAAACCTTCGCCACGCCGTAAGCCCACAATGAGCAAGCGTTCGCGCTTTTGCGGCACGCCGTAGTGAATGGCTTTGAGCACTTTGGGCGGCACAACGTCGTAGCCCAGCTCGTCGAGCACATCGACCATGCCTTGCAGGGTTTTGCCGTCTTCATGGGCTAGTAAACCACGCACATTCTCGCCCACACAGACTAAAGGTTTGACAACTTTTACCGCTCTGGCAAACTCATAAAACAGGGTGCCACGTGCATCTTCAAACCCCAGACGTTTGCCTGCAAAACTGAATGCTTGGCAGGGAAATCCGCCTGTGAGCACATCAATTTCACCAGCGTATGGTGCGAAATCTACTGTGCGAACATCGCCTTCTATCACCTTCCATTGCGGCCTATTCAGACGCAGGGTATTGCAAGCATCTTTGTTGAATTCATTGAGAATGGTACAACTCAGCCCCGCTTTTTCTAAACCAAGCGCCAAACCGCCAGCCCCAGCAAACAGCTCCATCACGTTGTAGCGCTGCTTGGGAACGACTTCATTGTGGGCTTCAAAGCGCTCTTCGGGTAGTGATTCTGGGTTGAACCCAAGCAGTTCAAATTGTTTGAGATC
The DNA here is from genome assembly GCA_031428975.1 of Polaromonas sp. GTDB lineage: Bacteria > Pseudomonadota > Gammaproteobacteria > Burkholderiales > Burkholderiaceae_C > JAAFIP01. Next base: position 6,245 of record JANOYR010000255.1, on the reverse strand, counting down.
TTCTGCCTTGTACACGCGATAATTGTTCATAGGGTGGCGAACAGCGTGTAGCTTGCCCGATTGCTCCCAACGCCTGAGGGTGTCTTTGGACACGTTCAACAGGGTGGCAACTTCAGCGATTTGGTAGAATTTTTTCATAGTAACCATGCATAAGGTTTATGTGTGGTTATTGTACTGTGTATTCGTACATTTGTTGATGCTATTGGCAAATTACAATTGCAATGCACTGAAAGGTTGGAGAAAATGAATATTGAAGAACAAGAGGCGCTGCTGATTAAAGCGCAGGCATGGTTCAGAGAAGTCATCTTGCCTAAGCATTTGGCCAATACGGCGAAACTGGCGAATGTCAAAAATTTGGACATCAATCCCTTTTTAACCCCGTATCTTGCAGTTTTCATGACGGGGCATTTGTCCGCAGAGTCTATAGCCAAAGCCATCACTTACCCAAGGGTGTTGGGCAGCTCCATCACCACCTCATTTGGCCAAAACATGCAGAAATTCATTTCTGATGTTTTGGGCAATGCATTTGGTTCTACCACGCAAGGCATCGACATTGAATTCACCGATTGTCTTGATGGACGCAAAAAATACTGCCAAGTGAAACTAGGACCCAACACGATTAATAAAGACGATGTTGTCACCATCCACAACCATTTCAAAGCGGTGCGTAATTTAGGACGAGCCAACAATATAGCGGTGCGCCAAGACGACATGGTCATTGGCATTCTCTACGGCATCCCCGGTCAAGAGAGCAACCATTACAAGGCCCTGAGCCAAGAGCATTCCTACCCCTTGTTCATTGGACAAAATTTTTGGCACAGATTGACTGGCTCAGAGAATTTCTACCAACGCTTGATTGACGCAATTTCTAAAGTGGCGCTGGAGGCTAATGGCAAGCAAAGCCTTGACAATGTGGTGGCACAGCTTGCGCAAGATGCACAGATTATTCAGTTGGCTAAGAAAGCCAGCTAAATTTAAATGGTCAGAGTACAGTTTTTAGAAAGCAGTTTTCCCATGCACGTAAAAAACGCCACCAAGTCAGCCCGCATGAGCTTGAACACCAATCCTGCGGCCAAGGCATTTATAAAACGTGCCGCCGCACTCAAAGGGGTAACGGCGTCAGACTTTGTAGTGCAAAACGCCTATGAAGCAGCCAGCCGTTTGATTGCGCGGCAAGAGCGCATTACGCTGTCTGATAAAAATCGTGCCGCGCTTTTTGGTTCTTTGCAGAACGCAAGCTGAACCCTCAATCCAACTTAGCCCCAGAATGCACAATCGCCTCCCCCCATTTGGCAATCTCGCGGGTTTCGTAGGCTGTTAAATCAGCCGCGTTGAGGTAGCGCGGGGCTGCGCCTGCGGCAGCGAAGCGCTGCGCCAGGTCGGGTAGCGCCAGTACTTTGGCCACTGCGTCTTGTAGCTTGGCCACTATAGGTGCTGGCAGGGCTTTGGGGGCGTAGAGTGCTACCCAGCCCGGTGTGTCGAATCCGTTAAATGCGCCGCCAGACTCTGCAATGGTAGGCACGCCGGGCAATGCCTCAGCGCGCTGCGCACCTGCTATGCCCAGCGCCTTGACTTTGCCTGCGCGGATGTGTGCCCCAGCCGAGGCTATCGAGTCAAACATGAGCGGTACTTGGCCAGCAATCACGTCTTGCAGGGCAGGGGCTGAGCCGCGATACGGTATGTGGGTGATGAATGTGCCGGTGCGGCGCTTGAAAAGCTCCATGGCCAAGTGGTTGGTAACGCCGTTACCGCCGGAAGCGTAGTTGAGCTGGCCGGGGCGGCTTTTGGCGTGCGCCACTAACTCGGCCACGCTGCTAAAAGGTGCGCTGGGGTGTGCCACCAACACGATGCCCACCGAGGCCACGTGGGCAATGGGAGTGAAGTCAGCCGCTGCGTAGGGGCGCTTGGCATACAACTGGGGTGCAATGGCCTGTGTAGACGTGGAGCCCATGAGCAGGGTGTAGCCGTCGGCAGGGCTTTGCAGCATGCTGGTGCTGGCAATTACGCCGCCGGCGCCCGCCTTGTTGTCTACCACTACGCTTTGCCCTAGCAGCGGCGCGAGGGCTTGCGCCAGGGCGCGTGCAAACACATCGGTACCGCCGCCCGCAGGGAAGCCCACCACGATTTTGATGGGGCGACTGGGGTAGTCAGCTTGCGCATGCACTGAGAGTGGAAATACTCCTAATAGTGGAGCAGACAATGACCATATGACGCTGACGTTGGTAGAATTTTTTATAAATACACGTCTGGACTGGGTCATTTGGCATCCTTGGGGGCGGATTTGGATTCTGACGCAGGATTGGGTGCATTCATAGGCGCAATAGGACGAGCACTCAACGGAGCAGTTAAGGGCGCACTTACGGGTGCACTCAAGGGCGCAGGCGCTGTAGTCTGCGCCACCAAGCGCCGCGTTTGCGCAATGGTGTCACACATTTGCGCAGCGCTGGCCACAAAGCGTGGGCCCATGCGGGAGAGCAGGGCGGCGTTGACGGTTTTGAGTTGCCCTGTTTGCACGGCTGCGATCTGCGGGAGTTTTTTCCATGCTTGCAGGGCTTTTGCGCTGTCGCCTCCCGTCAGGATCAGTTGCGGGTTGTATGCCAGCACTGCCTCGCGCCCCACGGTGGGGGTGAGTGCGGCCAAGCTGTCAAAGCCTTGCACGCCGCCGCAGACGCGCGCTGCTTGGCTGATGAGGTGCTGGCCGTTAAAAGTCATGAGCGGTGCGTCCCACACTTGGTAAAAAATGCGCACAGGGCTTGCGCCTTGGTATTTTTGAATGAAGTCTTGCCACTGCTTTTGCACCCCAGCGGCCTCTTGCCGCGCCGCTGGCAGCGTGCCCGCCAGCGTGCCCATGCGCATGAGCGTGTCGGCAATGCCTTGCACATCGCGTATTTCGCTTTCAAACACAGGAATGCCCAGTTTTTTAAGGGCATCGCGCTGGCGCTGCGCGGTGCCGCTGAGCCAGACAAACACCACATCGGGCTTGGCGGCGCTAATCGCCTCTAAATTGAGCGCAAAGGCATCGCCCACAATGGGCAGCTTTTTCACTGCTTCGGGGTAGTCGCTAAAGCGGGTGGCGGCTACCATCGCATCCCCTGCGCCCGCCGCATAGACCAGTTCGGCCAAATTGGGCGCAAGGGTGATGATGCGCTTGGCAGGCTTGGCCAGTGTGATGGCGGTTCCCGCGTCGTCTATAACGCTTATTTGTTGAGCGAAAACAGGCAATGTCACCGTCAAAAGGACATATATTGCTATGAATTGTATAGTTTTCATGGCTTTGTAAAATCCTTGCCTTTGAAGCTGCAATACTGCGCCACACCGCATTGTGCACACAGCGGCCGCCGCGCTTGGCAGATGTAGCGGCCATGCAAAATCAGCCAATGGTGGGCATCTACCAAATACTGCGCGGGGATGCGTTGAACCAGTTTGGTTTCTACCTCAAATGGCGTTTTTCCCGGTGCAAGTCCGGTGCGGTTACCCATGCGGAAAATATGCGTGTCCACCGCCATGGTGGGCTGCCCAAAGGCCACATTGAGCACCACGTTAGCCGTCTTGCGCCCTACGCCGGGCAGGGCTTCTAGGGCTTCTCGGGTGCGCGGCACGATGCTGTCGTGTTGTTCCACCAAGATGCGGCAGGTTTCGAGTAAATGCTTGGCTTTGCTGTGGTACAGGCCAATGGTTTTGATATAGCCCTCTAGCCCGTCTAGCCCCAGCGCATAGATGGCAGCAGGTGTGTTGGCCACAGGAAAAAGCCTGCGTGTGGCCTTGTTAACCCCCACGTCGGTGGCCTGCGCACTCAAAAGCACGGCGGTGAGCAGTTCAAACACGCTGGTGTAATGCAGCTCGGTGTTGGGCTGCGGATTGGCTGCTTTTAGGGTGGCAAAAAACAGGGCAATATGCTCTTTTTTCATGGCTATTCGTTGGTTTTTGAATCGGTTTTTGGCGTGGTGGGCTTGAGCTGCCAAGCAGCAAAAATGGCTACTGCGCACAGCGCGGCGAGCATGGCAAAAACCTCGTCAAAAGCGGCCAGCCGCGCGGCGCTACTCACGGGGTTGCTCAAGTTGTCGCCGTGCACCGCTAAACGCCACTCGAGCAGCACCGCACACAGACTGACACCTGAGGCACCGCCCAGCATACGCAAAAAATTGATACTGCTAGCGCCCTGCGAAATCAAGGCTTTGTCCAGCGGCCGCATGGCTCCTAAATTAAGCGAAGGCAAAATAAATCCCAGCCCAGTGCGGCTCACTATAGTGATCGCCACCAAAGGCCACAATGGGCTGTCTAAACGCAGCAGCAGCATGAGGCCAAAGGAAGCAGACAAGAGAAGCAAACCAGTGGCCACCAACAACCAAGTGGGATGCCGATCTGCCAGCCGCCCCACGGCCGAGATAGTGACGGCCAACACAATGCCCGCTGGCAGCAAAATCGCCCCTACCTTGGAGGCCGACAGTTGCAAGCCCACCTGCATATAAACTGGCAACAGATAGGTAGAGCCAAACAAGGCCATGCCGTAAATAAACGCCACCAAACTGCCCATGGCAAACTGGCGGTAGCCAAACAGTGCCAAATTCATCAAAGGCTCTCTGCCTGATACCGCGATGCGTTTTTGCCACCAAACAAACACCGCAAAGGCCAGCGCCGCCAGCCCCAGCAAAGCCCAAGCTTGCTGCGGTGTATCTCCGCGCAACTGCACCAAACCGTTGAGCAAGCACAGTGTGCCTGCCGTCCCCAAGAGCAAGCCTTTAGTGTCTAAACTGTCGCCGCGCACTGCCGCAGCGCCACCGGGCGCACTGGTGGGCACAAACCGATACGCTAGGCCAATGGCCAGTGCGCACAATGGCACCACCATGAAAAATATAGAGCGCCAGCCAAACCAGTCAACCAACACGCCGCCAATGCTCGGACCAATGGCGGGTGCAAGCACCACGCCCATGCCAAAAATTCCGCTCGCCCGCCCTTGCTCGTGCGGCTCAAAAGCGCGTTGAATCACAATAAAAGGAATCGGCTGCACAATGCCTGCCGCCAAGCCCTCGGCCACCCGTGCCAGCAACACCAGAGGGTAGGTGCTGGCCATTCCCCCTGCCAAGCCCCCCGCCAAAAGCACCATCATGCAGCCCACATAGGTGCGCCGATACCCGTAGCGGGCCAGCAGCCAAGGCGTGGTCAGCATCGACACCGTCATGGCCACCATAAAGCCCGAGCTGACCCACTGGGCGCTTTCTTGCGACAGCGCAAAATGCCGGCTCATGTCGGGTATGCCCACATTCATGATGGTGGAAGACATCACCGAGGCCATGACTCCCAGCATGAGCGAGAGCAGCAAATACCAGCGCAGCCGAGCACCGAAGCGCAACCGCAAGCCTTCAACGGTGGTGTCGGCGGTGGTTTTTGGGGCAAATTGGCTGGGTGTGGTCATATCGCTATTGTCACCAATTGTGGGCTCTGTCACGCATATAACTGGTTTGCCCCAAAGCTTGTTCTACACTCGCTTGTTCCCCCATTTTGTATGGGCGCTTAGCCTCAACCCTTGAAAGACTTTGACCATGATCACACTCTGTGGTTTCCCCATCTCCAATTACTACAACAAAGTCAAACTGGCTTTGCTAGAAAAAAATATCCCATTTACCGAAGAGGTGGTCATGACAAAGAGCACTGACCCTGCGGTGTTGGCGGCCTCACCGTTGGCCAAAATTCCTTTTATTCGCACGCCCCAAGGCGGCTTGTGCGAGAGCCAAGCCATATTGGAATACCTAGAGGCGGCGTACCCCACACCCGCTCTCATGCCAGCCGATGCCTATGCAGCGGCCAAAGTGCGTGAATTAATTGTGTATATTGACCTGCACTTGGAACTGGTGGTGCGCGATTTATACCCGCAGGCTTTTTTTGGTGGCACGGTAAGCGATGGTACGAAAGCTCGGGTGCGTAAGCAGCTCGACGCCAATATTGCTGCTTTTAAAGCGTTGGCCAAATTTGCCCCTTTTGTGGCGGGCGATGCTTTTACTCAGGCGGACTGCGCTGCCTATGTGAGCCTGCCGCTGGTAGGCATGGCCACCAAAGCGGTGTATGGCGAAGACCTGATGTTAGCAGCGGGTCTAGACTACAAAACCTATTGTCAGTGCAAAGTAGAAATGTCACACCTCAGCCCAAAGTAGAAATGTCACAACTGTGAGAGTGTACAGCGCATCAGACTGGCAAAGATCGGCTATTGGGGCATGGGGCAACGCCCCATGTAGCAGGCCGCTAGGGCC